>DASZPU010000606.1:0-6702 GCA_035550195.1 Nannocystaceae bacterium
TCGGAGAGGACGATCGCGATCAGGAGCTCGCGCATGTCACCGTTGTCCACGAAGGCTTGGCGCACGCTGTCGCGCGTGCATTCGTCGAGCATGTCGCCGGGCAGACCGAGCGCGTCCTCGAGCCAGTGATCCGCGAAGCACTCGCGCACCTGCGGGTTGGTCGAGAGATTGCTCGACAGCTCGATCGCGTCGGCGAGCGGCGTGCCGTTGAGGTTGCCGCTCGAGTCGACCGGCAGACCGCTGATGACCTCGTCGTCCTGCCAGCGCCCGATCGCGTCGTAGTGCTCCATCGTGAAGCCGACCGGGTTGATCATCGTGCCGTGGCACGCGTTGCACGTCGCGTCCTGCTCCGTGCGGAACTCGACGTCCTGTCGCACCGTGCGGGTGATCGTGCCGCCCATGCCGTCGTCGACGTCGCCGCCGTCGACCGGCGTGTCGCTCGCGTTCGGCGGTGGGTCGCCGAGCGGCTGGCACAGCACCTCTTCGAGCACGAGCACACCGCGGCGGATCGGCGACTGCGGCTTCGCAGCGGCGAACACGGTGAGGAACGCCGCGCGCGTGAGCAGACCGGCGCGCTGCGACTCGGGCAGGTCGACCCAGGCCCACGTCGCTTCGTCGCCGGGACCACCGGAGACGCCGTAGAGCTGTGCGAGCGGCCCGTTCACGTACGCGCGACGGCCCATGAAGAGCTGATCGAACGCGGCTTCCTTCTCGTAGAACACGTCGCGCACGAACGCTTCGAGCTCGTCGCGCATCGCGGCCTGCAACGCGGGGTTGTACTCGGGGAAGAGGTCGGCGTCCTTGAACGCTTCTTCGAGCGGCAGGTGCAGCTGACCACCGTCGAGCTGCAGCCAGCCCGACACGAAGTGCTGCAAGCGACCCTCGCTGCGCGGATCGGCGAGCAGTCGCTCGATCTGATCGCGCAGGCCCGAGTTGGTCGAGAGCTCACCGGCTTCCGCCGCGGTGAAGAGCTCGTCGTCGGGCATCGTGTCCCACAGGAAGTAGGAGAGCCGGCTCGCCATCTCCCAGTCGTCGAGCCGACGGATGTTGGTGGGCTGACCTTCGGCGGGCACGCCGGCTTCGATGCGATAGACGAGATCCGGCGATTGCAGCATCGCCGCGAGCAGCACGTCCATCGCGTCGGCGAACGCGAGGCCTTCGGCGATCGCGGCGTCGTAGCTCGCACGCAACCACGCGCGCGTCTCGTCGTCGGCCGGACGTCGCAGCGCGCGACGACCGAAGCCATCGATGAACTGATCGACGCACTCGTCGTCGGGCGCACCATCCGTCGCGCACGGGAACACTTCCTTCGTCCAGCTGCCGCGCCGCGCGATGACCTGCTCCGCGTCGGTGCGGAGCTGCCGCACGCCGAGCTGGCTGGTCACCGTCGACTCGTCCGCGTAGCTCGCCTCGAACTCGGTGTCGCCGAAGAGATCGCGGATCGTGTTGCGGTACTGCACCGGCGTCAGCCGTTGCAGCGGGCGCGATCCGATCTGCGCAGCGCACTCGCCCGACGGCTCGCCGCCGCTGCTGCCCGAATCCGCGCCGTCACCGGCATCGCCGGAGGACCCGCCCGCGTCGGCCTGGCCGTCCGCGCCCGATGCCCCCGACCCGCCGTGCGACAGCCCCGAATAGCACCCCGAAGCCAGCGCGAGGGCGGCGAGCCAGCCCCATCGCGACAGCCCGGGTGCACCCCCCGAAGCGTGTTGCCCGATCCCCATGACGGCCCAGGTAGTCACACGACCCGACGCTTCGTCCACGGGAAAGATCGGTGGGGACGATTACGGCCTCGCGATCGTCGACGCGTGACGCCGACGTTGCGCAGACGGGGCACCGGCGCGGTTGTGTCCGCGCGAAGGCAGGGCTAAGAAGGCCCGCCTTCGCGGTCCCGCGCGCGTCGGCCAGGTCCCCGATGCCGACTCGCTCGCACGTCGCCACTCGCTTCGCCGCATTCGCGCTCACGTTCTTCGCAGCGCTCGCGATCGCTCGCACCGCGAGCGCGGCTCAGCCGCGCACGAAGGTGATCCTGAACGGCACTGCAGTGCCGGTGTCGTTCAACGACGGCGACAGCTTCCGCATCCACGCGGGCACGTTCAACGGTGCGCAGGCGCGCCTCGCCGGCTTCAACACGCTCGAGTCGCACGGCCCGGTGCACCAGTGGGGCGACTGGACGGCGAAGGAGATGTACGTGCTCGCCAAGATGGCGATGTACCACGGCCGTCGCGGCGTCTGGCACTGCGACACCGACGGCAAGGCCGACACGTACGGCCGCGTGCTCACCTTCTGTCCCGATCTCGCGGAGTCGCTCATCCGCGCCGGGCTCGCGCACGTGATGAGCGTCGACGACACGCCCGGCGACGCGAAGCTCATCGAAGCGCAGAAGGATGCGATCGCGAACAAGCGCGGCATCTGGGCGCACGGCGTGCCGCCGTTCGTGCTCACGTCGCTGCACTCGGTCGAAGAAGACACGACCGGCGAGGGCACCTACAACCGCCTCGTGTCCACCGTGGACGGCCACTCGGTGAAGTGGAAGCACGACGATCGCTACGACGAGTGCGCGCGCATCTGCCAGATGGTCTACGAGGCCGATCCGGTGAAGGTCGACGAGGTCACGAAGGCGGTCGCGAGCGATCCGAAGGCGGCGAAGCTGATCAAGGGCGTGTCCGAAGGCGATCTGCGCGGCGCGATCGAGGAGTTCGCGAAGTGGCGGCACGTGAGCCGGGCGATCGCGAAGGACGATCGCAGCGAACTCGAGCAGCTGCTCGAGGGCTACGCGGCCAGCGGCGCGTTCGGTCCGCAGCGCGGCAGCGAAGGCTCGTGCATGATCCACGTCCCGTTCGAGCGCCGCTACGGCGCAGGTCGTGCCGCGTGTCTGCGCTGAGGCGATCGCTGCGCACGGCGGCCCTGGCCGCGCTCGCGTCCTGCTACGAGAACCCCGAGCTGCCGGTGGGCGGCTACGAGTTCGACGACGTCTCGTGCTCCGACGGCATCGACAACGACTACGACGGCGCGATCGACTGCGACGACCGCGACTGCATCGGCAACTCGACGCTGTGCGGCGAGGTCGTCCCCGAGATCCCCAACGAGATGCTCGAGGACAGCATCGAGAACTGCCACGACTTCATCGACAACGACGACAACGGCCAGTTCGACTGCGGCGATCCGGCGTGCCGCGCCATCTTGGAGACCTGCTGCCTGCGCGAGACCACGCTGGAGAGCTGCACGGATCGCATCGACAACGATCAGAACGGCTTCACCGACTGCGGCGACAACGGGTGCAGCGACGGACTGTTCACGCAGGATCTCTGCGAGGGCGGGAGCGAGCGCACCTGCGACGACACCTTCGACAACGACGGCGACGGCAAGTTCGACTGCGAGGACAGCGACTGCGACCTCAGTGAGCCCTGCAGCGACATCCCGCCCCAGCTCGAGAACACGGTCGAGCTGTGCAGCGACGGGCGTGACAACGACTACGACGGCTTCACCGACTGCGGCGACTTCTCGTGCAGCGGCCCGCCGGATGGGACGCCCGATGCCATCGCCTACTGCGCCGAGCACACCGAGACCACGCTCGCGCAGTGCAAGAACGGCAAGGACGACGACGACGACGGGTTCACGGATTGCGACGACTTCTCGTGCTCGGCGATGCCCGATGCGTCCGCGGAGGCGCTCGAGTACTGCGCGGAGAAGGCCGAGACGACGCTCGCAGAGTGCAGCAACGGGCGCGACGACGACGGCAACGGCTTCAACGACTGCAACGACAACAGCTGCCGCGATTCCATCGATCAGGCGGTGTTCGAGCACTGCGCAGCGATCCTCGAGATGACGCCGGAGCGCTGCTCGGACAACCTCGACAACGACAACAACGGCTTCGCGGATTGCGTCGATCGCAACTGCCGCGACAGTGACGACATCGCGATCAAGCAACTCTGTCAGGAGAGCTACGCCGGCGACCCGCCCGACGTGGACCCCGAGACGGCCGACATGCGCTGCTCCGACGACGAGGACAACGACGGCGACAGCTTCGTCGACTGCTTCGACTGGGATTGCAGCAACAACCCGAACGTCAGCGTGTGCGACTCCCCGCGCGTGTGCGAACCATGAAGCCGCTACTCTTCGCTTTCTTCTTCTCGCTGATCCTCTGGCCCGCGCGCGTGCTCGCGGCTCCCGACGGCGGTGCACACGAGACCAACTGTGCCGACGGCAAGGACGACGACGGCGACACCGTCTACGACTGCGGCGACTCCGACTGCAAGGACGACACCGCGTGCGACGCGGGCGGTGGCGCGGAGAACACCGAGGCCGCGTGCCACGACTGGCTCGACAACGACGGCGACGGGTATCTCGACTGCGACGACTTCGACTGCGGCGACACCCAGAGCTGCATGGGCTCGTGGGATCTCGAGCAGAAGGGCGTCAAGGTCGGCGGCACGGGCACGGGCGGCAGCAACGTCGGCGGCGATGCGACCGAAGAAACGCTGATGAAAGAGGCCGGCGACAAGGACGGCGAGCGCGACAACCAGACCTGCGGCGACGGCTACGACAACGACGCGGACGGTCGCACCGACTGCGACGACCTCGGCTGCAAGCTCAACAGCGAGGTCACGGTGTGCCAGCCGGGCACCAACTTCCGCCTGTCGGTGGTGGCCCGCGTCGCGCAGAGCTTCTCGCCGCAGGACAAGCGCAGCAACACCGAGTTCGACGTGCTGCAGCTGCGCGTGCTCGGCGAGATGCCGTTCATCCAGAACTCGTTCTTCCTGATCTCGACTCGGTTGGAAAAGACGCCGCGCGTGGTCTTCGCGCTCTTCCAGGTGCCGCTCGGCAAGAAGGGCCACTACTTCAACGTGAACTCCGGCGGCGGCACGCTGTCGCTCGAGCTCATCCGCTCGGTGCACAAGCGGATGCTCGCCGACCCGGCGTACTACGTGTACAACGCGTTCGAGCAGGGCAACGGCGCCGCGATCGAAGTCGGCGGTCCGATCGATCGCAAGGGCAAGTATCTGTACCGCGTGTTCGCGGGCGGTGGCAGCGGACGCTTCGCCGGCAACATCGGCGGCACGTTCTTCCCCGACAACAACAACAACTACACGTTCTCCGCGGGCGCGCAGTTCTGGATGAACTTCGTCGGTTACTACAACCGCTGGGACACGCCGTTCATCTATACGCCGTCGCCGCTCGCGGTCGCGCTGGCGGTGGGTGGCAAGTACGATCAGCGCGCGCAGGAGCGCTATCCTGCGACCAACGTGCAGCTCATCGTGCGGTGGCGCCGGCTGCAGTTCTCGGCCGAGAACTACTTCAAGCGCGAGCTCGTCTTCCGCAACTTCCAGACCGCGTACAACCTGCAGCTCGGCGTGCTCGCGGTGAAGAAGCGGCTGTTCTTCGCCGGCGACTTCGGCCAGTACCTCACCACCGACTTCGAGCGGCCGCCGGCGGTGCCGGGCTACGACCTCAAGCGCCAGCGCGGCGAGCTGCAGTACCGCGCGGCCGCCCACGTGTATTTGTGGCGCGACGTCTTGTTCCTCACCGCGATCTGGCGCGACCGCCGAGTCGAGCCGGCCCCCGGCAGCAGCCAGACCGGCATCGACACGATCCAGGACGCGCGGCTGTTGCTAACGTATCGCTGGTGATGCTGCGCATGCAGGACGAGACCTGGCTCAGCCGGCCGTCGTGACGCCGTCGCCGGGCAGGCCGGTGAAGACGCCGGGCGTCGCGAGGCCGAGCCAACGATCGCTCGCGGGCGTCAGGAACACCGACTCGTACAGCCACGCGTTCACGTCGGCGAAGTCGAGCTCGCCGCGCGCCGCCCGACGGGCGAGCTCGGCGTGGATATGCGGAGCGAGCTTCGCGAGGTTGAGGCCGGTGTCTGCGACGAGGCTCGCGGCGAAATCATCGGCGAGCGCCTGCGTGCCAGCGGCATCGAGCGGTGCGGAGCGCTGCCAATCGAACGGTCGCAGCGCGGCGAGCAGCGCACGGCTCTGTGCATCGAGCACGTCGTCGCCGGTCGGCCAGCCGTGTCGCATGAGGTGGTCGCGGCCCAAGGTCGTGAACATCTCGCGGTCATCGTCGAGCGCGAGCGTGAGCGGGCCCAGCTTCGCGCTGCGCACCGGGGCGGCCTCGACCACCATCTTCGAGATCGTGATGCGTTCCGCGGCCGCGATCGCCGGTGTCGCTTCGGGCTCGACCCGTATCGGAAGCCCTCGTCCCAAGACGAAGCGCGCGTCCTCGTAGCGCTGCGCGTGATAGCCCGCGAGCACGCGTGCGCGCGTTGCTGCGTCGGTCGGCTCGGACGCGAGTCGCTGCGCGAGCGCGACGGCCTGCGCGAGCTCGCCCTGGAATGCGTGCGGCGTCATGAGCCCGGGCACGACGTCGAGCACGCGACCGTCGGCGTCGAGCACCCAGTGCGCGCTGTTGCCCGCCACCGTGGTCTCGATGCGGCGGCCGTCGCCGTAGTCGATGGTCATGCGCGGCACGGCGCGCTCGCTCGACCAGTGCAGCACGAAGTGCGCATCGAGCCAGCGCGACAGCTCGGCGTTGCCGTAGAGCGCGACGCGGAAGAAGCGGCTGTTCGCGCACGAAAGGTCCTCGTCGAGCCGACCGAGCATGCGCAGCGAGAGGATCGGCTTGCCGTGCGCACGCGCGGCGTGCTGCGCTGCGGCGAGATCGGTGTACCAGTAGAGCCGCGACACCGTCGCGTAGCGCTGC
>DASZPU010000607.1:0-7039 GCA_035550195.1 Nannocystaceae bacterium
CGCTCTGCACCTTCGCGATGCCGAAGTCGAGCACCTTCACGAAGTCCTCGTTGCCGCCGCGACGGATGCGGTAGCAATTCTCGGGCTTCATGTCGCGGTGGATGATGCCGGCCGCGTGCGCAGCCGACAGCGCCGAGCAGATCTGCAGCATGATGGGCTTGACGCGCTGCCACGCCAACCCGCCCTCGCGCTTGATCGTCGCGGCGAGGTCCTCACCGTTGAGGAACTCCATCGCGAAGAACACCGAGCCCGTCGGCGTGGAGCCGAAGTCGGTGATCTCGACGACGTTCTCCTGCTCGATCATCGAGGCCGCGCGGGCCTCCTGCAGGAAGCGATCGACGAGGTCTTGCTTGTGCGAGTACTCGGGCGACAGCACCTTGATCGCGAGGCGCTTGTTGATCGTCGTGTGCTCCGCGAGATAGACGCTGCCCATCCCGCCTTCGCCGAGCTTCTTCACGATGCGATAGCGATCGGCGAGCACGGTGCCGGCGAGATCGGTCTCGCCGGCGTGGTGGATCGGGCCCGAGTGCGTCGCGGGCACGGGCGTCGGAGCGGCCGGCACAGGCGTGGGTACGGGTACCGCTGCGGCAGAGAAAGAAGTCGCCGCCATGCCCGTGGCCGCGTGGGCGCCCGGTCGCGGTGGCGGTGCCGGAGTGCCGCGCATGGGAGTGCTGCCAGGTGGCGCGCCCGCGGGCTGATTCGCTCCGCCGGCCACCATGGTGGCTCCGCCAGTCACGCGTTGATCATTCGGGTCAGCCACGATTCTCGATGTCCTTAGCGTACCTCATTTGCCTGGAAAGGGATCTTTGAGGTCGCCGGGAAGTCGGGTGCCCCCAGAGTCGGCGGGCGTCGGCTCGCTCGGACGCGCGGGTGCGGCCGGAGGGTCGGTCGCAGCAGGTGCCGTCGGGGACGGGGAGGTCGCACCAGAGGTTTCATGGGACTCGGCCGGCCGCTTGCGCAGCTTCTTCGAACGGTCGACGACCGCCGCGGTTTTCTCGTCTGTGCTCCCGACCGGCGTTGCGATCGGGATCACATCCGCCGGCGTGGGCGGCGTCGCAGGCGTGGTCTCGCTTGGGATCGCTCCGCCACCTTGTGCCTGTGGCTCTTCCCTGTGTTGCGGCTCCAGTGGCTCCGCGACCACAGGTGCGATCGGCGTCGCATCGACCTCCGCTTCCAGTGGTTCGCTCGCGGGCTCGCTCGGCGCACTCGCCTCCGCGGTGCTCGTCGTGCCTGCCTCCAGCCACTTCGCGACGCCCAGCGTGATCACGCATGCGACCGCCGCGGTGGACACGGCGATCGCGGCCGCGCGCAGCTGACCGCCGCGCTTCGGCTTCGCGATCGCGACCGGCAACACGTGCGTCGGAATGCGGGGCTCCGGCGAAGGTGCACGGCCCGCCGGCGGATCGGCGTGGCCGGCTGGCCACTGCGCGGGCGCGGACCAGTCGCGACGGCCCGACGGATCGTTCTGGTCGGGCATCCGATTGCTGCCGATCGCCAAGGTCGCGCGCTGCACGACCGCGGCGGTATCGGCGTCGAGATCGTGCGCCCACGCGGCGCGCAGCGATCGCATCACTTCGTCGGCATCGCGCGGTCGCTGCTCGCGTGCGATCGACAAGAGCGAATCGACGAGCTCGCCGATGCGCACGAGCTTCGCGAGCTCGGGCTTGCGCGACGCGATCGTCGGGCGCGGTGCGAACACGTGCAGCTCGAGCGTCTTCGCGACCTCTTTGTCGTAAAACGGCACCGTGCCGGTGAGCATCTCGAAGAGCATCACGCCGAGCGCGTAGAGATCCGCGCGGTGATCGACGTCGTGGCCCTGCGCCATCTCGGGCGACATGTACTCGGGCGTGCCGAGCACCGCGCCCATCACGGTGATGCGGCGTGGGCCCGCGCGCGCGATGCCGAAGTCGAGTAGCTTCACCACCGGGTGCTCGCCGCTGTGCCGCGATTCGGCGAGGAAGACGTTGTCGGGCTTGAGATCGCGGTGCACTACGCCGACCGCGTGCGCGGCCGACAGCCCGGCGCAGATCTGCGTGGCGGCAACGACCGCTTCCGCGGGCGTGAGCGGGCCGTCTTGATCGATGCGGTTCGCGAGCGTGCGCCCCTCGAGCAGCTCCATCACGTAGTACGCACCGCCACCTTCGATCTCGCCGAAGTCGTTGATGTCGACGACGTTGGGGTGCTTGAGGCTGGAGGCCACGCGCGCTTCGAGCAGGAATCGTCGCGCGACGTCCGGCGCTTCGACGTGCTCGCGGCGCAGCAGCTTGACCGCGAGCGACTTGCCGATGAGCACGTGCGTCGCGCGGAAGACCAGGCCCATGCCGCCTTCGCCGATCACCGCGTCGAGGCGATAGCGGCGATCGAGCACCGTGCCGAGCAGCGCTTCGACCTGCGGCCCCGACGGCTGCGGCGGTCCACCGACGCCCTGCGTGCGCAGCCGCGAGCCGTCCATCGGGCAGAACCCTTCGGCCACGGGATAGGCGCCGCCGCAGTGGGGGCACACCTTCATGTCCGGTGCTCCATCCTTCGAATCGCCCGGCGGGGCCCCACCCGCTCCACGTCGCCGACCACAGCGTAGACGCGGCGCTGCGCCCGGTCAAACGCGCCGCGTCGTACATGGTAACACTCGGCTCGAAACGATGGTCGCTCCGATCCTTCTCGGTCGTCCGCTCTCGCTCGTACATGTCGACGCCGTCGCGCGTCGCGGCGCCAAGGTCGGGCTCGACCCCGATGCACGTGAACGCGTGGGCACCACGCGCGCGCGGCTCGAGTCGCGGCTCGCCGGTGGCGCCACGATCTACGGCGTGAACACCGGCTTCGGTGCGCTCAGCGACAAGGCGATCGCACCCGAGGACATGGCGGCGTTGCAGCTCAACCTGCTGCGCAGCCATGCGATGGGCGTCGGTGCTCCGCTGCCGCCGGCGACGGTGCGCGCGATCCTCTTGCTGCGATCGCACGCGCTCGCGCTCGGTGCGAGCGGCGTGCGTCCCGAGCTGCTCGATCGGCTGGTCCTGCTGCTCGATCGCGGCGTGACGCCGGTGGTGCCGAGCCAGGGCAGCGTCGGTGCGAGTGGTGATCTCGCACCGCTCGCCCACGTCGCGCTCTTGGTGATCGGCGAAGGCGAAGCGTGGCTCGGCGATCGTCGCGTGCCCGGTGCCGTCGCGCTCGCGGAGGTCGGGCTCGAGCCGCTGCAGCTGGCCGCGAAGGAAGGGCTCGCGCTCATCAACGGCACGCAGGTCACCGCCGGCATCGCTGCGCTCGCGCTCGTCGACGCGGCGGAGCTCGTGTGTGCCGCCGACGTGCTCGGTGCGCTGTCCCTCGACGCGAGCCTCGGCACGCTCGATGCGTTCGATCCGCGGATCCACGCCGGCAAGCCGCATCCGGGTCAGCGCAAGAGCGCGGCGATCGTCACCGAGCTCGTGCAGGGCTCGAAGCTGCGCGAGTCGCATGCGCTGTGCGGACAGGTGCAGGACGCGTATGCGCTGCGCTGCATCCCGCAGGTGCATGGGGCCGCCCGCGGCGCGCTGCGCTACGTCGCGGAGACCGTCGGCATCGAGCTGAACAGCATGACCGACAACCCGCTCGTGCTCGACGCCGGCGATCACGACTTCGCGGTGCTGTCGGGCGGCAACTTCCATGCGGGCTCGATCGCGCCGGCGATCGATCACATGGGCGCCGCCCTCACCACGCTCGCGACGATCAGCGAGCGCCGCACCGATCGCTTCATGGGCGAGCACACCTCGCGCGGGCTGCCGGCCTTCCTCGCCGTCGATCCCGGGCTCGACAGCGGCTTCATGCTCGCGCAGGTCACCGCGGCCGCGCTCGCGAGCGAGTGCAAGTCGCTGGCGATGCCGGCGAGCGTGGACACGATCCCGACGTCGGCGGGCAAAGAGGATCACGTCAGCATGGGGCCGATCGCGGCGCGCAAGCTCGCGGCGATCGTCGACGCGCTCGCACGCGTGCTGGCGATCGAAGCGATCGTGGCCGCACGCGCGATCGATCTGCGCTCGCACCCCACGAGCGATCGTCTGCGCGCGGTACATGCCGCGATCCGCAAGTACGTCGCACCGCTCGATCACGATCGCAGCCACGCCGTGGAGATCGAAGCGCTCGCGCAGGCGATCGCGCGCGGCGAGCTGCGCGAAGCCGCGGGCCTGCCGAGCGAGCTCGACGACGCGCGCTGACGCGGCCGCGCCGGCCGACGCTGCGCCGGCGATGACCACAAAGCGGCCAACCAAGGGGGGTCTCGGGCCGAGACGCGACCGATCGGATCGAAATCGGCAACGGCGTCCGCGCGTCGAATGTCGCGCTCACTTCCGCCGCCAGATCTCGACGCGGCCGATCTTGAGGCCGTGGTCGCGCACGTAGTCGCGGCCGAGCAGCTCGCGCAGCGCGTCGAACTGCCGGTGTGGCGCCGTCGAACCGAGGATCACGTAGGTCGGCGGGTCGGCCTCGAAGTCTTCGATCAGCCGATGCGCCCACGCGCCGTCGACGAAGCTTTCCTTCGTCGCGGACAGCCGCCACGTGTCGTCGTTGGGCGGCGTGATGAGGCCGAGCGACTTGTACACGACCGTCGGCGAGCGCTTGCCGGTCATCGCGTAGAGGTCCCACAGGTGCCAGCCCCACACCCAGATCGTCGCGTCGTCGGGTAGTTTCGGTGCGATGTGCTTCGCGATCGTGCGCGCGCCGTCGTCGTGGCAGCGCGCACGATCGTTGCGCATGTCGAGGTCGAGGCGTAGCTGGCGAGCGAGCAGTACGACGACGGGGATCAGCAACGCGACGCGCAGTGCCGGCTTCACGCGCAGCCGGCCGCCCAGCACGCCCCACGGCGCCGCGGCGAGCAACGCCAGCGGTGGCGCCGCGGCGAGGAAGTAGCCCTTGTAGAAGCGTGCGCCGACCCATGCCGCGGCGATCGTCGCGAGTGCCCAGATCACGAGCGGCCACGCGACGGAGCGCGCGAGCGCTCGCTCCGGCTTCACGATCGCGAACGCCGCGAGCACGAGCGGCAGCGCGAGGAAGTGCACCGTGGCGAGCGTGCCTTCGATCGGCAGCGGCCACGGATGATCGCGCCCGCCCGCGACGACGTAGTCGATGCCCCAGCGGTTGAGCGGATAGGCGGTCGCGAGCGCGAGCAGCTCGCCGTGCGCCGCGTAGTGCAGCGCCAGCGGCACGTGGACGACCGCGACCCCGAGCGCGATGTGCCACCACGCGCGCAACAGCTCGGCGCGATCGCGCGACCAAAGCGGCACCGATGCCGCGAGCGCGACGACGACGATGCCGGTGGGCTGCTTGATCATCATCGCGAAGCCGCACATCGCCCCCGCGACGACGAAGCCCAGCGTGCGCGAAGGGCCGCTGCAGCGCGCCGCCGCGAGCCCCCACGACATCGCGAGGATCTGCGGGAGCTGCGACCACGTCACGTAGTTCGCATCCATGCTGTCGAGGTGCGCGTCGGCCAGCACCGCGACGAGCGCTGCGACCGGCGCCGTGCGAGCACCGAACGCGTGCCATGCCGTCATCGCCACCGCGAGCGCGGAGAGCAGCGCCCACGCGTTCGCCCATACTTGGAGTCTCGCGATGTCCGTGCCGCGATCGCCCGCGAACGCCCACGCGAGATAAAACGATCCGGGCGCCTTCAGCTCGACGTCGGCGACATACGGCAGCTCGCCGTCCGCGAGCACCATCGCGTTGTAGAGGATCCCGCCGACGTCGTGCGACGCGAACCCGCCCTGCACGAAGCCGGGCCAGCGCAGCCACACCCCGAACGCGAGCACCATCGCGATCGCGATCGCGGCGAGCAACCGTTCGCGCCGAGTGCTGCCGTTGCCTGCCATCAGAACGACTGCTGGAAGGTGAGGTTCACGCTGACCGGCGGCAGCAAGCGATCGGCGCTCGGCACCCCCTGCACGTCCGCGAGATAATTCGGCAGCGCCTTGTCGAGGCAGCGCTCGTTCTTGTAGCGCACGAGCGGCACTGCGAGCTCGAGCCGCACGACCTGCGGCGTGACGCCGAGGATCGAGAGATAGCCGGTGAGCGCGTAGCCGACGGTGCCGTACCAGCTCTTGCCCGCGAACCAGCCCTTCAGCGAGTCGCACTGCGATGCGCTCGCGGCCCCCGCGAACAGCACGCCGCCGATGCTGCGCAGCCACGCGAGGTGCACGAAGTTGAGCCGCATGTCGTTGACGAACACGTGGCGGTACTCGGCCTGCAGGCTCGCGAGCCCCAGCCCGAAGGCTTCGTCGGCGTTGTAACCCGACAGCCCGCCGATGCCACCGACGCGCGCGAGCCCGCGGAACTCGGGGCGACGCACGAGCGGCACCACGGTCTCGAGGTAGAGCGAGGTCGCGATCACGTGATCCTTCGCGAGCCGCCACAGCTGCGACCACGCCGCGTCGAACACGAAGTCGTGGCGATCGTCGCGCTCGCCCTGCACGCGCAACGTGTGACGCGCGACCATGCCGATGCTGAGCAGGTGCCCGCGCTCGGGCCACCAGTAGAACCCGCGCGTGTCGTCGACCAGCGCGACGGTCTCGATCACGCGCACGCCTCCGCGGGGATCGAGCGAGCGCCCGTTGAGCAACGCGACCGTCGCGAACGTGCGCACGCGTGCGCGTCGACGCTGGTTGTTGATCTTCTCGCCGAACCAGAAGTTCGCACCGGCCCCGAGCGCGATGTCGGTCTCGCGATCGCGCGAGATCAGCATGTGCCCGGTGCGCCGCAGATCACGACGCAGGCTGCTCTCGAACGATGCGAAGCCGGCGATCGCGTTGAGCCGTGCAGTGGGTGTCTTCGCCGAGAGGAATTCCGATGCGGCGATCGACAGCCCCACGCCGGTATAGAGGAATCGAAACGACTTCGGATGACGGGTGTCGAACAGCGGATCGACGTTGTCGTGCGGACGCAGCGGTTTCTCCACCGTGCGCGTGCGCGGGTCGATGCGCACCGACTTCAGCTTCGCGTCGGTGTGCAGCTCCAGCACGTGCTCGCCGTCGGTCGGTTCCTTCGCCAGGCCGTCGCCACCGCCCAGCTCGCCGTTCCA
>DASZPU010000608.1:0-5362 GCA_035550195.1 Nannocystaceae bacterium
CGAAGCCTCGTGCCCGGAGATCCAGGGCCGCGGCATCGAGCCGACGTTCGCCGACGACATCGACATGTGCCGTAGGCTCTCGCTCGATCTGCTCGGCACCGTGCCCACGCCGGAGCAGCTCGCCGCCGATTGCGAAGGCCGCGAGCTCGGCGAGATCGTCGACGACTTCATCGCGCGGCCCGAGTACGTCGTGCTCGGTCAGCGGCTGTGGGCCGACAAGCTGCGGATGACCAGCACGATCACGTACTACGAGTACCTCGAGACGCTCGATCAGCTCACTGCGCAGCTCTACACCGGCGAGCTCACGCTCGACGAACTCGCGATCCGAGTCGCCACGCATCCCGGCTACACCGGTCGCTTCGACGGCCAGGATTTGGTCGGCTACAACTTCCTCGCGTTCCTCGGTCGCGATGCGGCGCCGCACGAGCGCCTCGATCTGCAGGCGCTGTGGCACTTGTGGGAAGAGCGCTACGTCGAGATGCACCCGACGTACTTCTTCGGCTACACGCGCGTCGTCGTGAACACGATCGTCTGCGAGTACACGCCGTGGGCGTGTCACAGCGAGCTGTGGGGCCACAACAGCGTGGTGGTGCCGTGGCCGGTGCCGGATGACTACGACTACGAAGGCCCCAACGTGCTCGCGGTCGAGGATCTCGACGACGACACCTGGGCCGAGCTGCGCAAGGCCGGCGAGCTGCTCACGCAGCAGCCCAGCTTCTACGAGAGCGCGGTCGACGAGTCGCTGCTGCGCTACCTCGGCTACAAGGCCGGCGTACAGATCCCGCTCGTGCGCCAGAAGCTGGTCGACATGCTCGCGCAGAGCGGCGGTGACATCCGCACGATCGAGCGCGAGATCCTCACCAGTCAGCTCTACCGCATGGCGAGCGCGTATCCGGATCCCGAGGGCACGCTCGAAGAGGACGGCTCGCCGGATTTCTGGCACGGCCCGATGAAGCAGATGACCGCGGAGCACTGGCTCGATTCGATCGAGGAGCTCACCGACATCGAGCTCGGGCACTGCGATCATCGCTATCCCGAGGTCATCGCCGGCGCACCGACGCCGGATGCCGACTACAGCGAGTACGTCTGGCATCCCAACGACTACCCGAAGGATCCCGATCCGATCTGGCCGGTCGAGGCCAACAAGCCCGACTATGCATATCGTGATCTCGCGCGTGCGCTCGGCGGCTGTCCGGATCAGGAGTCGCAGCTGCGCTTCACCGGCACCGGCGTGATGATCGCGTTGTCGCAATCCGACATCGCGCAAGCCGTCTGCGCGCAGGTCGGACCCGGCGCACCGGTGCTGCCGCCCGGGCTCGTCGCCGACGATACGTCGCCCGACAGCTACGACGCGGCCGTGCGCCACATCTACCAGACCATCACGCTGCGCGAGCTGCCCGAGGATCTCGAGGAGAGCCTCGCGCTCGCGGTCGACGGTTGCGCCGGTGATGCGGAGTGCAACGCCGCGATCATCTCATTCCACATGTGCACGACGCTGCTCGGCAGCGCGGAGTTCGTCTTCTACTGAGGCTCGATGATCACGCGCATCCCACGACGCTCGTTCATCGGCCTCGGCGCTGCCGCGGCGACGACGATCGTCGCGCCGACGATCTGGATCCCGCGCGCGAAGGGAGCGCCCACGCCGGGCTTCGGCAAGGCCAAGCACCTCGTCGTCGTCTATCTCGACGGCGGTGCGCGCAGCTCGTGCCTGTTCAACGCCAACGTCGCGCAGCAGTGGAATCCCGTCGAGATCAGCGGTGCGCAGCCCGGTGCGGCCGGCACCGAGTGGGGCGTGGGCGGCTGCTTCGACGCTGCCGCGTACGACGGCGGCGTGCTCGGCACGACGATCGCCGCGTTGCCGCAGATCAGCAACAGGCTCTGCGTGCTCGGCACGGTCGATCACACGCCCGGTGAAGATCGCGGCGACGGCAACCACAACACCGCGCGCATCCGCATGGCCACCGGCTCACCCGAGGGCACGCGCGGGCTGCTCTCGATCGTCTATCGCGATCACGCGGTGTACCAGGGCGCCAATCCGCCGATCCCACCGGTGATCGTCGGCAGCAACGCGCGGCTGTTCGGTGCGGGCGCGGGCGAGTTCGGTGCCTATCGTCCGGTGGTCGTCAACGGCTGGTACGACTTCATCGGCAACTCGCAGAGCACCGCGGTCGACAAGCCGCAGTGGGCGCTCGGTTTCGGCGAGGCGTCGGACGAGCGCCTCGCGATCACGCGTGCAGCTCGTCATCGCGCGATGGTCGACGGGCTGCGCGACAGCAAGCTGCAGGCCGAGAAGTTCCGGCCCGTCTTCACCGATCCGATCCTCGACGTCGAGTACATGCCCGACGAGACGCTGCACGGGCTCACCAACGCCGAGCTACTGGCAGCGCTCGGCACCAGCGATTTCTCCAAGGACACCGCGCTCGCGCTGCGCTTCATGGGCCAGGGCGCGCCCGCGGTCGTCATCGGCAACGGCGGCTGGGACTACCACAGCGACGAGCTGACCGACTTCCCCGCGCAGGGCCAGGACCTCGGGCGCGTGCTCGCCGGGCTCGTGTATGCGCTCGAGCACCTCGATCATCCCGACGGCGGCACGTACTGGGATCACACGCTCGTGTGCGTGTGCAGCGAGTTCTCGCGCGACAACGCCGAGGCCAACGGCTTCAACTCCGGCAACGGCTCCGACCACAACGGCAACGCGCCGTGTCGTTATCAGGCCATCCCGCTCTTCGGAGGCCCGGTGGAGCAGGGCGGCAAGTTCTTCGGCAAGACCGATATGATCACGATGGAGCCCCTCGAGGGCGAGCCGGTGTTCTCGTCGATCTCGCTGCTCGCGACGATGCTCGACGGGCTCGGCATCGATCCCGAGCCGCACTTCCCGGCCGAGCCGATCGCGGAGATCTATTGATGCGACGCGTGGCGCTGATCGTCGTGCTCGCGTGCGCGTGCAAGGACGACAGTCACGACGGTGGCGCGGACGATCACGCCGACGATCACGGCAGCAGCGGCGCGGGCACGAGCGCGGGCACCGGTGGCAGCGGCAGCGAGGGCAGCGGCAGCGCCGACGGCAGCACCGGCGAGCCGGCCGAATCCGCGGTGGACGAAGCGAAGCGCGAGCTGCCGACCTATCTCGATCTGCACAGCAAAGTCATCTGGCGCACCTGCACACCCAACGAAGGCGTGTGCCACAACGACAAGGAGTATCCCGACCTGCACACGCCGCAGTCGATGCTCGGTGCGATCGCGAAGCCGTGCAACATCGCGGTCGACGATCCCATCGACACGTTCGACGGCTGCGAAGGCAAGGGCGACGTCTTCACGTTCATGTACGGCGCCAACGCGGACTGGGGGAGCGAGGTCGCGTACGTCACGCTGGATCCCGACGGCCCGATGGGCACCGACGCGATCGTGCATCTGCGCGACGCGATCCCGATGCCGATGTACGACCCGATGGGCACCGAGGGCTTCACGTTCACGCGGCAGTACGACGACGGCGACGTCGTGCTCGTCGAGATGTACGACGCCTGGTACGAGCAGGGCAGCAGCGAAGTGCACCTCTACGACTTCGACACGCTGCCCGAGGAGCACCAAGGTCTGCTCACCATCGAGCTCGACGTCGGTGATCCCAATCAGAACGGGGTGTGGGGCGCCGACCTTGCCGGCTTCTCGCTGCTGACGCCCGGCGATCCCACCAGCTCGTACCTGCTCGGGCGCTTGCTCGGCAACGTGCCCGGCACACCGATGCCGCTCGCGAACCAACCGCTCAGCTCCGCGGAGATGATCGGGCTCACCTGTTGGATCGAAGGCCTCGCCGCCGAAGGTGCAGGCGATGTGTACGCGCCGATCGACTACGACGGCTGCGACGCAGCGAAGGCGTTCGGCGAGCCGCAGCCCGACAGCGGGCATGCGCTCGCGGCCGACGTGCAGCCGATCTTCGATCAGTACTGCAACGCGGGCGGATGCCACGGCGAGGATCAGCCCCAGGCGAACCTCGATCTCACCGCCGGCAACGCGCGCGCGTCGTTGCTGAAGGAAGCCGATCAGGATCACGAGAAGGAGCGCGTCGTGCCCGGCAATCCCAGCGCGAGCTACTTGATGCTGAAGCTCGAAGGCAAGGGCACGAGCGGCCTACAGATGCCGCGCACCGCCTACGGCGACGGCGAGCCGCTGCCCGCCGAGCAGCTGCAGATCATCGAAGACTGGATCATCGCGGGCGCACCGAACGATTGACGCGCCTCAGCGGGCGCGCCCGATGCGACTCCAGTCGAGCACGTCGTCGAGCGGTAGCGCGGTCGTGCTGCGCAACCACTCTCGCAGCGGCCGGGCCTCGCGCGGCACGACGAGGGGAGCGGTCTGGATCGATCCGAGCTCGTCACGCCAGTAGAGCGTGTCGCCGGCGGGCGCGAACGTGACCGAGGTGTCATACCGACGGTCCGGTGTCCGCGGCGGCGACAGCTGTCGTACGCGCGCGTCCCACATCGTCGAAAGATCGATGAGGAACAGCTCGCCGTTGCGCGACCACGCTGCGGCGCGCTCGTCGGGAGCGACGACGTCGAGCGGACAGGCGTCCGCACACCTGCCGATCGATTCACGAGCGCCGTCTGCATCGATCACGGTGAGCTCGTCGCCGCCGACGAGCACGCGCCCGTCCGCGTCCGTGTGCGGCGTGCCGACGTCGACGGCGTGCAAGCGTATGCGTGAGCGCTCGCCGCCTTCGGCTGCGTCCCATGCCACCAGCTCTCGCAGCGCGCCGTCGACGTCGATCGTCAAGAAGACGTTGCCGTCGCGGGAGAACGCCGCCTGGGCCATGGGCTTCGTGTTCCCGCGCAGCGATCGTGGGGTGCTGCCGTTCGCATCGTGGATGACGATGCTCCCGGCTTGATCGTGCAGTGCCGTGCGCGAGCCATCGGGTGCGATCGCGAGCCGCACGGTGTCCGGCACTGCGCCCTCGAACAAGACCGTCGATGCGCCGCCGTGCAGATCCCAGCGGAGCACGCCCGTGTCGGACGCAGTGATCGCCACCTCGCCCGCACGCGCCACCGCCAAACGGTTCGCACCGGCATGCGCACCGATGCGTCGCTCGGCGCCGTCTCGCCACGCCACCAGCGTGCCGTCGTCGCGCAGCCCGACCACACTCGTGGCGCTCGCCTGTAGCTTCACGAAGCCGCGGCCGCGCACGGGATCGTCGTCGTTCGTCGCGTAGCGGCGCCACGCATCCTGGTCGACGACCTCCAACGCGCCGTCGGCAGCGAACGCGATCAGCCGCTGGGCCGGCGCGAGTCGTAGCGCGCGCGTGCGACCGCTGTCGATGTCGACCACGTCGATGCCGTCGCTGCGCTGGATCGCGACGAGGCCTCCGTCGGCG
>DASZPU010000609.1:0-4823 GCA_035550195.1 Nannocystaceae bacterium
ACGCCAACCGAAGCGCGAGTGGCCCACCTCGTCGGCGAGGATGCGGCCGAGCAGCGTGTGCAGCTCGCCTTCGGGCATCTCGAGCCGCTCCGCACCGATGAGCGCGACCGCGACCGTCTCCGACAAGCAGCAGATCGACAACAGGTTGCGCAGCATCGCTTCGAGCGGCGGTACGTCCTCGTGCAGCGGGATCGGCTCGGGCTCGTCGATCGTCGCGTACGCGCTGCCGCCGAGCGCTTCGACCACTGCACCGCACAGCACACCGTGACGGCGCTCCTCGTCGGCGAAGCCGCGCGCTTCGTCGGCCTCGCGTGCGAGCCCGAGGCCGGCGAGCTGATCGGCCAGGGCTTCGAACACGCGCGCCGAGCCGTGCTCGTTGATCATGCGTCCGCGCCACGTCGCGATCGCGGCGGGTACGAGCGCGTCGAGCTCGGGCGAGCGCAACAACGCGGGACGCAACGCGGCCGCGGCTTCGCGCAGATCGAGCGCCGCGCTCATGCGACCTCCACGTTGCGCATGCGCGGCGGCACCGGCGGACCCCACGGCGTGCACGCCATACCGACCTTCGGATCGCGTGTGCCCTCGGGCAAGTTCGCGCAACAGTCCCAGCGATGTCGCCCCGCGAGATCGCCGGTCTCGTGCACGAGCAGCTCCGCGCAGCACGTCTGCACCTTCGCGCCGACGTTGCGCTGCTCGCCGGGATACTCGCTCTCCTTCGGGAACGCTTCGTCGACGAGCCCGCGGCACTCGCGGATCGGATCGACCGGTGCGTTGGACTCGACCGGCTTCGCTTCCGGCGCGGGCGCGGGCTCGTCGGCCTTCGCGACCTGCTCGCCACCGCCGTCTGCGTGCGTCGCTTCGTCGTCGGGCTGCGGTGCCGGTGGCGTCGGATCGCTGCGATCCTTGTCGCATGCATCCAGCGCGACGGTCGCAAGTGCAAGGCGAGCAGCGGCCGCGAGCGCGCGACGATGGGTGTAGGCGTTCATGCAGCTGACGCTAGCCCCGCGGCCTGGAGCGGGACCATCAACATGTTCTGCACGCACCAGTTCGACGGCGGCTACCGCAGGTTCCGAGCTGGCCAGCGCGGCGGCTTTCCGCGGCCGCTACCAGACGCGAGCTACGCCGTACGCGTCGAAGCTTGGATCTTTGCTGACGATCGCATACCCGAGCTCCAGCGCAGTCGCTGCAAGCAGTCGATCGAAAGGATCGCGATGGCCATTGCTGGGGAACGGCAAAGTCGCAACGCGTTCGAGCTGACCTATCGTGATGGGCTGTAGCTCTGCTCCGCAGGCGTCGAGTCCCTTGCGAACGGCATCGCCGAGCGGAACCGCGAGGACGAGCTTTCCGATACTGGACTTGATCGCGATCTCCCAGATGCTTCCCACGCTGAGTGAGACGCTGCCGCTTTCGTCCTCGACGGCCTTCCTCGCGGTGTCGCTCAGATGATCGTCGCCCGCCGCGAACCAGAGGAACGCGTGTGTGTCGAGCAGCAGGCTCACTTCACGTACTCGGCGAAGTCGTCCAGCGGTGCGTCGAAGTCCTCACTCATCGCGATGACGATGCCGCGCATCGATCCGAAGACTCGATGACGGGAGGCCGTGGCGCGCAGAGTGCCGCCGAGGCCTGCAGAATACGCCGACGTGTCCAGGCGAACACGACGTTCACGCGGAGATACGGGAGAGCCGCTGCTCGAATGAGGCAAGCTCGGGAGAGTGATGTCGTGTCGCAACGGATTCATCCGCCCCCCTTCAAGACGTTCAGAATGACACGTCCCTTGGCGTCGCCGCACGCCACTTCCACGACCGTCGTGCCGAACGTGTCTATCACCGCCGAGAGAGCGAGCGTGCCGTGGATCGCGAAGCGTGCGTCCTTGACCGTCGCGGTCATCGCGGTCGTCCAGGTGGTGGCGCCGGACGCGGTCGTGAGACGGAAACGCACGTCGTGCTCCCCTGCAGCGAGCGAGTTGGGTGGGATGACGAGCACGAGGGCGCACTCTAGAGAGGCGGGCACGGATGCGACGGTCCAGTGCTGCCAACCTCCGCGTACGATGGTCAGCGTGCCGTCCGCGTGTATCGATGCGTACTCGCAAAGGAGCAGAATGAGCGCTGCTCCGTCGGGACCTTCGTCGGACACGTCGAAGACGCTACGTCGACATCGAGAAGCACGTCAACGGAAGCGATAGCGAACGGTCACGGAGTCGGGGATAGACAGCGCCCACTACCGATAGCCCGCGCGCTCGGCCGGTGCGTCTTCGGGCGTGAACCCGGGGCGACCGTGCAGATCCTGCAGCGGCGCGACCGGAGGATGCTTCTGCGCGCGCAGCGTGGCGATCGCGTGGGCGGCCGCGAGCGCACCGGAGACCGTCGTGAAGTACGGGATGCGCTGGGTCAGCGTGGTGCGGCGCAGGCCCAGGCTCTGCAGACGATCCGCGCGGTTGCCCGCGGTGGTGATCACCATCGCGATCTCGCCGTTGAGCAGTGCATCGACGACGTGCGGACGACCTTCGGCGACCTTGTGGATCGTGGTGCACTCGAGGCCGTTCGCACGCAACACCGCCGCGGTGCCGCGCGTCGCGACCAGCTCGAGGCCTTCGCTCGCGAGCTGCTTCGCCGCCGGCACGATCGCGTTCTTGTCGTCGTCGCGCACGCTGATGAACACGCGCCCACTCGTCGGCAGCGCGGTGCCTTCGGCCATCATCGCGGATGCGAACGCGCTGCCGAAGTCCGGACCGATGCCCATGACTTCGCCGGTGCTGCGCATCTCGGGCCCGAGGATGGTGTCGACGCCCGCGAACTTGCGGAACGGGAACACCGGGATCTTGACCGACACGTGATCGGGCACGAGCTCGCGCGCGCCGAGCTGCGCGAGCGTCTCGCCGGCGCCGACGCGTGCAGCGATCTTCGCGAACGGGATGCCGGTGGCCTTGCACACGAACGGCACCGTTCGCGAGCCGCGAGGGTTCACCTCGAGCACGTAGAGTCGACGACCGCGCAGCGCGTACTGCACGTTCATCAGCCCGACCACGCCGAGCTCGCGGCCGAGCATGCGCGTGACCTGACGGATCTCGTCGAGCACGTCCTTCGGCACGTTGACCGGTGGCAGCGAGCAGCTCGAGTCGCCGGAGTGCACGCCGGCTTCCTCGATGTGCTCCATGATGCCGGCGATGCAGATGTCGATGCCGTCGCCCACGGCGTCGACGTCGAACTCGGTCGCGTGCGGCAGGAACTCGTCGATGAGCACCGGGTGATCGGGCGAGGCCCGCACCGCGTGGCGCATGTAGTGATCGAGGTCGCCGTCGCTGCCGACGATCTCCATCGCGCGACCGCCGAGCACGTAGCTCGGGCGCACGAGCACGGGGTAGCCGATCTCGCGTGCGACCGAGAACGCTTCCTCGGCCGAGCGTGCGACGCCCCAGCGCGGGCAGGTGACGCCGAGCCGCGCGAGCAGCTGACCGAAGCGCTCGCGATCCTCGGCGAGATCGATCGCGTCACCCGGGGTGCCCAACAAGCGATAGCCGGCCGACTCGATCGACTTTGCGAGCTTGAGCGGCGTCTGCCCGCCGAACTGCACGAGCACACCGACGATCGTGCCGCTCTTCGCTTCGGTCTCGAGCACCTCGAGCACGTGCTCGCGCGTCAGCGGCTCGAAGTACAACCGATCGGAGGTGTCGTAGTCGGTCGACACCGTCTCGGGGTTGCAGTTGACCATCACGGTCTCGTAGCCGGCCTCGCGCAGCGCGAACGCGGCGTGGCAGCAGCAGTAGTCGAACTCGATGCCCTGGCCGATGCGGTTGGGCCCGCCGCCGAGGATCACCACCTTCTTGCGCGTGGAGATCTCGGACTCGTCCTCGTCTTCGTAGGTCGAGTAGAGATAGGGCGTGCCGGAGTCGAACTCGGCGGCGCAGGTGTCGATGCGCTTGTAGACCGGACGCAGTCGCGCCTGCAGTCGCTTCGTGCGCACGGCTTCTTCGCTGACGCCGACCAGCTGCGCGATGCGGCGATCCGACAGGCCGTTGCGCTTGGCCCAACGCAAGAGGCCCGGGCCCGGCACGACGCCGCGTCGACCCTTGCCGATCGTGCGCTCGCACTCGACCACCACGCGGATGTGATGGAGGAACCAGGGATCGATCCACGTGCGCTCGTGGACGACCTCGAGCGGGATGCCGCGCCGCAGCGCGGCACCGACGTGCCACAGCCGGCGCGGATGCGGACGCCCGAGCATCGCGAGCAGCTCTTCGTCGTCGACCGGTGGATCGATGTCGAAGCCGTAGGTGTCCTGCTCCATCGAGCAGATCGCCTTGCCCAGCGACTCGCGCAGCGTGCGACCGATCGCCATCACCTCGCCGACCGACTTCATCTGGATGGTCAGCGTGTCGTCGGCGCCCGGGAACTTCTCGAACGCGAAGCGCGGGATCTTGGTGACGACGTAGTCGATGCTCGGCTCGAACGACGCCGGCGTGACGCGGGTGATGTCGTTCTTGAGCTCGTCGAGCGTGTAGCCCACCGCGAGCTTCGCGGCGAACTTCGCGATGGGGAACCCGGTGGCCTTGCTCGCGAGCGCGGAGCTACGCGACACGCGGGGGTTCATCTCGATGACGATCTCGCGACCGGTCTTCGGGTTCACCGCGAACTGGATGTTGCAACCTCCGGTGGTGACGCCGATGCGCCGCACGACCATCGCGGCGTGGTCGCGCATGCGCTGGTATTCCTTGTCGGTCAGCGTCTGCGCCGGCGCCATCGTGATGCTGTCGCCGGTGTGCACGCCCATCGGATCGAAGTTCTCGATGGAGCAGATGACGACGAAGTTGTCGGCGCCGTCGCGCA
>DASZPU010000610.1:0-15320 GCA_035550195.1 Nannocystaceae bacterium
AACGCGGATCCACATCGACCGTGTCCGCGCGCAACCACTGCGACAGCTGCGGCATCATGTCCGCGAAGCGCGAGGCCGGAGCCATGACGCTCACGCGCGTGTCGGCGCTCGTGCACAGCACCCAGATGCGCGCACCGGCGATGCGGGCCGCGGGCATGCGCGCGTGCGCGGCATCGCAGGCCCACGGATTCTCCGCGAGCCCGACCGGATAGATCCACGTGAGCCAGAACAGCGGGCCGTCGTTCTTCGACGCGATCACGCGCCCGGCTCCGTGCATCGACGTCTGGAACGAGCTGCCCGCGACCAGGAAGCGCGGCTCCATCGCGTGCACCGGTGCGCCGACGATCTCGTCGACGAACGCGCTGCGCCCCCGCTGCTGCGCCGGCAGGTTCGGCAACGACGGGAGCTCCGGCGCCGCGATCGCGGGCGCTTCACCCTGCGTACGCCGACTGACCACGAGCGGTCGCGCGAGCAGCAGCTTCGCGGCCGCCATCACTTCGTCGCGCGTCGGCGGCACGACCGCGAGCGATCGACTCGCGCTCGCCCAATCGCGGCGCGACATGAACGACTCCGCGATCGCCGATGCGAGCGACGACGGACCACGCGCCCAGCTCGCGCGCTCGAGCTGCGCTTCGGCGAGCGCGGCGTCCCACAGCGCATCGTCGACGCGACCTTCCGCGACCTTGCGCAGGTTCGCGATCGTCGCTTGCTCGAGCGCGTCGTGGGACACGCCGGGCGCGGGAAATCCGATCACCATGAAGTCGCGCGACGGTCCGACGAACGCGCCCCAACCACGCGACGCGTCACCGCCGAGCGCGGAGAGCAGCCCGTGCGATCCGCCGAGCACGAACTCGAGCTGGGCGAGCTGCG
Organism: Nannocystaceae bacterium; assembly: GCA_035550195.1. Taxonomy (GTDB): domain Bacteria; phylum Myxococcota_A; class Polyangia; order Nannocystales; family Nannocystaceae; genus Xiheibacterium. The sequence goes on from DASZPU010000610.1 coordinate 871, forward strand.
CGTACTCGGGCGTGCCCCACGGCGGCAGCGTCCACACCATCTCGATCGCGTCGCCACCCGGAGCGACCGAGTCCTGCACGACGCGTGGCTGTGCGAACGGCTCGTCGACGACGCGCGTGGCCGGCAGCGGTGCGGGCTCCCAGTCGCCGAGCTGTTGCTCGGCCAGTCGGATCGCCTGCTCGGCCGTGATGTCGCCGATCATCACGAGCGCGGTGTTGTTGGGACGATAGCGCTCGCGGTGGAACTCGCGCGCGGCCGCGAGCGGCACCTCCGCGAGGCTGGTGAGCGTCGCTTCGCCACCGATCTGCACGCCGGTCGCCGCAGCCAACAGCGGCGCGCGTGCACGACCCGCAGGATCGTCGGTGTCGTACACCGTCATCATCTCGAGCTGTCCCGCGGTCTCGCCGAGGAAGCCGCGAAACACCGGCCGCTGCACCATCTCGTTGGCCATCGCGAGCCATGCACCGACGCGGTTGCTGGGCACGCGCGTCGCATAGACCGCACCGTTGCCGCCGAGCACGGGCGCACCGACTCCGCCGAGCGCGAGCGTGGCTTCGTACATCTCCGCGGGGATCTCGTAGGCCGCGCTGGCTTGCTCGGAGGCCGCGATCGTCTGCAGCAGCTGCGCGCGCGCAGCCGGCTCGCGCACGTTGGGCAACGCATCGATGAGCTGGTGTTGCGCGACGAGCAGCGATCGCTCCGCGACCGCATCCGTGACGCCGAGTCGCGCGGTGCCACGCTGCACCGCTTCGCGCACGAGCGGCGCGAGCCCGCGATGCTCGCCTTCTTCCGCTGCGCCGGCACGGATCGCGAGCATCACCGTGACCAGCGGCTCGGTGGGACGATGCGCGAGATAGATCGTCAGGCCGTTGCGCAGGCGATGCACGGTGACGCCGGTGGGATCGTCGGCGAGCGGCGTCGGCACGAGCGGCGGCAGCTCGGATGCGGCGACGATCTCCGCCCACGGATCGATCGCGTTCGCCTCTGCGGGCGCGGCCGCGCTGCTCGACGTCGGCGCAGCAGCTTGGGGCACGAGCGCCCAACCCAGCGCCGCCATCGCAGCGACACCGACGATTGCGATGCCGGTGCGCGCCGACTTCGGGCGCGGCCGACTCGCGAGCTCGAGCGCATCCAGCAGCTCGCGCATCGCTGCGAAGCGATCCGCCGGCTCGTGTGCCAGCCCGCGCAAGACGATCGCGTGCACGGCCTCGGGCACACCGCGGCGATCCGCGATCGCGACGGTCGTGCCGGCATCGAGCGCGTCGGCGAGCTGCGTGTACGTCGAGCCCGCGAACGGACGACGCCCATACAGCGCCTCGAACAACGCGACGCAGAACGAGAACTGATCGCTGCGCGCATCGGGCTTCGCGCGATGCAGCTGCTCGGGTGCCATGTACGCCGGCGTGCCGAGCACGGTGCCGGTGCCGGTGATGTCGAGGTCTCGCCAGGTCGGCCCCGAGCCCGACGATGCGCCGACCTCTGCGAACACACCGGTGTCGCCGCTGGCGCGCGCGAGCCCGAAGTCGACGATCTGCGGGCGTTGCTCGCTGCCCACCAGCACGTTGTCGGGCTTGAAGTCGCGATGCACGATGCTCTCGGCGTGCGCCGCGACCAGCCCTTCGCCGACGCGCCGATAGATCGCGACGATGTCGGTCCACGAGCGCGCGGTGGTCTGCCACGCGCGCAGCGTCTGTCCGCGCACGAGCTCCATCGCCATGTACACGTGATCGCCTTGCTGGCCGACCTCGTACACGTGCACGACGTTGGGATGCGAGAGTCGTGCGGTGGCTTGAGCCTCGCGCACCAATCGTTGTCGCCCGGCGCTGCCGGGCGCGAGCTCGCTGCGCAGGATCTTGATCGCGACGACGCGATCGAGCTCGTCGTCGTGCACCGCGAACACCACGCCCATGCCGCCTTCACCGATGCGCTCGATGACGCGGTAGCGGCCGATCGTGGCCGGCGTGTCGCTCCAGCCCAGCAGCTTCTGGCGCGCACGCGCGAGCAAGATCTGCGACTCGAGCCCGCCGCTCTCCTCGACGTCGACGCCGCGTGCCGCGAGCTCGGGCGCGGTCGCCACGTCGGGCACGTCGTCGCTGCGGTCGCTCATGCTCGACCGCTCATCTTACGCGGGTGTCAGCCGGGCGGGACGAAGTCCTCGCAGACCTCGTCGATCACCGAGATCGCCGCCTGGAAGAACGGTGCGTAGTCGGCGTTGCACACCGACGCCCAGTCTCCGGACGGAAACGACTCGACCCACTCGCGCACGCGCAGCGACGCGATCGCACCGCTGTTGTCGACGGGATCGAACGGGCCGCACACGCCGTCGGGCACATCGGGATCGCCGAGCAGGCCCAGCACGACCACCGCCGTGGGATTGCCGAGCTTCGCGTCGACCACCGCTTGATACCAATCGGCCGGATCGCCGAACGATGCTTGATCTTCTTCGTCGGTGATCACCACGACGACGAGGATCGCATCGTCGCGCAGGAAGCCCGCGTTGCAGCCGTCGGCGGCGGCGAGCGGACCGACCGCTTCGACGAGCGCTTGCATCGGTCGCTCGTTGGGCTCGCCCGCGATGCCGACGAGCGCGGCGCACTGGAACTCCGCGGAGGGATCCGCATCGGCGCCGGTGATGTAGCGCCGGCCCGCGAGCCCACACGACGAGCCGTCGCCGCTGACGATCCGCCCCGAGCCCAACGCGCCTTCGCAGGTGGAGCTCACGAACGGCTCGCACGGCTCCGAGTTGCACTCGCAGTCGCATCCGCTCGGGCAGTTGGCGCTGCCGCACCACAGCCCACAGTCGAACGAGCCGTACATCGCTTCGTAGCAGCCCGCCCACGTGCCGACGTCGGTGTCGATCACCAGCACTTGGTAGTCGTCGCTGCCGAGCACTTGTTCGACCTCGCCGATGAACGACGGGAAGCTCTGCAACAAGCTCTGTTGCTCGTCGAACATCGACGCCGAGTTGTCGACGACGAACACGAGATCGACCTTCTCGCAGCGCAACGGTCCGCTCGGTACGTCGCCGATGCCGCCGAGATCGAGGCGATCGCCGGTGGTGCTCTCCTCCGCGTTTCCGCTGGTCGTCGTCGAGAGCGACGCGATGCCGCTGCCCACCTCGCCGTCGTCGCGTGCGTCCGCGCCACCACACGCTGCGAGCAGCGAGACGGTGACGGCGAGCGTGCGCAACACGAGGTCATCCTACCCGGCCGCGGCCGGCGGGTGGATCCTCTTTAATGCGTAGCGCCGCGTCAGCCCACCCAATAGCGAAGGCGACAGAGCTCGACGAAGCCGCAGCGCTTGCAGATCGGTGCCGACGTTTCGTCGTTGGCCTGGATGACCGCGGCGCTTGCACCTTCGGCGCGCGCCAGCGCGATGCGGTGGCGCAAGAGCGCGCGGTAGACCCCGCGTCTGCGTGCATGCGGAAGCGTCGCCGCGCCGACCAGCAGCAGCACGCCATCGTCGCGCACGAAGCTCTGGCCGAAGCCGAGCAGATCACCGCGCTCGAGCGCGAGCCACACCGCGATGCGCGGCTCGGCGAGCACGAGCTGCTGCAACCACCGCGCTTCGATCGGATCCTGGCCGAATGCCGACACGCCGAGCTCCGCGAGCAGCTCGGCGTCGTCGAGCGTCGCGCGACGGATCTCCACGTGCGGCGCGTCGATGGGCTGCGCGAGATCGCGGAGCGCGAGCCCGGCACTTTCGCGCATCAGCGTGAGTCCGGCCGCTGCGAGCCTGCCTTCGAGATCGAGAGGCGTGCTGCGCGGGCCCACGTTCCAGCCGAACGGCCGGCCTCGGTAGTGCGCACGCACGCGCGCGATCGTTGCATCGGCGTCGTGCTCGCTCAGTCGCGCGAGCGCGACCTGGTTCGCGCGCGGGCTGGCGATCGTCGAGTCGCGCACGAACACGTTCGGAAGGTCGGCGCGCCACGTCTTGCCCGGCGACATCGGCGTGGCGAGCGAGCCGAGCTCGAGCACCTCGAGCAACGCGTCGTCGGTGATCATGGTGAGGAGGCCACGACGTGCAAGCCGGGGTTGTTTCCGCGGCTCGCGACCACGACGTCGGGGACGGTGTCGCCGTCGAAGTCTGCGATCGCGAGCGCGATCGGATTGTCGCCGACGCTGTAGCCCACGCTCTCGCTCGGCGCGAGCGTGCCGTCGCCGTACAGCAGCACGAGCTGGTCGTCGCCTTGGTACGCGATCGCGAGATCGACATTGCCGTCGAGATCGAAGTCGGCCGCACCGACGGCGACGGGATTGCCGGGCAGCTCGAACGACGTGTCGGGCGCACCGAGGATCGCGACGGCGATCCGATCGGGCGTGACCGCCACGAGCTCCGGCACGCCGTCGCCGTCGAGATCCGCGATCGCGACGTCACTCGTGCTGTTGTCGGTGACGTGCATCTCGCCCATCGTCGGTCCGGTGGGGGCACCGTTCACCACGGTGAGTCGCGTCTTGTTGCCGCCCGCGATCGCGACGGCGTCGATCCAGCCATCGCCGTCGATCTCGCCGATCGTCAGCCCCACGCTCATGTCGGCGCCGAGCGGTACGTCCAGCTCCGGCACGCGGTTGAACCCACCATCGCCGGTGCCCACGGCGACGCGCGCGTTCTGTCCGTTGTTCACGTACAGCACGTCGAGCCCGGCGCTCTCTTCGAAGTCGGCGAGCCCGATCGCCTGGGGCTGGCCCATGCCCGTGCTCGCGAGCGGCGGCGCGAACATGCTCTGATCCCACAGCACCGTGACGAGCACGCCGTCTTGCGCGCTCGCGAGCACGGCATCGAGATCGGCGTCGCCATCGACGTCACCGAGCGCGATGTCGACGTGATTGTCGTAGGGCAGCATGACCGTCTGATCCAACGCGATCGCGCCTTCACCGACGCCGAGGAAGAACGGCATGACCGCGGCTTGTGCCGCGACGACGACGTCGGGCAAGCCATCGCCGTCGAGATCGCCGGCCGCGAGCTCGCGCGGATCGACGTCGAGGTCGACCGCCGGCAACGCGGCATGACAGCGCTCGCCGGGCATGATGTCGCCGTCGCCACACGATGCCATCGGATCGCCGGTCGACGACGAGCCCGCTTCGCTCGAGCCTGCGGTCGCAGTGTCGGTCGCGCTCGAAGACACATCGACGGTGCTGCTCGAGCTGCTCTCGACGGCGCTCGTCGAAGTCGTGGTGGTGGTCGGGCTGGTGACGTCGACGCCGGTGCTGGTCGTCGCGCCATCGAACGCAGGGTTCTGCTCGAGCACGCACGCCAGCGGTGCGCCGGCCAGCCAGATGCAACGGCGTCGCAACGATCCGAGCTTAACCGAGAACCAAATCGACGGCTCGCCGGACACCAGTTGTGGAAGGGAGGACGAGCGGATGCGAGCACTGCGCAAGTGGTCGCCGTGCCTCGTCGCGTTGATCGCGAGCTGCACGGCGGAACATGTACGTGAAGGAGCGGGCGGCGGCAGCGGGATCCCGTCGACCAGCGCGCCGGGTGGGGACGGCAGCGAAGGCGACGACGACAGCGAGGAGGTCGGCGGATCGGGGGCCGACGAAGCATCCGACGACGAAGACGGCGCGCCGCAGTTCGACGTCGGCGACGGCGTGAGCGGTGGCGACGGTGGATCCGAAGGCAGCGACGCCGACGGCTGCAAGGCGGTCGACTTCCTGTTCGTGATCGACAACTCCGCATCGATGGAGAACGAGCAGGCGGCATTGGTCGCGGCGTTCCCGATGTTCATGGAAGCGATCGTCGCGGCGCTCGAGCAGGACGACTATCACGTGCTCGTCACCGACACCGACGCGTGGGGGCGCTGCAACACCGCGAATCCGTGGAACGGCAACGATCCCGGCAGCGATCTGTGCACGAGCTACGTCAAGACGACCGTGTTCGAGGAGTGCGATCGCGTGCGCGGTGCCGGCGTGCTCAATCCGGCCGGCAAGTTCGCGACCAACGGCGTGTGCGATCCGTCGGGCGACCAACGCTACATCGTCGAAGGCGAGCCCGATCTCGCGGGCACGTTCTCGTGCATGGCCACGGTCGGCACCGCCGGCGATGCGGCCGAGAAGCCGATGGAGTCGCTGGTCGCTGCGGTCGCGCCGGAGATCAACACGGTCGGTGGCTGCAACGAGGGCTTCTTGCGCGACGACGCGGTGCTGGTGGTCACGTTCATCAGCGACGATCCGAACCACGAAGACAGCGGCACGCCGAAGGAGTGGTACGACGCGGTGGTCGCCGCGAAGGGCGGCGATCCCAGCGCAGTCGTCGTGCTCGGCTTCACGCCGCACTGGGACGACTGCCGCCCCGAGGACAACGACGACAAGGGCATCGAGTGGCAACAGTTCGTCGAGCTCTGGGGTGATCACGGCCTGCACGGCAACGTGTGCAGCACCGCGGAGGAGTACGCGTCGTTCTTCCAGCAGGCCGTGTCGGTGATCGACGGCGCCTGCGACGAGTTCGAGCCGCCCGGGTAGTGCTTCGTGATACGCCTATGGGGTGGCGAACGAGCTCGAGCTCTTGCAACGCTGGCGCGACGGCGATGCCGAGGCCGGCGAGCAGCTGCTCGCGCGTCACTTCGTAGGCGTGCGCAAGTTCTTCGCGGCGCGGCTCACCGCCGATTGCGACGAGCTCGCGCAGCGTACGTTTCTCGCGTTCATCGCAAACCGCGACACCATGCGCGACGACGCGGCGATGCGCGCGTTCCTCTTCGGCATCGCGCGCAAGCAGCTCGCGAGATACCTCGAAGAGAAGGATCGCGCGGCGCAGCACGTGCCGCTGTCGCAGGCCAGCTTCCTGGCCCACAGCTCGCCGGAGGGCGCGTTCAGCCGCGCCGAGCAGCAGCGCATGGTCGCGGAGGCCATCGCGGCGATCGATCCCGAGGTACGCCAGTGCGTGGAGCTGTTCTACGTCTACGGCTACAAAGTCGGCGAGATCAGCGAGACGTGCGAGCTGCCGCTGGGCACGGTGAAGAGCCGGCTGTTCCGCGGGCGCGCGGCGCTCAAGGCTACGCTCGCCCGCCTGCGCAGCGATTCAGTGCTTCGCGATGCCACCGTGCAGGCGCTCGACGAGGCCTCGCGTGAGCTCGACGCGTGATCGCGGGTATGATGTTGCCGTGCGTGTGCTCGTTGCCGTGATCGCGGCTGCGCTCGCGCTCGGCCCGGTGCCGATCGCCAGCGCTGCGCGGCCCGAGATCGCCGTCGCACCGCTGCAGACCGACGGCGAGATCCCCGAGTTCTGGCAGGGCGAGATCGCCACGCACATCGAAGGTGCGCTCGGCGAGGACGCCGAGGTACGCGCGCTCGATGCGTCGGCGTGCGACGACGCGAAGTGCGACGACGCGGCGATCGCCGGCGCCACACACCTCGTGCGCGCGACACTGCACGAAGACGCGCGCGTGTATACGCTCGACATCAGCGTCACCGAGCTCGCGACCGGCGAGCGCTTCGAGTCCAGCGAGCAGTGTCCGCTCTGCGGGCTCGCCGAGGTCGCGGAGATGTCGGCGCGACAGAGCAAGGCGCTCGTGCGCAAGCTCGGTCAGCGCGCAGATGCGGTCGGACGCATGACGATCGAGTCGCGACCGTCCGGCGCGACCATCGTGGTGGACGGTGTGGCGCGCGGCCGCACGCCCGCGACGATCGAGCTCACACCCGGTCGACACGAGCTCGCGCTCGAACGCTCCGGCTACGGTCGGGTGCAGCGCAACGTCGCGACCGTGGCCGACGTGCGCGAGACCTGGTCGGTCGAGCTCGTGCAGCGCGAGACCCGTCGACCGCGCGCGCGCGCGATGACGATCGCGGGCAGCGTGATGCTGGGCCTCGCTGCACCCGCGCTGATCTCGGGCAGCACGTTCCTCGCGCTCGACGGCAAGCCCTACCGTCGTCGCTGCAGCGGTGCCGACGTCGACGCCGACGGCGATTGCCGCATGCGTTACGCGACCAGCGTGCACGGTGGCGTGATGATCGGGCTCGCCGCGGCGCTCGTGCTCGGCGGCATCGTGTTGCTCACGCAGGCGCGCACGCGCAGCGCCCCGGCACGCGCAGCACTGCAGGTGCACCGATGAGAGACAATGGTGACGTGCGCGAGCCCACCACGATGGGCGGCGACGTGCTCATCGATCGCATCGCGCTCGCCGAGGCGCAGAAGCGACTGCTCGGGCGCGCGGCGCCGGTGCGGATCGGTCGTTACCTGATCCTCGAGCGCATCGGCAAGGGCGGCATGGGCGAGGTGTGCTCGGCCTACGATCCCGAGCTCGATCGCAAGGTGGCGATCAAGCTGCTGCGCTCGGATCTCGGGCTCGACCCTGGTGCACGCGCGCGGTTGCTCCGCGAAGCGCGTGCGCTCGCACGGCTGTCGCACCCCAACGTGGTCGCGGTGCACGACGCGGGCGTGATCGGTCGCGACGTGTTCGTGGTGATGGAGCTGGTGAATGGCCAGACGCTCGCGGCGTTCCTGCGCACGGCGCCGAAGGACTGGCGATCGATCCGCGATCTACTCGTGCAGGCCGGACGCGGTGTCGTCGCGGCGCACGAAGCCGGCATCGTGCACCGCGACTTCAAGGCCAGCAACGTGTTGGTGAGCCGCGACGACGGGCAGCTGCGCGTGCGCGTGCTCGACTTCGGGCTCGCGCGCACCTCCGCGATCGACGAAGTGCCGTCTTCCGGGAGCGCGCCGGCGATCGAGCCGCTGCTCACGCGCACCGGCATCGTGATGGGCACGCCCGCGTACATGGCCCCCGAGCAGATCCTGGGCTCCGACGTCGGGGCGGCCGCGGATCAGTTCGCGTTCTGTGTGACGCTGTTCGAGGCGCTCTACCAGCTGCGCCCGTTTCCCGAGCAGGACATCGTCGCGCGCCTGCACGCGATCCAAGCCGGACGCGTCGCGCCGCCACCCGCCGCTGCGAGCGTGCCGGCGTGGTTGCACCGCACCATCCTGCGCGGGCTCGCGGCCGATCCGTCGCAGCGCTTCGCATCGATGCGCGCGCTGCTCGACGAGCTGCAGCTCGATCGTCGCAAGCGTCGACGCGGGCTCGTCGTCACGCTCGTCGCGGTGGTCGTCGCCGTGATCGTCGCGCTCGCGCTCGCGTGGACGCTGCGACCGCGCCCCGGCCCGCGCGAGCTCGAGCTGGTCGAGCGCATCGCGACCGAGGCCCACGCTGCGGCCGCGCGCGCCTACTTCGTGTACGCGCCGGTCGACGAGCCCTCGGCCTATCAGAAGGTGCGCGAGCTCGAGGCGCAGGACGATGCTTCGCGTGAGCCCGCGATGCTGCAAGCCGCGGCGTTGCGCGAAGAGTTCGCGGCGACGCTCGTGCGGCTCGGCGACGAGTACTGGGCGCGCGAAGGCGGGCGACCGTTCGCGGCCGACTACTATGCACAAGCGTTGGTGTTCGCGCCCGAGCTCGCGCATGCACGCGAGCGCACCACGTTGACGCCGGGCGAGCTCGACGAGCTGGTCGACAAGGCGGCGCGCGGTGATTGGTCCGCGGGCGAGCGCTTCGCCGGTGCATCGCTCGCGGCGTTGGCGGTGGAGGATCCCGAGCTGCGTCGGCAGCAGATCGATGCGCTGCTCGATGGCGACGATGCGCCGGCGGCTTCGACGAGCGCGCGCTTGTTGGCGCTCGTCGATCGCGTCGAACCGACGGACGACGCGGAGCCCAGCGTCGTGCCGCCGGTCGAGGTGCCGAAGCGTCGCAGCGAGCGCGTCGAAGAGGAGGTGTTGATCGTGCCCGACGATCCACCGCCTGCGCCCGAGGTCACGCCGAGCGAGCCGGTCGCACGCGACGATCGCACGAGCGCACAGCTCGTCGTCGACGGTCGCGCTGCGGCAGCACGCGGGCAGCTCGACACCGCACAGTGGTTGTTCCGCCGCGCGCTCACCCACGACTCGCGCAGTGCGGCCGCGCTCGCCGGGCTCGCGGAGATCGAGTACGACCGCGGCCACTACCACTCCGCGAATCGCTATGCCCGCGATGCGGTGCGCTACGCTCCGAAGAAGGCCGACTATCGCATCCTGCTGGGCGACACGTTCTTCAAGACGCACGAGTATCTCGCGGCGCGTCGTCACTACGAAGAAGCCGAGCGCCTCGGTCACGCACAAGCGGCCGCGCGGCTCGAGCTGTTGCGCGAGCAATCGGGCGGATGATCACGCGCGCGCCGCGAGTCGGCTCGCGCGCGCGAACAGGTAGCGCTGCTCGGGCAGGCTGGTGGTTTGCGCGGCGGCGATGCGATAGCTCGCGATCGCGGCTTCGCGATCGCCGGCGCGCTCGAGCAAGTGGCCACGTACCGCGTGCAGGCGGTGGTGATTCGCGAGCGCGCCCTCGAGCTCGTCGAGCAGCGCGAGGCCAGCGCGGGGACCGTGGACCATCGCGTGCGCGATCGCGTGGTTGAGCCGCACGATCGGTTGATCGGCCATGCGCAGCAACAACCCATAGAGCGCGAGGATCTGCGCCCAGTCGGTCGCTTGGGTCGATGCCGCTTCGTCGTGGCACGCCGCGATCGCAGCCTGCAGCTGATACGGCCCGACTGCGCCGCGTTGCAGCGCCGCGGTGACGAGCGCGACGCCTTCGTCGATCGCGGCGCGATCCCAGAGATCGCGATCCTGCTCGTCGAGTGCGACGAGCTCGCCGCGTGCATCGATGCGCGCCGATCGTCGCGCGTCGGTGAGCAACATGAGCGCGAGCAGACCGGCGACCTCGGCGTCCTCGGGCAGCATGCGTCGCAGGATGCGTGCGAGCCGGATCGCTTCGTCGGCGAGATCGCATCGCAGCAGCGACTCGCCGCTGGTGGCGGTGTAGCCCTCGTTGAAGATCAGATACAGCGCGTGCAGCACGGCCGCGAGCCGTGCCGGCCACTCGTCCTTCGCGGGCAGCGCGAAGGGAACGTGCGAGCCCGCGACCTTCTGCTTCGCGCGGCTGATCCGCTGCGCCATCGTGGCCTCGGGCACGAGGAACGCCGCGGCGATCTCCGCGGTGGTGAGCCCTCCGACCGCGCGCAGCGTCAACGCGATCGCCGACGCAGGTGTGAGCGCGGGATGGCAGCATATGAACAAGAGCACCAGCGTGTCGTCGGTGGGCTCGGGCTCGGAAGGATCTTCGTCGGCGGTCTGCATCGCGACCAGCTCTTCTCGACGCCGACGCGCCTCGTCGCTACGCCAGCGATCGGTCAGCTTGCGCGTCGCGACGTGCAACAGCCACGCGCGCGGGCGCTGGGGTAGGCCCTGCGCGCGCCACTGCGTCGCGGCGGCGAGCAACGCCTCCTGCACGACATCCTCGGCGCCGTCGAAGTCGTGGAAGCGGCGCATCAACGCGCCGAGCACCTGCGGCGCGAGCTCGCGCAGCAGATCCTCGGTGGTGGTCACAGCTCCTCGGCGTGCGACATGACGCGGCGCAGCTGCACCGGGAATCGCATCGGCGTACCGCCGCGACCGGGCGCAGTGGAGATGTGCGCTGCGATCGCGTACGCGCGCTCCGGCGTCTCGACGTCGACGATCCAGTAGCCGGCGAGGAACTCCTTCGCCTCCGCGAACGGTCCGTCGGTCACGATCGGCGCACCCTTGTCGTCCGCATGCACGATCTTCGCGTTGTCGGGCAGGTCGAGGCCGCGCGCGTCGACGAGCTCGCCGGATCGCTCGAGCTCGCGGTTGACGTCCTGCATGAACTGGACGTGCCGCTGGATTTCGTCGGGCGACATCGTGCCGAAGGCCTTCCAACCTTCGTTGCTGGCGACCATGAGCATCATGTACTTCATCGTTCTGCTCCGCAGTGTCGCGCCTCGCGAGGCGCCTTCACAGGGGCAGACGGAGCCGACCGGCGGTTCTCGACATCGCTCGCGACGATTTTCAGCCGCGCGTCGGGCGCTCGTAGCGGCCGAGGTCGAGCACGCCGTACTCGAGCGGCTGATCGCGCCGCCAGATCTCCGCGATCCGATCGCTCACCTCCCAGAAGTCGGCGTCGGTCCGACGCACGCGTCGCGTCAGCTCGGGCAGGTGCGCGCGCTCGACCACGAAGAACGCGTTGGGATAGCTGCCGACGACGCCGCGCGCGATCGTGAGCGTGTCCTCCTTCGGGCGTCGACGATGCGACTCGAAGAACGGCGATGCGATGTTGGTGTGCCCGTCGTTCTTCAAGATGGTGAAGAGCTGCGCACCTTCGGGCGCATCGGGCACGAGCAGGAACGCGGCTTCGGGTAGCTCGCGCACCGCGTCGCCACGCCGCGCGGCGAGCTCGCGCAGTGCGTCGCGCATGTCGTCCGGCAGCGCGTCGAGGTCCCAGCGATGCTCGAGCACCGGTGCGAGCTCGCGCTGCAACATCGTGTAGAGCTCGCGCTTGGGATCGTTGGTGCCGTAGCGCAGCGCAGTGTCGACGCCGATCTGCGACAGGTGTGCGACGATGTCGCGATACAGCCGCTGCTCGGTGTCGCGGTACCAGTACGCGTGCTCGCGCTTGCGCGCGGCGTCGGGCAACAGCTGCAGGAACATCAGCTCGGATTCCATGCGCAGGAAATCCATGTACGTGCGGGTGGCGAGCTGGTGACCCACGTTGCCGTAGACGTCGAAGCCCGCGACCAGCAGATAGTGGATGCGTTCGAGCACGGGGTAGTCGATCACCCACGCGGTCTTCGTGCCTTCGCCGACCAGACCCTTCACCACCGTCGCGCTGTCGTGGTGGCGGAAGACCGTGAGCGCGGCGCTGCGATTGTCGCCGTCGCCGTCCCACACGAGCTCGAGGTCGATCGGGTGCTCGGCGAAGTCGGCCGCGAGCGCCTTCTGCTTCACGCGCGACCACTCGTGCTCGTCACGGCTCTGCTTCACCCACGTGCGCAACGGCAAGGCCGTCGAGCTCGCGCGCGCGGGCAAGCGCAGCTTCTTCGCATTGCGGCGCAGGAAGTCGTCGTCGTGCAACAAGAGGTCGAGATCGGGATCGACGAAGAACACCCAGAACGCGTCGTCGATGACGTTGAGCGCACCTTCGCCGCGACACACCGGGCCCTTGATGAAGCCCATCAGCGTGTACTCGGCCTCGTCGAGCAAGAAGCGATAGCGCGAGCGCACCGGCATCGCCGCGAACGCCTGGAACGGATTCGAGGCGATCTCGGGCGCGTGGCTCGGGTACGCCACGACTTCGTAGTCGGCGTCGATGAACCACTCCTTCCACTTCTTCATGCGCGCGGCGTCGAGCCGATACGGCATGTGTTGCTTCGCGATGATCGACTCGTGCAGCGGCAGCAGGCGATACCAGACGCGCGTGACCCCGGGATCGTCGTAAGGGCGTCGCGTGGCGATGCGCGCGATCGGCTGACCGGGCGGCGTCTTCGAGCGCACCAGCTCGAAGAACTGCGGACGCTCGCCGTCGTCGCCGAACCATAGGTGCGCGAAGAAGAGATGCTCGAACAGATAGCGGCTGGTGAGCCGGTGCTTGTTCGAGTCGCCGTTGAGGAATCGCTCCCACTCGGCGACGCGCGTCTGCAGCTTCTGCGACAGCTTCGGGGTCGCGCCATGCAGCGCACCTTCGGCGATCCAGCGCGCGATCGTGTCGTGTTGGCGCTCGTCGAGGCCGGGCAGGCCGTAGGGCATGCCCCACTGCGGGTTCTTGCGCGCGTAGCGATCGTACTCGGCGATCGTCGGACAAGTGTGCTTGCGATAGAGGCCGAGCGTGACTTCTTCGGGAAGATCGCCGCCGATCTCGAGCGGGTGATCGCGCTTGAGCTCGAGCGCGCGCAACAACACGGTGGCCTCGCGGTTGGCTTCGCTGCTCTGCCCACGCTCGTTGAGCACGGGCGTGAAGCCGCGCGCGCGCCAGTCCTCGGTGCGCTGCTCGTCCTCGAAGAGGCGCGTCGGATCCTTTGCGATCAATCGCGTCGGATCGTAGACCGGCTTGGCGATCGCACCGCGTTCGACCCCTTCGGGCGACGCGAGATCGAGCTGACACGGCGAGTCGAAGCAGCCGTGGCAGACGATGCAGCGCGCCTCGAGGATCGGCTTCACCTCGGTCGCGTAGTCGACACCGTGGGTCTGCGCGACCTCGCGATCGCGCACGTGCTCGCGGCCGAAACGGCGGTCGAGCTCGTGCTCGCGGTGGAGCGTGCACGCGGTCAGGCACAGGAGGAGCAGCCAGAGGTGCTTCACGTGCCGCGAGTGTGCAACGCGAACGGCAGGGTGTCGCGTGTCACTCGACGCCGCGCCGCCCGCCGGCACATGCTGGTGGGCATGCGCATGCGTCACGTCGTGCTCGCGGTCGCGCTCCTCGGCTCGGCGTGTCGCAACGGATCGTCCGGGGCGGGCGACGAGAGCGGCAGCGAGAGCGGGAGCGTCGACGACAGCGGCAGCGCGAGTGGAAGCACGAGCGGGAGCGAGAGCGGGAGCGTCGACGACAGTGGCAGCGAGGGTGGTGATCCGCCGTCGACGATGCCGATCGGGATTCCCGATCCGGAGTTCGGCATCGTCGAAGTCGCCCCGCCGATGCCCGAGCC
>DASZPU010000611.1:0-2897 GCA_035550195.1 Nannocystaceae bacterium
CGATCACCAAGACGCTCGAGTACGAGCGCGAGGCCGGCGGCAAGCGCCAGTATGCGAAGGTCACGCTCGCGCTCGAGCCGCGCGAGCGCGGCAGCGGCAACCTCTTCGAGAACAAGCTGCCGGTGGTGCCGAAGGGCCAAAAGGGCGATCCGCCGCTGCATCCGGTGTTCATCCAGTCGACCAAGACCGGCAGCGAAGACGCGCTCACGCGCGGACCGTTGCTCGGCTATCCCGTGGTCGACGTCGGCGTGTCGCTGACGAACGCAGCGTTCCGCGAAGGCGACAGCAGCGACGCGAGCTTCCAAGCTGCGGCGGCGATGGGCACGATGCAGGCGCTCGAAGAAGGGGCGCCGGTGTTGCTCGAGCCGATGATGGCGGTCGAGGTCGTCGTGCCCGACGAGTTCACCGGCAACGTGGTCAGCGATCTCAACGGTCGACGCGGACGCATCATGGGCATGGAGCCCGCGCGCGCGGCCTTCGAAGGCGGGCGGGTCACCGCGCAGATCGTGAAGGCCGAGGTGCCGCTCGCGGAGATGGTCGGCTACGCGACCGCGATCCGCTCCGCGACGCAGGGCCGCGCGAGCTACACGATGCAGTTCAGCCACTACGCCGAAGTCCCGCGCGACACGCAGGCCGCGATCGTGACGCAGATGCGCGGGTACTAGCCTCTTCCTGGCGCGAGCAATCGTGCTCGCTGTCCGCCGTGGCGAGGCCACGTCGGGCTCGAGTTGCGCGCTCCGGCGGGCCACGGCGAGTCGCGCGCCCGCGTTACGGCACGGCGCTTGCTGGATCACCGTTCGTGCTGCTCGCGGCGAACGACGCGCTGACCACTGCGGAGGTGCTCACTGCGTGTACGAGCACGACGCTCGCGAAGGTGCTCGGTGACGTCGAGGCCTCGGCGAGCACGGCGGCGCTGCGCTACGTCGACCCGGACGAGCCCGGCTATCAGCGACGTCGGCGCGGCCGCGGATGGACGATCGTCGATGCGAACGGCCACACCGTGCACGATCGCCGCGTGCTCGCGCGCATCCGCAAGCTCGCGATCCCACCCGCGTGGACGGCCGTGTGGATCTGCCGCGATCCCGACGGACACATCCAGGCGATCGGTCGCGACGCGCGTGGACGCAAGCAGTACCGCTACCACGCGCGCTGGCGCACGGTGCGAGACGCTGCGAACTACGATCGCCTACGCGATTTCTATCGCGCGCTGCCGCGGCTGCGCGCAGCGGTGCGCCAGGATCTCGCCTGCCGCTGCGCCTGCAAGGAGAAGGTCACCGCCGCCGTGGTGGCGCTGATCGAACGCGGACACCTGCGCGTCGGCAGCGACGAGTACACGCGCGCGAACGGATCCTACGGCGCGACGACGCTGCTCCGTCGCCACGCGAGCATCCACGGCGAGACCGTACGGCTCGGATATCGGGCGAAGGGCGGCAAGCATCGCGCGGTGCGCTTCCGCGATCGTCGACTCGCGCGCGTGCTCGGCCAGCTCGCGCGGCAACGCGGCGCGCGTCTGTTCCAGTATCGCGCCGGTCGTTCACGTCGCACGATCACCTCGCGCGACGTCAACGAGTACCTACATCGCCACGCCGGCGTGCGCTGCTCTGCGAAGGTGTTCCGCACGTGGGCCGCGACGATCGCCGCCGCACGTGCGCTCGCGGCAGCCGAGCACGCGACGTCGCCGACCGCCCGCAAGCGCACGATGCTGGCCGCGATCCGCACCGTCGCGGAGCGGCTCGGCAACACGCCCGCGGTGTGCCGCAAGAGCTACGTGCATCCGCTCTTGCTCGCGCGCTTCCTCGCCGGCGAGCTCGATCGTCCGCTCGCACGACTCCGGCGCGCACGCACGAGCGCCGCGATCGAGCGCAGCGTCGTCGCGATGCTCGCGGCCTAGCCCGCGCAGACCTTGCGATTCTCGGAGCCGCCACCGGTCGAGCGACAGCTGAAGCCAGTGCTCGCGTACTCGTGGCAGTACTCGTTCTCGTCGAGATCGCCGACTTGCTCGGCCTCGCACGACAAGAAGCACATGCGCATGCCGGTCGACTCGAACGGCGCGCACACC
The DNA here is from genome assembly GCA_035550195.1 of Nannocystaceae bacterium. Lineage (GTDB taxonomy): Bacteria > Myxococcota_A > Polyangia > Nannocystales > Nannocystaceae > Xiheibacterium. The sequence goes on from DASZPU010000611.1 coordinate 2,060, forward strand.
TGCGGGTAACCGGTCTTGCACTCGCCATCGACCGCGCAGCAGTCGTCGTCGGTGACGCACAGATGCGTGCAGTAACCGCCGGGCACGCGATCGAGGCACTGCACCTCACCCTGCAGCGCCGAGAGATCCTCGACCTCGGGATAGCAGTCTTCGGGCGCGCCGCACGATTGGCCCGCTTGCTCGCCCGCACCGTCGTCGTCGTGACATGCCCCACTGGCCCAGCCGGCAAGCGCGGCGGTCACGAAGAGAACGGCGGTGCGGACGAGAGCGGAGCGCAGTGACGAGCGCAGGGGGACCCCGGGCGAGGGAGCTGCGCCCATCACACGAGCTACGACCGGGCCGGCCCGGTCGATTCCAAAGTCACCCCTGGGGATCGAAGCCCGTATCGCAGCCGTAACGGACGTCGAGCTGCGCGGTCATGTCGGCCTGGACGACGGCGCACGCCTCGGGGCAAAGGAAGATCGTCTCGGAATCGATGTAGAAGGCGTCTGCGGCGCAATCGGCCGGGCCCACGACTTGGTGGAACGACTCGGCCGGTCCGACGCCCCCTGGCAGGTAGTCGATCTCGATCGTGTCGGGATCGATGGTCTCGCCCATCGGCGGATCCGGGATCGCGAACGAGCACTCGACCGGCGTGCCCTCGACGACGCCCATCGCGATCTCTTGGAACACCGAGTCGAAGTCGTCGACCTGCGTGTAGGGGAAGCGCAGCCCTCCGGTCACGACCGCGACTTGTTGAATCGATTGGCCCTCGCCCTGCAAGGGATCGCCGGGGCCCCATGGCAGCGACGGCGGATTGTTGAGCGGCATCGACGTGAAGAGATGGAAGACGTACTGG
>DASZPU010000612.1:0-5053 GCA_035550195.1 Nannocystaceae bacterium
AGCAGTCCGCTGCGGCGTGACGGCAACGCGACCCACAGCGTGCCGTCTGCGTCGAGATCGATGTTGTCGGGGAAGCCCGGCAAGCGCTCGACGTAGGTGTCGTGCGTGCCCGCCTTCGGACCGGTGAGCCACAGCCGCGTCACGCGATACGCGAACGTCTCCGACACCAGCACGAACGATTGATCGGGTGCGATCGCGATGCCGTTCGCGAAGCGCAGCCCGTCGAGCGCGATGACGGTGGTGCCGTCTCGCGGATCGTGGTGCAGCAAGCGTCCGGTCGCTTGGTTCTCCATCACGTCGAGCACGGTGTCCTCGACGTCCCAGCGTCGCGAGGCTTCGCTGATCCACAGCGTGCCGTCCTTCGCGAACGCGAGCTCGTCGGCGAAGCGCAGCTCGGTGCCGAGGACCTCGTTCACGCCCACGCTGATCTCGCCGGCGGCGGACGCCTTCAGCACGCCCTTGCGCGCATCGGCGATCCACAACACGCCGCCCTCATCGAACGCGAGCCCGAGCGGACGACCGCCCGTGTGCGCGAACGTCTCGACGTTGGTGCCGTCGGCGTCGAGCCGCAGGATCCGTCCGTCGCGCATGCCGGTGTAGAAGCGACCATCGGGTCCGACCGCCATGTCCTCGGGCCCGTCGCCGAGCACGATCGCCGTGCCCTTGGTGAGCGCGTCGTTGGGCGCGTACACACCTTCGAGCGCGGGCGCGTCTTCGTTGGGCCACGCCGCCGGCTCGACCTTGGTCGGCCACAGCACCAGATACAGGACGACGACGAGCACGAGCCCGCCGATCACCTTGCCGATCGTCTTCGCTTTCGCCAGACCCGAGCATCTTGTGCAAGGCCGCGCGCGCGTGCAAGCTCTGCGGCTCTTTCGATGTCGAGGATCGTCGTTCGCGGTTTGAGCAAGCGCTACCGCGTGGCCGAGCGTCGTGCGGGCATGCTCGGAGCACTGCGTGGCGTGGTATCGCGTAGCCATCGCGTCGTCGAAGCGCTCGCGGGCATCGACTTCACGATCGCGCCGGGCGAGATGGTCGGCTACATCGGGCCCAACGGCGCGGGCAAGTCGACCACCGTGAAGCTGCTGTCCGGCATCCTCGTGCCCGACAGCGGCACGGTGGAAGTCGACGGGCGCGTGCCGTGGCGCGATCGCATCGCGCACGTGCGCGAGATCGGCGTGGTGTTCGGTCAGCGCACGCAGCTGTGGTGGGATCTTCCGGTCGGCGAGTCGTTCGAGCTCTTGCGTCGCATCTATCGCGTCGCACCCGACGAGCATCGCCGTCGCCGCGACCGCTTGGTCGAAGCGCTCGCGATCGGCGATCGGCTCGACACGCCGGTGCGCTTGTTGAGCCTCGGTCAGCGCATGCGCTGCGATCTCGTCGCGGCGCTGTTGCACGGCCCGCGCCTGCTGGTGCTCGACGAGCCCACCATCGGCCTCGATGCCGTCGCCAAGCTCGCGCTGCGAGCATTCCTACGCACGCTCGTCGCCGAGCGCGAGCTCACCGTGCTGCTGACCACGCACGACATGGACGACATCGAAGCGCTCTGTCGTCGCGTCATCGTGATCGACAAGGGCCGCATCTTCGTCGACGGCACGTTGGACGAGCTGCGCGCACGCATGGGCGGCGAGCGCAGGTTGGTGGTCGAGCTCGCCGACGAGCGCGACGAGCTGGGCCCGTTGCCTGCCGAAGTGGTGTCGCGCGAGGGCGCGCGCGTGCACCTGCGCTACGACCCCGAGGTGGTCGCGACGCCCGAGCTGGTCGCACGCGTCGCGGCGCATCCCGGCGTGCGCGACCTGTTGCTCGAGAACCCGCCGATCGAGGAGATCGTCGCGCGCCTCTATCGCGAGGGCGCATGAGCGCGCTCGCAGCGATGTTCGCCGCGCGCTTCAGCGTGCTGCTGCAGTACCGCGCCGCTGCGCTCGCGGGCCTCGGCACGCAGATCTTCTGGGGCTTCGTCCGCGTCGGCATCTTCACCGCGTTCTATCGCTCGACCGACGCGGTGCCGCCGATGAGCGAGGCCGATGTCGTCACGTACCTGTGGCTCACGCAAGCGCTGTTGTTGCTGCTGCCGTGGCGCTACGACGCCGAGATCGAAGCGATGGTGAAGAACGGCGCGTTCGCCTACGAGCTGCTCCGCCCCGTCGACGTGTACCTGTTGTGGTACGGCCGCGCGCTCGCGCAGCGCACCGCGCCCGCGCTGCTGCGTTGCGTGCCGATGTTCGCGATCGCCATGCCGCTCCTCGGCATGGCCCCGCCCGCAGACCTCGCCGCTGCGCTCGCGTTCATGCTGTCGATCACCGCGGCGGTGCTGCTCTCGTCGTCGATCACCGCACTCTTGTCGGTGTCGCTGCTCTACACCACCTCGGGCAAGGGCGTGAACATGCTGAGCAGCTCGCTCATCAACGTGTTCTCCGGCGCGCTCGTGCCGCTCGCGCTCGTGCCCGGTTGGCTCGCGACCATCGGCGAAGTGTTGCCCTTCCGTGGCCTGCTCGACACGCCCTTTCGCATCTGGCTCGGGCTCCTGCCGCCGTCGGCGGTCGCCGGTGCGCTCGTACATCAACTGCTGTGGACGCTCGTGCTCGTCGCGATCGGCCACTTCATGCTCGCGCGCGCGGCTACCCGCGTGACGGTGCAGGGCGGCTGAGCGATGCGCGACGCGTGGCAGCTCTACTGGTGCTACGTCGCGGCCTCGATCCGCTCGCAGCTGCAGCACCGCGCGTCGACGATCATGCTCGCGTTCGGACAGTTCGTCGCGATCGGCGTCGAGTTCGGCGCGATGTGGGCACTGTTCGATCGCTTCGGCTCCGTCGCCGGCTGGACGCTGCCCGAGGTCGCGCTGCTCTACGGCATGGCCAACACTTCGTTCGCGATCTCGGAAGCGTTCGCGCGCGGCTTCGACGTCTTCGATCAACAGGTGCGCAGCGGCGATCTCGATCGTCTGCTGCTGCGCCCGCGCAGCACCGCGTTGCAGGTGGCCGCCAGCGAGGTGCAGCTCGGCCGCGCCGGACGCTTCCTCACCGGGCTCATCGTGCTCGCGTGGTCGATCGCCACGCTGGGCGCAGCGTGGGGCCCGCTCGAGGTCGTGCTGCTGCTCGCCGCGATCGCGTCGGGCGCCTGCATCTTCACCGGCCTCTTCGTGCTGCAAGCGACGATGTGCTTCTGGACGATCGAAGGCCTCGAGATCGCCAACACCGTCACCTATGGTGGTGTCGAGACCACCCAGTTTCCGCTGTCGATCTACGACAACTGGCTGAAGGTACTGTTCGTGTACGTGATCCCGCTGGGCTGCATGGGCTACTTCCCCGCGCTCGCGCTGCTCGATCGGCCAGACCCCATCGGTGCGCCGACGTGGCTGCCGTGGGCCTCACCGCTGGTCGGGCTCGCGTTCTTGACGCTGTGTCTGCAGATCTGGCGGCTCGGGATACGCCACTATCAATCGACCGGATCGTGATCAGTTCGAGCGCCGCGGCGTCGATCGGCTACGATCGCGGGGCTCGTGGAGGTGCACGCGACCGATCCGTTCGCCGAGCTGGTCATCCACGTGCTCGCCCACATACGGGCCCCGGGTCCGCTCGATCTCCACGACCCACGCTACGTCGCCTGGGCGGCCGCACGCACGCCCGAGCTGTCGCGCGTGCGCGTGCAACCCGATTCCGATCTGCTCGCGGGTGCGTGGTGCGAGCCCGATGCACCGCTCGTCGTGCGCTGGATGGATCTCCACCACGATCTCTCCGGGTTCATGCGCACGAAGGAGCGCGCGCTCGCGGAGCTCGTCGCCGAGGACGTCGAAGATCCGGTGTTGCTCGAGCGACTCCAAGGTCTGTCGCCGCTGTTCACCGAGCTCTTCCATGCGCAGCTCGGCCTGCTCGTGCATTGGTTCGCCGGGCTGCACGCGGTGCACATCGCACCCTCGCTCATCCACATGGCACCCGCGATCAACGAGCAGTGCGAAGCGGCGCTCGAGCTCGTGCCGGGTCTCGATGGTGCGCGCGTCGAGCTCGCGTGGGCGCTCGGGCCGCGCGTGTGCGCGTCGCGACAGCGCATCATCGTCGGGGCGCCGGCGCCGTGGAACGATCTCGATCCACCGACGTCCGCGGTGCTCGTGCTGCACGGTGAAGCGCTGCGTCGTGCGACCGCGCGCGATCCGGTGCGCGCACGTTGGCAAGCGTTGCGCGAGCTCTGCGTCACGTTGGCGCGCGGCACCTTCGCCACCGCGCCGCTGCGCGAGGCCCACCTGCGCTGGCTCGCTGCGCTCGACCTCGCACCGCTGTGCCACACGCTCGCACGCGCCGGAGAGATCTCGGCGGCGGATGCGGATGCGTTGCTCGACTGGCCGACGGAGCGCGCCGACCTGCTGCGCCGACTCGCGTAGACGGTTATCCTCGGCGGATGTCCGCGCTCGTCGACTTCCATCCCGCGGTGCAGCGATGGTTTCGCGAGCGGCTGGGTGAGCCGAGCGCACCGCAGCAAGAAGGCTGGCCGCGGATCCACGCCGGCAAGAACGTGCTCATCGCCGCACCCACCGGCGCCGGCAAGACGCTCGCGGGATTCCTCGCGGCGATCGACGAGCTCATGCGTGCCGGCGACGCGCTCACCGACGAGACCCGCATCGTCTACGTGTCGCCGTTGCGCGCGCTCTCCAACGACGTGCACAAGAATCTGCTCGGACCGCTCGCGGAGATCCGTGCGCTCGATCCTTCGCTGCCCGAGCTGCGCGTCGCGGTGCGCACCGGCGACACACCGCCGTCGCAGCGCGCCGCGATGAGCAAGCGACCGCCGCACATCCTCGTCACCACGCCGGAGTCGCTGTACCTGCTGCTCACCTGCGAGAGCGGACGACGCATGCTCTCGACCACGCGCACGGTGATCGTCGACGAGATCCACGCGCTGTGTCGCGACAAGCGAGGGGCCCACCTCGCGCTGTCGCTCGAGCGGCTCGAGGCGCTCACGCATCGTGCGGTGCAGCGGGTGGGGTTGTCGGCCACGCAGAAGCCGCTCGACGAGGTCGGATCAGTCCTGGTCGGCACCGGCCGCTCGTGCGAGCTCGTCG
>DASZPU010000613.1:0-2918 GCA_035550195.1 Nannocystaceae bacterium
GCAGCTCGCGATCCCAGTCGCCGCGCAGCATCACGAACTGACCGGGCACGACCCCGTCGAGCGTCGCGCCCGCTTCGCACTGCAGCTCGAGCACGAAGTAGCCGCCGCTGAGGCTCGCGTTCTCGACGACGCGTGCGTGGAACTGGCTCGGCATCTCTGGCGAAGAGTGATGGACGCGACGGTCCGACGTCCAGCCGAAGCGATGTGAGCTGCCACGTCAGAGCGTGGCGCGCATGAGCAGCGCGTCGGCCGGCGGCGTCGCGTAGTAGCCCGTGCGCCGGCCGACCTCGACGAAGCCGAGCGCGTGGTAGAGCGCGAGCGCGGGCGCGTTGTCGGCGGCGACCTCGAGATCGACGTGGGTGCAGCCGAGCTCGGCGGCGCGCGCGAGCACGGTCCGCACGAGCACGCGCGCGAGCCCGCGACGACGATGCTCCGGCGCGACCGCGATGCGCAACAGATGGGCCTCGTCGACGACGTGCCACGTGCACGCGAATGCGATGGCAGGTGTGCCGAGCACGTCGAGACGTGCGATCGATCGCGCCAGCTCCTGCGCGAAGATCTCCCGGGTCCACGGGCGGTCGAAGCTGGCGGCTTCGATCGCGGCGATCGCGTCGAGGTCGTCCGCGTGCGCGCTGCGGATCTCGTCGCTCACGGTGCGACCAGCATGCGCGCGAGCGCGTCGAGCAAGCTGCGCGGGCCAGTGACGCCGAGCCCCGTGCGCGCGGCGGTGAGGAAGATCGATCGCTTCGGCAGCGACGACTCCTTCGCGACGCGATCGATCCACACGCCGCGCTCCGCCGCGCCGAGCTTGTCGGATTTCGTGCCGACGACGAGCACGTCGAGCTCGCGCTCCGCGAGGAACTCGAGCAGCGCGTAGTCGCGATCGTCGAGCCCACGTCGACAGTCGACCAGCAAGAGCACCGCGCGCAGCGTGCTGCGCTCGAGCAGATAGCCCTCGACCATCGGCTCGAACGCATCGCGCACCGCGGCGCGCACGGCTGCGAAACCGTAGCCCGGGAGATCGATGCAGCGCGCGGGCACGCGTGCGCCCGTGTCGTCGGCGAGCGTCCACGCGAACGCGTTGAGCAGCTGCGTGCGCCCCGGCTGCTTGCTCGTGCGTGCGAGCGAGGTCGCACCGCTGAGCGCGTTGAGCAGGCTCGACTTGCCGACGTTGGAGCGCCCCGCGAACGCGAGCTCGGGGCGATCCGCGGGGGGTAGCGCGGCGAGCTTCGGCGCACTGAGCTCGAAGGTCGCGTCGATGACTCGCCAGGCCGTCATGGGTCCGCCGGACTATAGCGCGTGCTACCTTCGCACCCGCATGGAGGTCTACGGGCTCACCGGCGGCATCGGCAGCGGCAAGTCCGCGGTCGCGGATCTGCTCGAGCAGTACGGCGTGCCGGTGGTGTCGGCCGACGAGCTCGCGCGCGTCGTCGTCGCCCAGGGCAGCGAGGGGCTCGCGCAGGTCGTCCTCGCCTTCGGCAAGGAGGTGCTCGACGAGCACGGCGAGCTCGACCGCCGCAAGATGGCGACGATCGTGTTCCGCGACGCCGCCGAGCGGCAGAAGCTCGAGAGCATCCTCCACCCGCGCATCCGCGAGCGCTTCGAGCAGGTGTTCGACGCGCTCGAGAAGGCCGGCCACAAGGTCGCCGTCTACGAGGTGCCGCTGCTCTTCGAGAAGAACCTGCAGAACGACATGAAGGCGGTGATCCTCGTGACCGCCGACGAGTCGATCCGCGTCGCGCGTGTGTGTGCACGCGACGACGTCACCGAGGCGGAGGTGCGCGCACGCATGGCCGCGCAGCTGCCCGAGGAAGTGAAGCGTCGCCGCGCCGACTACGTGATCGTCAACGACGGCACGCTCGACGATCTGCGACGCGAAGTGGAGTTCGTCATCGCACGCTTCCTGCGGATCGGCACGCTGCGTCCCAAGAAGCTGGGCGCAACGGGCGACGCGAACGGCGACGCGAACGGCGAGCCGGGTGCACCGAGCGAGGTCGCGACCGGCGGCACCGCGCGGCTGTTCGGCTTCCCGCCGCCTGCACCGGTGGAAGAATGAGCGACCCTGCGCCGCTCGCCGGCGTCCGCGTGATCGATGCCTCGCGGATGATCCCCGGGGCCGTGCTCGCGCAGCGACTGATCCATCTCGGCGCCGAGGTGGTGAAGGTCGAAGATCCCCGCGGTGGCGATCCGTTGCGCGCGATGCCGCCGGCGCGCGGTGGCGTCGGCGTGGGCTTCGCGGTGTGGTACGCCGGCGCGCAGTCGGTCGCGTTGCAGCTCGGCCGCGAGCCCGGCAACGCAGGGCTCGCTGCGCTCGTCGCCGGTGCGGACGTGCTGGTGGAGAGCTTTCGCAGCGGCACGCTCGATCGCTGGGGCCTGCCGCTCGAAGGTCTGCGCGCACGGCATCCGCGGCTCGTCACCGTGTCGCTGCCCAGCTACCCCACTGCGAGCGCGAGCGCCGACGAGGTCGCGCACGACATGAACGTGCTCGCACGCAGCGGATTGCTCGCGCGCATCGGCAGCGACGCCGCGGTGCCCCGCGTGCAGCTCGTCGACGTCACCACCGGATTGCTCGCCACCGAAGCCGTGCTCGCCGCGCTGCTGCGGCGCGCGCGAACGGAGCGTGGCGGACACATCGAGCAGCCGCTGGTCTCGGGCGCGCTCCCACATCTGTCGTGGGCATGGGCCGATCACGCCGCGGCCGGTGTCGTCGGCGCGAGCGAGCGCGTCATCGGTGGTGGCTGCGCCTCGTATGCGCTCTATCGCTGCGGCGACGGCGAGCGCCTCGCCGTCGGCTGTCTCGAGCCCAAGTTCTGGCGCACGTTGTGCGAGACGCTGGGTGTGGCCGAGCTCGTGCACGACGGCCTGCGTGACGACGCGCGTGGGCGTGCTGCACATTCGCGCATCGAGTCGTTACTCGC
>DASZPU010000614.1:0-31546 GCA_035550195.1 Nannocystaceae bacterium
ATCGCGATCACCCGCTGCACGCGCGGCAACACGCCGCTGCGCTTGAACTTGTGCAGCCGCAAACCCGCCGCTTCGCCGCGCGCGAACAGCTCCGCGTCGTCGATCGACGGGCAGTTCGGCAAGCGCCCGCGCACGAACGCGCGCATCGGCTCGGCGTAGTGGGTGCGATCGTCCACCTTGGTATGCTCGCGCGCAGCATGGCCCCGAAGATCCTCGTCGTCCAGGGAACCACCGCGCACGGTGGACGTTTGGCCGCGCTCGCAGCGATCGCCCGCGAAGCCGCGACCGAGGCCGGCGGCGAGATCGACACGTGGGACCTCGGCGTGCGCCCGTTGCCGGTGATGTCGCTCGTCGATCCGCGGCAGCGTCGCATGCCCGAGGTCGTGCAGATGCGCGCGGCCGCAGCGGCGGCGGATGGCTTCGTGCTGATCACGCCCGAGTACCACGGCAACATGAGCGGCGCGCTGAAGAACTGGTTCGACTTCCTCTACCTCGAGCTCGCGGGGAAGTTCGCGGGGATCATGGCGGTGACCGGCGGTGGCTCGGGCGATCTGTCGATCATGAGCGTGAAGAACAGCTTCAACTGGTGTCACGGCTTCACGCTGCCGTTCCACGCGGCCGCGCGCCCCGAGGATTTCGACGGCGACAAGCTGGTCAACGATCGCGTGATCGAACGGGTGTGGCGCATCGGCTACGACGTCGTCCGCTACGCGCCGCTCATCCGCACGACCTTCGAAGCGGCGCGCAGCGCTGGCCCAGGTCGCAGCTCGGGCGTCGCGGGCGTGCACGCGGGCGGCGGTTGATCGGGCTCAACGCGCGAGCCAGGCCGCGACATCCGCGGGGCTGTTCGCCGCGGCATCGAGACGCGCGCCGAGCTCACGCGCCGCGGGCGTGAGCGCGGTGGCATCGCGGCCTTCGTAGGCCAGGCGTACGTGCGTGCGGTCGAAGGGGCTGCCGGGTGCGTCGCCGAGCCGCGGCGACACCCACAGCACCGCGCGGCGGTCTTCGCCGTGGCGCAGCACCACCATCGCGCGCGTGGGCTCGCGTGCGATCGCGTCGATGCGCCAGTCGCCGGCGAGTCGATCGCCGACGGCGATCGGCCCGAGCGTCGCGAGCGACTCGCGGGCCACGCTCGCGCCGTCGGCGAGGCTGCGCGGACGATGGTGCAGATCGGTGTAGCTGCGCCACGGGATCAGCCACGCGAGCGCGACGATCACCGCGAGCAGTGCAGCGACGATCGCATGCGCGCGCGCGACCGCGATCGGTGCGTAGGCTTCGTCCGGCATGCGCAGGCGCGGCAGCCAGCGCGGCCACGGCAGCGAGAACGCGAGCAGCAACACCACCGGCTCCCAGTAGCCGATGCCGGCGAACACCGCGACGCCGACGTGGAAGCCGATCAACGCGATCGCCGTGATCGCGCGCAGCGTCTTCGTCCACGGATGCAGCAGCGCGACGGCTTGCACGATCACCGTCGCGATCGCGAACGCGCGCGCAGCTCCCGGGGCATGCGCGAGCCAGGCGGTCGGCGTCGATCCATCGACGGGTGCATGGGCGAGCGCGACGGCGCGCAGCGTGGTCGCGTCGGCCCAACCGATGCCTGCGCCGCCGAGCTTGCTGGTCGCCGCACCGAGCCACGTCGCCGCGAGCATCGCGACGGCGCCCGCTTCGGCGGCGCGACGCTCGTCGTCCTTCGCGATGCGGGCCCACACCCGACCGATCACCGCGCCGAGCAGCATCGCGCCGATGAAGAAGCGTGCGCGGTACGGGCCGGGCCCGCGTGCGGCCGCGGCTTCGACGAGCACGCCGCTGCACACGAGCACGACGAGCGCGCTCGCGATCGCAAGGCGCTCGCGCGCGTAGGCGATCGCGGCAGCGACACCGATGCTCGCGACCACGATCACCGCGAACGACGACTCCGCGATCGCGAGCAACCACGCCGGCGCACTCGGATGCGGCAGCCCACTCGAAGGCTCGAGCGCGAGCTCGAACGCGAGCGCGAGCAGATCCCAGCACGCCACCATCGCCAGCACGACCGCGAGCACGCGGCGATCGCCGCCGTCCCACGGGCTCGACCAGGTCATCGCGCGGCCTCGCAGCGCGCGAGCTCGCAGTCCTCCACGCGCACTGCATCGCCGTCGAGCCGCCAGACGCGGCGCACGATCTCGACCGTGCTCGCGTCGCCGATCGGTGCCGACGCGGACGCGATGCGATCGATCGCCGCGCGATCCGCCGCCTCGATGTGGAAAAACGGCCAGCTCGCGACGCAGCTGCGGGGATCGGGATCCGGCACACGATCGCAGCGCCAGTGCGCGAAGCGATCGAGCTCGTGCACGTCGTCGCCCTCGCGCACCACGATGCGGCTCGCATCGACCAGCCGCGTCGCGCCGTACATCTCGAACGTCGAGAACGGATAGAGATTGCCGACGCCGCGCGCGGCGGCGAGATATCCGAGCATCGCGATCGCGACCAGCCCACCCAGGCGGGCGCTCACTGCAGACCCCGCGCCGCCGCCACGATCGCGAGCAACCCCTCGCCGTAGCGCTCGAGCTTCGCCGGCCCGATGCCGTGCGCCATCGCGAGCTCCGCGGCCGTGCGTGGCCGCAGCACCGCGATCTCGCGCAGCGTGCGATCGCTGGCGACGACGTACGGTGGCACGCCCTCCGCCCGCGCGCGCTCCATGCGATGCCGTCGCAGCGCTTCGAAGACCGCGAGCGTCTCGGGATCGAGATCGATCGCGTCCGCCTGCGGACGCGCAGCCTTGCCGTCGCGACGCGTACGCACCGCGGCTTCGTCGGTGGGCAAGAGCAGCTTCGCCTCGCGCTTGCCGGTCATCACTTCCTTGCCGATGTCGGTGAGGAACACGACCGGTCGATCGTCGCCGTGGAAATCGACCCAACCCGCGCTGATGCAGCGGCGCAAGAGCTTGGTGATCCACGGCTCGTTGCGATCCGCGAGCGCACCGAACGTGCGCGTGCTGGTGAGCCCGCTGCGCTCGAGCCGGGGATCGGACTGCCCGAGCAACAGCTTCGCCGCCGCCTGCAATCCGAAGCGACCGTGCACGCGTGCGACCGCGGACAGTGCTTTGCGCACGACGAGCTCGACCTCGGCTTCGTCTTGCTCGCCACCGATCCGCGCACACACGTCGCACCGACCGCAACCGTGCAAGCTCTCGGCGTCGTCGCCGAAGTAGCGCAGGATCGCGTCGTGGCGGCAGCTCCCGCCCTCGGCCCAGCGCATGAGCTCGAGGAACATGCCCCACTTGTGCTCGACCACGGCGGGATCGGGGCTGCGATCGTCGATGTCGCGCTCGAGCAAGCGCCGACGCAGCGGCAGATCGCTCGGCGACACCAACATCAAGCCATAGGCGATCTCTCCGTCACGGCCCGCGCGTCCGACCTCTTGGTAGTAGGCCTCGACCGATCCGGGCGGCGACAGATGGATCACCGTACGCACGTCGCCGCGATCGATGCCCATGCCGAACGCATTCGTCGCGACCACGAGCTCGAGCTCGCCGACGCTGAACGCACGCAACACCTGCTCGCGGTGACTGCCGTCCATGCCCGCGTGATACGCCGCGGAGCGCCAGCCCTTGCTGCGCAATCGCCCGGCTTCCTCCTGCGCACTCTTGCGGGTCGGCGCGTACACGATCGCGCTGCCGCGCGCGAAGCCGGGCCCCGACAGCGCCTCTTGCAGCATCGCGTCGACGTGACCGTCGCGTTCCTTCGAATAGCGCAGCTCGCCGACCCGCAGCACCAGATTGGGCCGCGCAAACCCGTGCACGATCTGCGGCGTGTCGGGCGGCAGACCGAGCCGCGCGAGGATTTCGTCGCGCACGACCGGCGTGGCCGTGGCCGTGCAGGCCATGATCCGCGGGGGCAGCATCTCGGCCAAGAGATCACCGAGCTGCAGATACTCCGGGCGGAAGTCGTGACCCCACTCGCTGATGCAGTGCGCCTCGTCGATCGCGACGAGCGAGAGCTGCAAGCGCGACAGCATCGCGCGGAAGCCCGGGAACGCGAGCCGCTCCGGCGCCGCGTAGACGAGCTTGTACTTGCCGCGCGCGACCTCGGCCATGCGCGCGCGCAGATCGTCGCTGTCGAGCGTGGCCGCGAGGTACGTGGCCGATACGCCGCGCGACTGCAGCGCCTGCACTTGGTCCTGCATCAGCGCGACGAGTGGTGAGATCACCAACGCGGTGCCGGGCAGCGCCAGCGCCGGCAGCTGGTAACCGAGGCTCTTGCCGCCGCCCGTCGGTGCGACGAGCAACAAGCGACCGACGTCGAGCAGCGTGCGGATCGCATGCGCTTGGCCGGGCCTGAACTCCTCGTAGCCCAACGCGTGCAGCGTGGCATCGAGGTCGACGGTGGAAGGGACGAACGTCACGGACGACGCTTGGTGCGACACATGGTCCGAGTCGACCACGGCGCGCACAAGTCCCGCGGTAAATCTCGAAAAGCGACGATCAGTTGCGGTCGAAGCGTGTGAGATCGCCCCGGCGCCGGTCCGCGGCGACGCACGCGTCCGTGTGTCCCGACACGAACCTGCCCTCGACGGACGTGTCTGCGACGGCCATGTATGATCCGCTCGTGTCTTCGCCCATCGAACCGGGTGATCCATCGGTGGACGAGCTCGTCCGCCGTGCCCGGCCCGACAGCGTGCTCGGCGAACGGGCGGCGAAACAGGAGCTGCAGCGGCGCTTGTTCGGTAGCTCGCCCCAGGCCACCGCGCTCGCGCGCTACGTGTTGCTCGCGAAGCTCGGTGCGGGTGGCGATGGCGTGGTCTATCGCGCGTGGGATCCGGAGCTCGATCGCGACGTCGCGATCAAGCTGCTGCGTCGGCGCAACCGCGATGCCGAGCTGCGCCTGCGTCGCGAAGCGCGTGCGCTCGCCCAGCTCTCGCATCCGCATGTCGTGAAGATCCACGATGTCGGTCACTGCGACGACGTGGTGGTCGACGAAGACAACCATGCGGTCGGCACGTTCCTGGTGATGGAGTACGTCCGCGGTGGCGATCTCGCGGGTTGGATCGGCCGCGGACGCAAGCCGTGGCGCGAAGTGGTGCGCTCGTTCTGCGCGATCGGTCGTGCGCTCGCGGCTGCGCACGACGTCGGCATCGTGCATCGCGACGTGAAGCCCAGCAACGTGCTCATCGATGGCCGCGATCGTCCGCTGCTGGTCGACTTCGGGCTGGCCGAGCGCAGCGAGAGCCCGAGCGTATCCGGTGAAGCGCACGTGGTCGGCACGCTGCCGTACATGGCACCCGAGCAGCATCGCGGCGCGGTGACCGATGCGTGCGCCGATCAGTATGCGTTCGCGGTGTCGCTGTACGAAGCGCTGTCGGGGCGGCGTCCGTTCGCGGGCACGCATCGACAGATGCTCGACGCGAAGGATCACGCGCAGTATCCCCGGCTCGAACGCGTGCCCGGCGAGATTCGCCGCGCGATCGCTCGTGCGCTCGCACCGGAGCCGCGCGATCGCTTTCGCAGCATGCACGCGCTCGTGCGCGCGCTCGAGCGCGGGCTCGCGGGTCGGCGCTCGTTGTGGCTCGCGCCGCTCGGTGCGGTACCCGTCGCGCTCGCGGGCTGGTGGGTGCTCGGCCGCGATGCCTGCGAGCTGCCCGAGCAAGGGCCGCACGCCACGCTCGCGCGCGAGCGGCCCGCGCTGATCGAGCGCTTCGTGAACGCGCCCGGCAGTGCAGACACGATCGTGAAGCTCGATGCCGCCGCGGCGCTGTGGACGTCGACGTGGCGCGATGCGTGCGTGCGCACGCACGTGCTCGACGAGCAGTCGGTCATGCTGCACGAAGGCCAGCTCGCGTGCCTCGAGCGCAACGCCGCGTCGTTCGATGTGGTGCTCGAAGAGCTCGCGCGTGCCGAGCTCACCGCGCCGGTGTTCGCGGTCGCATTCGGGCAGACGCAGGAGCCCGCCGACACCTGCGCGCACGTGTCGGTCGTGCCCACCACGGAGGCCGCGGCCGGCTGGGGGCCGATCGAGCCCTGGCAGGAGCTCGCGCGCGCCCGCGTGATGCAGTGGCTCGGTCGCGATGCCGACGCGCTCGCGATCACGCGCGGTGAGCTGCGTGCCAGCAGCTCGCTCGATGCGCCCCGACTGCAGGCGCGACTGCACGTCGTCGCGGCCTCGGCCCACGCGGACCTCGGCGAGTATGCCGATGCCACCGACGATCTCTTCGCCGCAGTGTGGGCCGCCGAGCGCGTGCGCGACGATGCCACCGCAGCCTCCGCGTGGATCGATCTCGCGTGGGTGCACGGAGTCGAGCGCGGCGATCCGCTCGGCGATCGCTGGGCCTCCTTCGCGAGCGCGGCGGTGATGCGCCGCGGCGACGATGCGCTCACCGAAGCGGAGCTCGCCCATCTGCGCGCCGGGCTGCACTACCGCGCCGGTCGCTGGGACGAAGCGCAGAGCGAGTATCGTGCCGCGCTGGCGACTCAGCG
The DNA here is from genome assembly GCA_035550195.1 of Nannocystaceae bacterium. Lineage (GTDB taxonomy): Bacteria > Myxococcota_A > Polyangia > Nannocystales > Nannocystaceae > Xiheibacterium. The sequence continues at coordinate 6,452 of DASZPU010000614.1, forward strand.
TGCGCTGCTCGGCGACGACCATCCCGACGTCGCGCGCACGCTCAATCACATCGGCAACACGCTGGCGATGATGGAACGGCTCGACGAAGCGTTCGCCCACAGCTCGCGCGCGCTCGCGGTGCGCAGGCGCGTGTTGCCGGCCGGGCACCCGCTCATCGGTGCGGCGCTCAACAACCTCGGCGGCATCCGCCTGCAACAGCGGCGCTACGAAGAAGCGCTCGCGTTCGTCGACGAGTCGCTCGCGATCGACGAGGGCCAGGGCGGCCCGCACGAGCTCACCGCACGGGTGTTGCGCGCGCAGGCACTCGTCGCGCTCGGGCGCATCGACGAAGCGATCAGCAACTACCGCGGCGCGCTCGCGGTGCACATGGCCACGGTCGAGCGCGAGCATCCCACCGTCGCAGATGTGGCGGCCAGGCTCGCGGAGCTCGAGCCGTCGGCACCGCGGGTCGCTCCGTGAGCGACGCCGATCTGCTCGCGCGCTGGAGCGCCGGCGATCGCCAGGCCGGCAACGCGCTCGTCGAGCGTCACTTCGCCGCGGTGTACCGCTTCGTGCGCGCGAAGATCGACACCGGCATCGACGATCTCGTGCAGCAGATCTTCCTCGCGCTCGTCGAGCACGCTGGCAACCTGCGCAACGCCGAGAGCTTCAAGGCCTTCCTCTTCGGCATCGCGCGCCGCCAGGTGCTGCTCTTCTGGCGCGATCGCCATGCCGCCGACAAGGTGTTCGCCGAAGGCGTGGCGTCGGTGCGATCGCTCGCGCCCGCGACGGACACCTCGCCGAGCCGAGCGGTGGCGCGACTCGGCGAGCGCGAGCGCGTGCTCGCAGCGATGCAAGCACTGCCGCTGGACTTCCAGATCGTCGTCGAGCTGCACTACTGGGAGGAGATGGGCGTGCGCGAGATCGCGGCGGTCGTCGAGATCCCCGACGGCACCGTGAAGAGCCGGCTCGCGCGGGCGCGTGCGCACCTCGAAGAGGCGCTGCGCACGAGCGGCATCGAGCTCGACACCCACGTGCGTTCGCTGGCGCCCGAGCTGCGTCGCGGTTGAGCCATGTGCGAAAAGCCTCGCGCTCGCGTGCCCGCGCCGACGATTGCGGGGAACCACCGGTCGCGCTCGCGTTACTCGGGCCCCGCCGTGCCTCTCACCCCCCGCGCTCGGCCCCTACTCCGCAACGCCTGTTCCGGGCGCGAGTGCGCGTGGCTGATGGCGATCGTCTGTGCGTGCGCGCCGGGAAGCGAAGCGAGCGAGGGGGGCGAGGCCGGCACATCTTCCGAGACCAGCGCGTCGACGAGCACGACCACGTCGTCGTCGAGCTCGAGCGAGAGCTCGACGAGCACGACCGGTGTCGACAGCAGCGAGTCGGGCCCGATCGAAGATCCGGATCCGTTCACGATCACCGTGCTCGATCACCAGTGGCTGAGCTCGTTCGAGGCGAGCCAGAGCGCGGACGCGGATGCGGATCTCGGCGACGGTCCGTTCACGTCGGTGACGCTCGTGGTCGAGCTCGAATCGCCGTGCTTCCCCTTCGAGAAATGGCAAGATGATCCGCCGCCGATGGGCCAGCTCTGGCCCGCGACCTGCGACGCGTTCGATCGCATCGTGAACGTCAGCGCGGATCCGGATGCCGAGAACTTCGAGCTCATGCGCGGCATCACGCCGTTCGGTGGGCCGCAGACCTACGAGACCGATCTGACCGACTGGGCCAACGCGCACGGCGGCGTGCATACGCTGCGCGGCTTCATCAGCACGTGGACCGACGGCGCGGGACAAGTGTCGGGATCCGCGGGCGGATGGTTCATGTCGATGCGGCTCGAGGTCGATCCCGGGCCGGCACCGCGCACCGTGCTCGCCGCGATTCCGTTGATCCACACCGACATCGGTCCCGACAACGCGACCCAATCGCTGCCGTTCGAGCTGCCCGAAGGCACGACCTCGGCGCGCCTCGACTACGTCGTGTCGGGCCACGGCGGCGCAGCGAGCAACGGCGACTGCATCGGTCCGGCCGACGAGTTCTGCCATCGCGTGCACACGCTGTCGCTCGACGGCACCGAGCTCGGCAGCTTCGATCCGTGGCGCGACGACTGCATCGATCTCTGCACGATCACGCAGTACGACTGGCCCGACGGCGGCGCGATGGACTACTGCATGGAGAACCCCTGCGGTGCGATCGGCAGCGTGCAAGCGCCGCGCGCGAACTGGTGCCCGAGCTCCGCGGTGCCACCGTTCGCGATCGAGCTCGCGCAGCTCGGCACACCCGGCATGCACACGTTCGACTTCACGATCGCCGACATCGCCGACGGCGGCGTGTGGCCGACCTCCGCGATCGTCTACGCGTTCGCGGACTGAGCAGTCTCGAGCCCGACGTGGCTTTGCAACGGCGGACAGCGAGCACGACTGATCGCGCCAGGAAGAGCGCCGGAGGGCGCCACCAAAAAAGCTACCCCGCTTCGATCCGCACGACGACGGCGGAGATGTTGTCGACGCCGCCGGCTTCGTTGGCGAGGCTGACCAGCTGGTTCGCGGCGGTGTCGATGCTCTCGAAGCGGATGACGTTGTCCTTGATGAGCTGATCGTCGAGCATGCCCGACAGCCCATCGGAGCACAAAAGGTAGATGTCGCCGCGCGCGTACTCTTCGACCAACACGTCGACGAACACGTTGGCCGCGAGGCCGAGCGCACGCACGACGACGTTCTTGTAGCCGAAGTTGTCGATGTCGTCGCCGCTCATCTCGCGCATGCGACGGTAGTCGTTGAGCAGCGAGTGATCCTCGGTGAGCTGCGTGATCTGTCCGCCGCGCACGCGGTACACGCGGCTGTCACCGACGTGACCGATGTAGATGCGACCCTGCGTGAAGTAGATCGCATCGAGCGTGCAGCCCATGCCCTTCTTGCTGGGATCGCTGAGCCCGGTCTCGTGGATGCGCGTGTTGGCGAGCTTCACCGCCGCAGTCATGCGGTCGCGCTCGAGCTGCATCTGCGGCATGCGGAACGGCCAGGTGACCGCGGCCTCGGGCACGGTCTGCGCGTAGAACCCCTCGACCGTCTGCACCGCGATCGTGCTCGCGACTTCTCCGCAAGCGTGCCCCCCCATTCCGTCGGAGACCGCGGCGAGCGGGATCTCGGTGGGCAACAGGATGTTGTCTTCGTTGTGATCGCGGACACGCCCGACATCGGTCTTGCCGGTGAACCGGATGCGCGATTGCCCGTCGCGGAAGCTGATGCTCATCGCCCGCGACGACGCTACCAAATGCCGGCTCGTTCGCGAAGCGCGGGATGCTAGCCTACACGCGATGGAGCTCGGACGCCCCCGCGGCGCCAGCAAGCAGGTGCGAATCGAGCAGGTTCCGCTCGCTCGGCTCGCCTTTGCGCTCCTGCATCAGCGCTTCACCGGCACGCTGCAGCTCGATCAACCCGAGCCCGGCGGATCGCGCACGATCTGGATCTCGGGCGGCATGCCGGTCTTCACCGACTGGGTCTCGCCGGTGCATCCGCTCGGCGAGGTGCTGGTCGCCGAGGGCGTCATCCGTCCCGAGGATCTCGCGAACGCGCTGCGCGTGATGTCGCAGGAGGGCGGGCTGCTCGGTCCGGTGCTCGTGCGGCTCGGTGTGCTCGACGAGGCGCGGCTGCACTTCGGGCTCGCGCGCCAGTGCGCGCGCAAGCTGATCGAGACCTTCGCGCTCCGTGAAGGCGAGGTGCTCGTTACCGCCGGCGCGTTCGAAGGGCCCGCGCTCACGCAGGTGAACGCGCTCGAGCTCATCGCCTCGGGCATCGCGGCGCACTACGATCTCGATCGCGTCGCACGCGAGATGGGCGACGCGTTCGTCGGTCCGCTCGCGGCCACCGCTGCGCTCGCACGCTACCTGCCGCACTTCAAGCTCGGGCACGACGACGAGCCGCTCTTGCAAGCGCTCACGAAGGGCACCAACTTCGACGAGCTCTCGCGCTTGCCCGGCATCACGCACAAGCGCGCCGCGCAGGTCGTGTTCACGTTGTGGGTCTGTCAGATGCTGCGCGTCGGCGCGGCGGCACTCACGGTCGAGCCGCGGCGACCGACGCCGGTGCCGTCGGCACCCGAGCCCGCGCGCAAGCCGGCACCGACTGCGCCCGCACAGGCGCGCGCGCGTCCGGCCGCGCCACCTGTCGCGGCTGCACCTGCGCCCGAGCCCGTGCACTTGCACGAAGATCAGGCACGACAGAGCAACGCCGAGTTCGTCGCGGAGCTCGAAGCGATGGAGCAGCGCATCACCGACCACGGTCACGCGTTCGCGCTGCTCGGCATCGAGCTCGACGCGGGCAAGCGCGAGGTGAAGCGCGCCTTCGGCGAGCTGTCGCGCAAGTTCCACCCCGATGCGATGGAAGGCCGCGGGCTCGGCCATCTGCGCGGCCGCGTGGGTCAGGTGTTCGCGGCGCTGTCCGAGGCACAGATGCTGCTCTCGGACACCGAGAAGCGCGAGGCGCTGCGCATGGCGATCGAGAAGGGCATCTCGATCGACACCACCACGGATGCCACCGCGCTCGCGCGCGCAGCGTTCGAGAGCGAGGTGCTCGCGCGCGAAGGCGACAAGCTGCTGCGCGGCAATCGTTTCGATCGCGCGCTCGAGCACTACGACAGCGCGCTCGAGCTCACGCCCGACGAGCCCGACGTGCAGGCCGCCGCGGTGTGGTGCCGCTACAACCTCTCGCCGCGTGGCCGCGCCGACGCGGTGTCGGCGGAGAAACAGCTCGCCGACATCGTCACGGGTGCGCCGATGGTCGCGCGCGCGCACTACTTCCGCGGCATGGTGTTGAAGGATCTCGGTGCGCTCGATCCCGCCATCGCAGAGCTGACGCGCGCGGTGGAGCTCGATCCGCGCCTCGTCGACGCGGAGCGACAAGCCCGCGTGCTGCGAATGGCGAAGCCCGCCGGCAGGACCGGCAAGCGCTAGAAGGTGCTAACGTTGCGACGTCGTGGCTTCGGACGATCGCGGCGGGCGAGTCGCCAGCACCGACGTGCTGTCGCCCGGCCCGTCCGACGCGCTCGCATCGCAGACCGAGCACGACGAGCCCGGTAGCAAGCCCAAGCACGAGCTCGAGCGCGGCACCACGGTGGGGCGCTACGTCGTGCTCGAGCGCATCGGCGCCGGCAACATGGGCGTGGTCTATCGCGCCTTCGATCCCGAGCTCGATCGCCGCGTCGCGATCAAGCTGATGGCGGTGCGTGGCACCGCGAAGAAGCGCACCGCGGAGGTGCGCGCACGCCTATTGCGCGAGGCCCAGGCGCTCGCGCGGGTCGGGCACCCCAACGTGATCCAGGTGTTCGACATCGGCGAAGCGCCCGGTGGTGTGTTCGTCGCGATGGAGTACGTCGATGGGCTCACGCTGCGACAGTGGTCGGCGGAACGCATCCGCAGCTGGCAGGAGGTGCGCGAGCTGTTTCGGCAGGCCGCGCGTGGACTGTACGCGGCGCATCGCGCCGACGTGGTGCACCGCGACTTCAAGCCCGACAACGTGATGATCGGTCGCGACGCCGGGGGCAAGCACGGCGTCGGTCGGGTGCGCGTGCTCGACTTCGGGCTCGCGCGCGCGGCCACACCCACGATGGACTCGCACGCGCGCGAGGAGGTCGAGCTCGGCGAGCCGCGGCAACAGCTCGGTTTCGACGAAGAGCTCACGCAGCACGGCACGATCGTCGGCACGCCGGCCTACATGGCGCCGGAGCTGCACGTCGGTGGCGTCGCGGGCCCGAGCTCGGATCAGTTCGCGTTCTGCGTCGCGTTGTGGGAGGCGCTCTACGGACAGCGTCCGTTCGCCGGCGACACGCATGCTGCGATCGCGTTCACGATCGTGCAGGGCAAGATCCGCCCGCCGCCGACCGATCGCAAGGTGCCGCGCTGGCTGCACGCGATCGCGGCGAAAGGGATCCTGCGCGAGCCCGAGCAGCGCTTCGCTTCGATGGGCGAGGTGCTCGCGGCACTCGATGGTGGTCGCGGTCGACGACGCGGACTGGTGATCGCGCTCGGCGGCGTCGCGTGTGCCGGTGCGCTCGCGTACGGGCTGTCGCGCTCGCACGCAGCGTCGGAGCCGTGCGGCGGCGCCGAGCAACGCATCGAGACGCTGTGGAGCGCGGATCGTCGCGCTGCGATCGCGGAGGTGTTCGCAGGGTCGAGCTTCGCGTTCGCACCCGAGACCTGGACGGCCGCCGAACGCGTGCTCGACGAGTGGGCGAACGGCTGGGTGGCCGCGCACACCGAGGCGTGTCGTGCGACGCGAGTCACGGGCGAGCAATCCGAGGCGCTGATGGATCTGCGCATCGCGTGCCTCGATCGCGAGCTGCGGGGTTTCGGTGCGCTGCTCGATCTCTTCGAAGGCGGCGAGCGCGAAGCGATCATCGGTGCCGTCGACGGCGCGCGTACGCTCGACGATCTCGCGGAGTGCAGCGACACCGCATCGCTGTCGTCGCGCACGCCGCTGCCCAGCGATCCCGAGACGCGCGAACGCATCGCGAGTCTCGAGGCGGAGCTCGCCGCGATCGATGCACGCGTCGGCGCCGGTGCGTACGCGGGCATCGCGGTGCGACTCGGCGAGCTGCGCACACGCGTGCTGGAGGTCGGGTGGGCGCCGCTCGTGTCGCGCACGATGTCGCTGCTCGCGACGGTCGAGCTCGAGACCGGTGCGACCTCGGATGCGCTCATGCACTGGGAGGAAGCGTTCCGCGAGGCGCTGGTCGCCGACGAGCGCCGGCGCGCGTCGTTCCTCGCGGGCAAGCTCGCGTACGCGTATGCGAACCGCCGCGCCGATCTCGAGCGCGCGCGCTCGTGGGCGGCGCTCGCCCGCGCGCTGCTGCGCACGTTCGAAGACGACGGACGCACCGAGGCCTCGATCACGAGCGCGGAGTCGTCGATCGCGATCGCAGCGGGCGACTACAGCACCGCGATCGGCTACGACGAGCGCCTGCGCGAGTTCTGGTCGGTGCACGATCCCGACTCGCCCGAGCTCGGCATCGCGCTCGGCAACCTGGGCTCACTGCGTCGCATCACCGGCGATCACGAGCAGGCGGTCGAGCTCGGCCGCGAGGAGCTGCGCATCACGAAGGCGGCGTACGGCGCCGCGCATCCCACCACTGCGGTGTCGATGCGGCATCTCGCGCTCGCGCTCGCCGAGCTGCACGACTACGCGGAGGCGCGCAGCTTGATCGAGCAGGCGCTGGCGATCCATCGCGCGGCGCAGGGCGAGCGCAACGTCGAGGTCGCGACGGCGCTCGACGAGCTCGGACGGATCCTGCGTCGCAGCGGCGAGCTCGAGGCCGCGGCCCAGCGCCATCGCGAAGCGCTCGCGATCTGGCGCGAGGAGCTCGGCGAAGATCATCCCGACGTCGGCATCTCGATGACCAACATCGCGTACACGCTCATGGCGCAGAAGAAGCTCGACGAAGCGCTGGTGCTGCTCACCGATGCTCGGGCGCTGCACCAGCGCGTGCAAGGGGCGGATCATCCCAGCAGCATCTACCTCGGCAACGCCGGCGGCGAGGTGCTGCTCGGGCTCGGCCGCCCGGCGGAGGCGAAGCAGTGGGTCGAGCGCGGGCTCGCGAGCAAGGCGGTCGCGCAGGTCGATCCGACGCTCGTCGCCGAATCGAAGTTCGTGCTCGCACGCGCGCTCGAAGCCGGCGAGCCGCCCGAGCACGCGCGCGCGCTACAGCTCGCCGACGAAGCCCGCACCACCTACGCGCCCCACCACGATCGCTTCGCGGAACAGATCGCCGACATCGATCGCTGGCTCGCGCAGCACCGCGACTGAAGACGTGCGATGCTCCGCTCGGTGACGAGCGAAGCGCCGGCGCTCTATCGCGGCATCCAGGCGCTGTTGCGCGTCGCGGTGCGTGCGTTCTTCCGCCGCGTCGAGATCACCGGGCTCGGCAACATCCCGGCGCAGGGCTGCGGGCTCATCGTGTCGTGGCATCCGAACGGGCTCGTCGATCCCGGGCTCATCCTCACGCAGTTCCCACGGCAGGTCGTGTTCGGTGCGCGCAGCGGTCTCTTCAAGACGCCGCTGCTCGGCTTCGTGCTGCGTCGGCTCGGCACCGTGCCGATCTATCGCGCGATCGACAGCAGCGACGCCGATCCGGTCGCGCGCCGAGCTGCGAATCGCAAGAGCCTCGATGCGCTCGCGAAGGAAGTCGCGCGCGGATCGTTCTCCGCGCTGTTCCCCGAGGGCATCAGCCACGACGCGCCCCACCTCACCGAGATCAAGCGCGGCGCTGCGCGGCTCTACTATCGCGCGCGACAGCTCCGCGGTGAGAAGGATCCCCCGGTCATCCTCCCGGTGGGGCTGCACTACGACAAGAAGCAGGTCTTCCGCAGCAACGCGCTGGTCGCCTTCCATCCGCCGATCGAGCTGCCCTTCAACCTCGACGTCACGCCCAGCGACGACGAAGACGAGGATGTCGAGAAGGAGCGCACGAAGCAGCTCACCGCGCTGATCGAGACCTCGTTGCGCGAGGTCGTGCACGCCACCGACGACTGGGAGCTGCACGATCTCATGCAGCGCACGCGCAGGCTCGTGCGCGCCGAACGAGCCTCGCGTGCGGGTGCAGATCCCGGCAAGACCAGCATGGGCGAGCGTGTGCTGGGCTTCGCGCGCGTGCGCATCGGCTACTACGCGCTCGTCGAACGCAACCCCGAGCTGGTCGCACGCCTGAAGAAACGCGTCGCCGAGTACGACGCGGATCTCCGCGCGCTGCGGCTCGAGGACTACGACCTCGATCGCGATCCCAAGCTGCTCTCGCCCTGGCTCGCGATCCTGCTGGTGCTGCAGGCCATCGCGGTGTTCCTGCTGCTGCCGCCCATCATCGTGGTCGGCTACCTCGTGAATCTGCCGACCGCGCTGCTGTTGCGCGGGCTCTCCAGCGTCGGCGCGAAGCTCGAGAAGGACGAAGCCACCATCAAGTTGCTGGTCGGCCTCGTGCTCTTCCCGACCACGTGGATCGCCGCAGGCATCGGTGCCGCGCGATTGCACGAGCACGTGCATGCGCTCTATCCCGCGGTGCCCGACACTCCGATCTTCGCCGGCATCGCGACCGCGGTGCTCGCGGGGCTCGGCGGTGCAGTGGCCGTCCGCTATCTGCGGGTCGCCGGCGAGACCGCCCGCGCCGTGCGTGTCCGTCTCACGCGCCGCGGTCGTTGGGTCGCGGTGAAGCGCCTCCGCGTCGAGCGACGCAAGCTGTGCGACGCAATCGAAGCGCTCATCGAAGGCGTCGCACTCCCCGGCAAGGTCGCCGCCGACGGTCGCGTGGAAGACTGATGCGCCTCGCGTTCGCACTGCTGTCGATCGTCGCGCTCGCGTGCGCGCGCGAGGATCCGGCCCCCGACGCACCGCCGGCCCCTCCGGAGGCCGAAGCAGTCGCCGATGCGTGTGCGGGCTTCGATGCGGACGCAGTGGTGAAAGTGCTGATCGATGGGTGCACGACCTCGCCCGCCGAGGACGCGCGCCCGCTCGCCACCGCGACCTGGAAGCCCACGCATCGCGGGTCGCTCGACGCGGTGCCGATCGTGATCACCTCGAAGGGCGCCGAGCTGAACAATCGGCCGTTCGATCCGATCGATCTGTACGGCGCGCTCGAGATGCAGCGCAGCCGCGGGCACGCGCGCGACGTCGCGTTCGTGCTGGCGATCCACGGCGACGCGAAGCTGTCCGACGTGCAACCGGTGCTCGCCGAGCTCGCCGACGCGAAGGCGAACAAGGGCGTGCTGGTGTTCGCATCGAGCACCGCACCGCGCACGCCGAAGCCGCTGCATCCGGAGATCCACGCGCGACTCCTGGCGAAGCGCGAAGGCTTCTCGAAGGCCGAGCGCGCGCGTGAGACCGCGCTCGCGATGGAGCCGCTGACTGCTCCGTGCCCGCAGGTGAAGCAGGTCTACGAGCGCGTCGCGACCATGCCCCGCAGCGAGCGCTGCGAGCCGGAGATGAAGGGCATCGCGGCCGCCATCATCGCGTGCGACTGTCCGAGCTGGGCGCCCGAGCTCGTCACGTGGGTGCAGATCATGGCGGGGCCGACCGACGCGCCGCGCGTCCACGCGGATGCGGTGACGATCGATCCCGAGCGCGGCAGCTCGATCGATCCGAGCACGACCTGGGCGAGCTACGTCGCGCAGCGCAACACGCCGATCGACGTGCTGTGGCTGGCGCCGTGAGCCGCGCGCGGCGCGGCGCACTTTCATGCGATGCTGTCGGCGATGAATCGTCGGGTGGTCGTGCTCCTGCTGCCGGTGCTGGCAGCGTGTGCTCCGGTCGTCGCGACGCCCGCGGACGACAACAGCAGCGAAGGCGGCACCTCGGGCGTGTCCTCGTTGTCGATGACCTCCGCCGATCCTCTGACGTCGGCCGGCGGCTCGCAGGTCGATGGCGATCCGCCGCCCGACGACGACGACGACGACGATGGCTCGACCACCGAGAGCATGCCGCCGCCGTGCAGCGATGCTCCGCCGCCCGCCCTCACCGTGCACACACTCGACGGCATCGGCAACCGCGCGGGCGATGTGAACATCGTCGACGTCGATGGCGACGCGCATGCCGAGCTGCTGATCACGGATCCGGATCTCGGTGCGGTATGGATGTTCGATGGGGCCGCACCGCTCGATGGCGCCACGCCGACGGTGATCCCGGCGAACGGCCCGGCACAAGCGCTCGCCAGCGGCGACCTCGACGGTGACGGCGCGATCGATCTCGCGATCGCACACGCGGACGGTCGCGTCGAAGCGCAGCTCGGTGACGGCGCCGGCGCGTTCGTGTCGCAACCGGGCGTCGAGGTGACGCACGAGCTCTACGACATCGAGCTCGGCGATCTCGACGGCGACGGTGTGCTCGACGTGGTCGTGCTCGGGCACTCCGACGCGGAGGGTCGGGTGTGGTGGTTGCGTGGGCTCGGCGACGCCGCGCTCGCACCCGCCGAGATCCTCGCACCGGGCGATTGGCCGCGCGCCTACTCGCACGGGCTCGCGGTGATCGCCGACGCGTCGCGACCCAACGCGGCGGCCGTGGTCGCGCAGCTCTTCGACAACGATCAGCTCTGGATCGCAGTGCTGCGGCCCGGTGTCGCGGCGCAGATCGTCGCGGAGATCCCGTACTCGGCCACGGATGTCCGCGTCGGCCGCTTCGACGGCGACGCGACCGACGACATCGTCGCGCTGGGCACCGAGTCCTCGGAAATCTGGCGGTGGGTCGCGCTCGCCGACAATGAGTACGACGCGATGACGACGAGCACGGGCGGTCGCGGAATCGGCGTGATGATGGCAGTGGGCGATCTCGATGGCGTGGGCGCGACCGATCTCGTCGTGGGCTACGGCCTCGAGCCACCGCTCGAGCGCGTGCTCAGCAGCTGCGATGGCGAGCTCGTGCGCGAGCAGCTCGACGTCGAGCTCATGAGCGGCAACCTGCACGCGATCGCCACCGGCGATCTCGACAGCGACGACATCGACGACATCGTCGTACTGGACGGTGGCTTCGGCGAGCAGCACGTCACGGTGCTGCTCACGGCCGAGCGCTGATCTCTGCGCGCACCTCGGAGCGCGGCACGCAGGTACGCGACCGCACTCCGGCAGCCTTCGTACAGCTGCGCTCGGGTTCGATACCACGCAGGAGCGAAAAAAAGCACCTGTCCGCGGTCACATGCGCGCGGTCCGATACACGACCGAGATCGCATGACCCACGCACGGTTCTCGATCCTCCTGATTCTCGCCGGATGCGGCACCGACGAGCACGCCACCGGCAACGTCGTGCCGCGCGCGGTCGTGCCGGATGCACCCGCGCCCGACGCGACGAACGTCGACAACGCCACCGACATCCCCGCGATCGGTCCGCTGGGCTTCTACTCGCCCGGTCAGGTCGAGCTGTCGATCGGAACCGATCTGGCGGCGGCGACGAGCTTCGTGCAGACGTCCGATACGACGTGGCAGCAGATCGCGACGTCGAAGCCACACACGATCGCACCGGCCTTCCCCGACGTGCTGGACGCGGCGGCGGATCAGGCCGTCGCCGATGTCGTCGGTGCGAATGCCGGCACGTTGGATGGTCTCCTCGACGCGCTCGCAGCGAGCGTACCGCTGCCGATCACCGTGCACTTCGAACCGGGGAGCTCGACGGAGCGATGGGCCGGTTTTCCTCCGCTGTTCGCCCGCTGGATCACGCAAGACATCGACTTCGCCACGTCGAATCACGTGGAGGGCCAAGCCGAGACCGTCACCGACCATCACGCGCCTGCAATGTTCGACGACAGCAGACTCCGCGGCGCGCGGCTGTACTGCTCCGCCCGGCGCGCGCGCGAAGAGCAAGGGAACGGATCGCCCACGATGGGTCAGCAGACCGCGCTGGAGTTCGCGCTCTTCGACGAGCCGGTCCGCCTCCTGACGGTCGAGCCGCGCGTGCAGCTCTCCAATCCCCAACGCATCGCGCTGGCGGAGGACGGACTCGACGTCGAGGGTGCACAGGGTTTCGCGATCCCGATGACGCTCGGCACCTCGTTCGAGCTCGCGAGCTTCTTGCCGGCGCTCCCCGAGCTGCGCACTCCGGTCGCGCTCGTCACCGCCGACACCGAAGTGGAAACCGGAGCGATGCGTCGTCCGATCGCCGTCGGTGGCGTCACGTGCACGATCAATCGCGCGGGCTACCACTGCGATCCGGTGACGCAGGTCGGCTACGCGCGCACCTATCAGACTGCGACGCACGTCGATGCGGTGGCCGTGGGCAGCTATTCGCGCCAGACTGCAAACGGTGGCTTGCACATGCCACTCGGACGCGTCGGTCCGATGGAGATGTGGCTCGATGGTCTGGCGGCGATTCGCCTCGGGCAGACCAGCTGGGCCGACTGGAGCGCGGCGAATGGTCCGAGCATTCCGGTCGGGGCCGTCGACGATCGCGTGCTCGTCAATTTCAAGCCGCCCGGCGCGGCGACGCGAAGCGGAGATCGCCATACCAATCCCTTCGGGATCTCCTACAACGACGCGCCCTGGGAGCTGCAGACCGAAGCCGAGCACGCCACCGATTGGTACTGGTCGGTCGAGAGCACGAGCCCGTGGTGGATCCCGCTCTTCGGGGCGAATTCTGCGATCGAGATGATGCGACCGCAGCAGAATGACGATCACGCGTTCGCGATCGGCAACGAATTCCACATCGAGGCCCGCGCATTCGTCGGCGTGGTCGACAATTTCTCGGCGGGACCGTTCTCGCTGTCCGGGCCGTGGATCAGCGGAGGCCTCGCTGCAACACTGCGCCAGTCGTTCGAGTTCCGCGACGCACTGCATGCGCAGAGCTACGTGACGGGCGGGAATCCGTCGATCGCCGCCACGTCCGTGACCGTGCAACCGCGGACGGCTGCACTGGGCAGCACTACGGCCATCGAGGCGGGCATGTCGTTGTCGCTCGATCTCGTGTTCGGCGAGATCGACATCGACTTCTCGTATCCGATCGTGCCGAGTGTCGACCTCGGCGACTGGGACAGCGCCGACGACGACGCGTGGGGCGAATCGAGCCGGCTACGGATGGGTACGGGCGGCGTCACCGACTTCGCGCATCACACCACGCGTGATGCCCCGCTCGTCGCTTCGCACCTCGCCGGCCGCTCCGACTATCTGCCGTTCATGGATCAGGATGTCGCGACCTGCCTCGCCGAGCCGGAGCTGACCTACGACGACAGCTCCCTGTGCGACGCGCCCGATCTCCCCGAGCCGGAGTTGCCGACCGCCGAGGCCTGCCTGGTGTTCAACCCCTTCATCGAGTCGGAGCTCCCGCCGCTGTCGCAGGACGCGTGCACCAACATCGGGCAGTACGCGGCCACACAGGACCCGATGGTCGCCGATTGCCTGCAGGGCATGCTCACGTTCGCATGCGATCCGGAGTCGGAGGTGCAGATCTACGACGGGCATTGGGTGGTGGCCCGCGTCATCGAGTGGGACGACACGTTCTTCAACGAGCTCGCGGCGCGGCTCCTCGGCTGCTCGGAAGCCTGGTTCACCGTGTTCGGGAGCACCGACGAGCAACACCTGGTGGACACGCTCGTGGGCACCGCGATGTGCGACGACGACGGGAACATCCTCGAAGGCGACGACATCTTCTCGTCGGCCACGAACCCGTACGCGAGTCCGCCCGTGAGCGGGCCGGCCGAGTGCCGCTGATCGAGGACGATGCAAAAAGGCGCGATCAACTGCCGCCGCGCGATCGGCTAACCTCCACCCGTGATCCGCCGCGCCACCGCACCGCTGCTCTGCGCAGCGCTCGGCTGCAGCGGCGCTGCAGCGACGCACGGCGGCAGCAGCTCGAGCACCACCTCCACGAGCACCACCGCGGAGACCACCAGCGAATCGTCGACCACGATCGCCGAAACCACCGGACCCGCGATCGATCTCGGCGCGCTGACAACCGTCGACTCGAGCACAAGCGAATCCTCGACCGGTGATCCCCCCAGCGGCCCGCCATCGATCGGCCCGACGCAGGGCTCGATCCCCATCGACTTCCGCGTGTCGATCGTCGGCGACGGTGAGCTCTCGGTCGGCGCGATCGACATCACCGATGACTTCGGCACCGTCGAGATCGACGGCGAAGTTCGCCCCGTCCTCGTGTACGAGCGCCAACCGTGGCCGTCCGCCGGCTACGTGCTCTACCAAGCCCTCGCCGTCGCCGACACCAGCTGGACGGTCTTGTGGTTCTACTGCGACGACACCGGGCTCGCGCACGTCTACGTCGAGAGCACCGACGGCATCCCGCTGCAGACCGTGCTCGCGACGGGCACATGCGAGCAGCAGCTGGTGGGTCTGAATGTGCCGGTCGATCTCCCCGGCACCGAGTTCCAGGTGATCTACCAGGGTGACGACGTCGCGATCGACGGGCCCGACATCTCCGTGCACGCGGCAGAGCTCGGCAGCATCGTGCTCGCGGGCGTGCCGTTCGTCGTCGCGCCGTTCGAGACCGTCGATTGCTCGAGCTGCGACTCACCCGGTTGGTACGAGGTGCACGTCGTGCTGTGGGATCCGGCGGCGCAACGCGCCGGTTTCGCCATCGTCTATCTCGAGTCGTCCGGCCACGCGCGGATCACCTACGGCATCACGCTCCCCGATCTCAGCGACGTCGTCGGCGACACCACGTTCGACGCGGAGTGGTCGTACGGGTAGCCGCGCGCTACAGCGGCGTGCGCATCGACCACAGCGCGATGAAGCGCGCGAGCTCGCGGTCCGGCAACGCGCGCGCGCTCGTGTGCTTCGCGGTGCGCACTTCGGGCTCGGGCGCGTCGATGCGGATCACGTAGCTCTCGCCGTCGGGCGCCGAGCAGACCGCTCTGCGCTTGCCTGTCCGCATGCACGTCGCGCTCGCGTCGGTGGCCGCGCCCGCGATCGCAACTGCGATCGACCAGGTGAGCAGGCGTCGCATGACCTCCGAACGCCGACGATCCACCACCCGCTTACACGACTGCGGCAGTGATCATCTCGACCGCGCCGCGGGTCCTCATCGGTGTGCACCTCGAAGAGCTGCTGATGATCCCGGCCGCGGTCGGCGGGGTCCTGGCCGCGATCGGCGTCATCCTGCTCGCGAGCCTCGGTTCGAGCTCCCTGCTGCGCGCGCGGCTGCGCAGCTCGCCACGCATTCCGATCGGGCACGGAGCCTCGCCGGGCACGGTCACGCTCGAAGGCTTCGTGCGTGCGCTCGAGGCCTGCCCCACCGCACCGATCTCCGGCTGTCCCAGCGTGTACGCGCGAAGCTCCGCGTACGACGTCGGTGGGCGTCGCAATCGGCACCGGCTCGTCGCACAAACCCAGCACGCCGTGTGGTGGATGCTCGAAGATCAGCAGGGCCGCAGCGCGATCGTCGACCCCACCGCACTTCGAATCGTCGGGGCGAAGACCGTCGAGCTCGGGTGCAGCACGTTCACCGAGCCACCACCGCACGTCGAAGCGTGGGCGAAGGATCAAGGCCGCAGTCTGCGTGCGCCGATCGGCACGCCGTGGCCCCATCGATTCGAGGAAGAGTTGCTCGCGCCGGGCACGTGGGTGTCGGTGAATGGCGTCACGTCGGTCGCGCCCGACGGCCGCATCGTGATCGGTGCACCGCCGCTGTCGTGCACGTTCGTCGTCGTCGGTCGCGGTGAGGACGTGCTCGCGCGCGCGCAGGCGCGGCGCCGACAAGGCCGCGCGCTCGTGTGCGTGGGCGTGATCGCCGGCCTCGGCTTCGCCATCGCGAGCGAGTGGGCGCTGCGTGTGAAACGAGAGCGACGGGCCGCGGAGGCGGCGGAACGGTTCGCGATCATGCAGGCCAAGGTTCGCAGCTTCGCGGAGATCGAGCGCGACGCCGCGACCCGAGCAGCGGTGCTGCGCAGCGACGTGCAGCCCGATCCGACGCGCCGCCGACTGGCGATCGAGTTCCCTGCGACGCTACGTCCGAAGCTGTGGAACCTCGGACCGGAGATGTCGTCCTGCGTGGAGCTGTCCGCGAAACCACCGGGGGTCGTGACCCATTCTGTCGACATCTGCAGCGCGCTCGACCTCATCGCGATCGTCCGCTCACGCGGACCGGACTCCCGCACTCGTTTCGTCGGTGACGCGCTCGTGTACGACTTGCGCGATGGAAGCTACCTCGGCGGTGTCGTGCTCGACGTGAGCCCCGAGCAAGGCGAAACGACGATCGAGCGATCGCTCGCACCCGCGGTGCGGCTCGCGATCACGGGCGATTCGCGGGTCATCGAGAGGTAGACCGCGCTACTCGAGCGAAGCGCCGGTCGGCTCGATGATCGTGGTGCCCACGCTCAGCATGCCGAGATCCGGCGGTGGGCTCGTCGTGCTGAACGAGCCGCCGTCGTCCGAGCCACCGGTCGTCCCGTCGGTGGTCGTCAACGTGCTCGATCCGGTCATCGACGCGCCGGTGGTCGCGTCGATCGTGGTGCTCCCGTCCGTATCGGTCGGGTCGCCGGTCGACGTCATGATCGTCGTGCTCGCCGAGCCATCCGTCGTCGACGCGGAGTCGTCACTCGTCGTGCTCGTCGACGATGTCATCGTCGTGCTCGCCGACGGATCGGTGGTCGAGCTGGAATCATCCGTCGTGTTGCTCGTCGACGACGTCATCGTCGTGCTCGCCGTCATCGCGGTGTCGGACGTATCGTCACCGGTCGTGCCGGTGTCGCTCGCGGTGTTCGTGCTGTCTGCAGTGCTCGTCGCCGAGCCGGTCATCGTCGTGCCGCTCTCCGACGCGCTGCCCGAGTTGCTCGCGCTGCCCGAGTTCGACGTGCTGCCATCGGTGTCCGAGCCCGCGCTGCCATCGGGCCCGCAGTAGAGATACTCCGTGCACACGAACCCGGGATTGCACGCGCCGTCCTTGCCACACGGACACTCGAGCGCACCGACTTCGCAATCCACTGCGACGCAGACCTGTGCCGACGTCGAGCACGTGAGCCCCGGATCGCACTTGTCGTCGTCGCACGGGCACAGATGCGCGCCCAACGAGCAGCCCGGCGGGAGCTCTTGCGTGATCGGAGTCGTCTCGCTGAAACAACCGCCACCCACCCACGCCCACGCAACCAGCACGCACCGTGCAATCCGAGTCATCGCCCCATGACGCTAGCACGAGCGCGAACGTTCCATGCGACCCGAAGCGGTGCGCTATCGCTCCGGCAGATCGATCGGATGCGTAGGTAGGACGAACGCCGACAACCAAATGCGCGACTACCCGCCCCGTTCGAACGCCTCGCACTCGTCGAGGTACACCTGCGTAGCCCGGCCGAGGCTGCGCAGCGCCGCGCAGCCCGCGCGCGCGCGCAGCTGCGCGCGATCCGAGTGCGCATCGATCAGCCGCAGCGCCCGTGCCGTCGCGACCTTCGCGATCGCGAGCTCTTCGGGCGGCACCTCGGCATGCTCGCGCAGCGCCAGCGCTCGCTCGGCGAACGCCACCGCTTCGGGCCCACGTCTGCGATCGATCGCCACGTTCGCGAGCCCCACCAGCGGATACGCGAGCTCCGGGTTCTCCGAGCCGAGCGCGCGCTCGAGGATCGCCAGCGCGCGCACGAGCAGCGGCTCCGCGGCGTCGTCGTTGCCACGCTGCCGCAACAGATTCGCGAGATTGACGAGCACGTTGACCTGGTCGGGGTGCTCGGGCCCGAGCGCACGGGTCTGGATCGCGAGCGCGCGCTCGAACCGCGGCAGCGCGACGTCGGCGTGCCCTAGATTGAAGTGGGCCTGGCCGAGGTTGACGAGCGAAACCGCCACGTCGGGATGATCCGCACCCAATCGCTCCTCGCGGATCGCGAGCGCGCGCGTGTGCAGCTCGATCGCTTGCTCGTACTCGCCGAGAAAGTTCGCGACGACACCGCGGTTCGAGATCATCACCGCGACCTTCGGATGGGTCGGACCGAACGCCGCCTCCTGCAAGGCGAGCGCGCGCTCGAAGTGCGCGCCCGCCTCGACGTACTTTCCGGTTCGCACGTCGAGCAGCGCGAGGTTGGTGATGATCGCCACCACGTCGCGATGCTCGTTGCCTTTCGTCGCTTCGACGATCGCGAGCGCGCGCTCGAAATCCGCACGCGCGCTCGAGTAGTCGTCGCGGCGAAACCGACTCAAGCCGAGCGTGATGAGGCAGCCCGCCACCTGCGGATGCTCGGGCCCGAGCGCGCGCTCGAGCCGTTCGCGCGCGGCCTCGAGGCCGTGTTGTGCGGCTTCGTAGTGCCCCCGCGCGAGCTCGATGCGCGCGACGTTGTCGAGGGCCCAGGCTTCGCGCAAGCCCAGCGGATCGGGGATCGCCGCGCGCAGCACGTCCGCGTGCTTCGACCACAGGATCCCGTCGTCGGGCCGCGCGCGCGAGGTGCCGACGAGATTCGCGAGCACGTCGGCGGCGTCGAGCGCCTCGTCGATCTCGCCCGCTGCGATCGCGGTGAAGTAGGCCGCCTGCGCGTCGCTCTCGGCGTCGGCGTAGTTACCGGTCTCCGCGAGCAGCGTCGCGACGCGCAGCCGCGCCGACGCGATCGCGCGTGGCCACCCGAGCTCCTCCGCGCGTGCGAGGCTCCCCTTCGCCGCGTCCAGACCATCGGCGTACGCACCGGTCGCCCACAACGCTTCGGCGTGCGCGAGCTCGGCGTAGATCGCCGGCAGCTCGTCGCGCGCTTCGGGGGGCGGCGACGATCGCCGCAGCAACGAGGCCTCGTCGAGACACGGCTCGATGCGCCGCAGGCCCGTCGCGGCCGCGACCGCGCGATTCGTCGCCTCCGAATCCGCGTCGGCCAGCCGCGTCACCAACGCTTGCAGCTCGAGCTTGCGCTCGTCGAGGCACCACACCGCGCGTTCGTGCAGATGATCGCTCCAGCGCTGCTCGAGCGCGTGCGCCCGACATGCGTCGGTGCGCGCGCGTGCCCATGCGCGCGCATGATCGTCGAGCCAGGGCGTGACCTTCTCCGCCGTGGTGGCGGCCGACGTCGCGCCGCTTCGCAGCAACCCATCGCGCAGCGCCGCGCGCGTCGAGTCGTTCCACACCTGTGCGATCGCGTCGCCGTCGCGCTCGCACGCCGCGATCGTGCGCGCACGTGCTTGCTGACGCACGGCCGCGCTGCCCAGCCCGACCACCACCACCGCCGCGAGGCCGAGCGCGGCCACGCGCATGCGCTGGCGCCCTTGTCCGCTCTGCAGCACGCCGACGAGCGCATGCATGTCCGTGAAACGCTGCGTCGGATCGCTCGCAATCCCGCGCTCGCACGCGCGATGCAGCCACCGCGGCACGCGAGCGCCCGGCGGTGGTGCCGAGTGCTCGCCGCTGGCGATCGCACGCGCGAGCTCGGGGAGTCCTGCGCCGCGAAACGGACGCTCGCGATACAGCGCTTCCCACAGCGCGACGCAGAACGCGAACTGATCGGCGGCCGGGCCGACGTCGCGACCGGCGAGCTGTTCCGGGGCCATGTAGGCCGGCGTGCCGACGACGGCATCGACGCGCTCGAGCTCGCCGATCGGACGCGCGAGCCCGAAGTCCATCACGCGCACGCGTAGCTCGCCCGACGAGGACGGCGTGATCATCACGTTGTCCGGCTTGAAGTCGCGATGCACGAGCCCGCGATCGTGCGCCGCGATGAGCCCCTGCGCCGCGGCCACGAACACATCGACGATCTCGCTCGAGCTCCGTGGCGTGGCGCGCAACCACGCGCCGAGCGTCGTGCCTTCGACGAACTCCATCGCGAGCACCACGCGTCCGTCGTGCTCGAGCACGTCGTGCACGGCGACGACGTTGGGATGGCCGAGCTTGGCCAGCGCCTGCGCCTCGCGCTGCAGCCGTTGCCGCGCATCGAGATCCACTTCGCCCGGCTTGTCCGCGTGCAAGAGCTTGAGCGCGACCCGGCGATCGAGCTCCGGATCGTACGCCGCGTACACGACCCCCATGCCGCCGGCGCCGAGGCGCGCCAGCACCATGTAGCGCCCGACCATGGTGCCCTGCACGAGCACACCCGATGCCCGCGCGGGGCCGTCGGAATCGGCGGCGACCGTGTCGTCGGAGGCGGTGGAGTCCTCCATGCGTAGCCCCTACCGCATGCGATACGGACAGTCGGGTCCTTCGCAGCGCACGTTGTGCCGATCGGCGCCCTTGGGCGTCTGGCCCTCGGGAAAGTCGTCGCGCAAGACGGCCACGTTGGGATCGTAGTCGCGCCCGAGATACCAGCGCGCCGCGAGCCCGTGCAGATCGAAGTCGAAGTGCGGGTCGAGCTTCGTCGCGTTCTTGCGCAGCTCGTACGCGCCGATCTGTCGCGCGCTCGCCGACGCGACGAACGTGGTCTGCCGGCTGCTCTCGGCCATGAACGCGTAGCCGCCGGGGAAGGACTCGTCGAACGTCACGCGATCGTGCGCGTACATCGGCGTCGCGTTGTGCAGGTTCGCGACGACCACGCCATCGTCCGAGAGCCGGCTCTTCAGGAGCGCGTAGTACTCGCGCGTCTTGAGGTGGAACGGCACGAACACGCCGCGGAACGCGTCGAGCATGATCATGTCCCACTTCATCGCGGGATCGCTCTGCTCGACGAACAGCCGACCGTCGGCCGCGTGCGTGCGGTACTTCGGATCGTCGGGCACCTCGAAGTACTTGCGCGCGAGCCGGATGACCTCGCCGTCGATGTCGACTGCATCGACCTCGAGCCCGGGGAAGCGCCGGAACAAGTAGTTGCTGATCGTGCCGCCACCGAAGCCGATCATCAGCAGCCGCTTGATCTGCGGCTGCACGAGGAAGCCCGCCATCATCGTGCGCGTGTAGTCGAGATCGAGCGCGAGCGGCTGCCGACGATCGAGCCGCGACTCGATGTAGTAGGTGCCGTCGACGACGAAGTACATCGTGCGCACGTCCTCGGTCTCGGCGACCACGACGTGGTTGAAGGGCGACTTGGCTTCTTCGACGACGCGCTCGTCGCTGGCCGCGACGACGCGCCGCGCGGGCAACATCATCGTGCCGGCGGCCGCCGCAGCGCCGCCCAGCCACGCGCGTCGCGAGGCTCTGGGCATGGCGAGACCGTCGCAATCCCCCCGCTTCGCGTCAAGCCGCCCGCCTGCGCGCGCCGGTTTCTGGCGGCGATCACGGACCGCGTGCTAACCGCTGCGAGCGAGCGTCGATGTCACGCAATCTTCGTCCTGCCGCTTGTCTGGGGCTCATGGTGATGGCGACCGCGATCGCGGCGCAGCTGCTCGCGCGCTTCGTGGTGCTGCCGATGCTGGCGCGCGCCGACGCGTTGGTCGACGCGAACCTCGCGAAGGCGCTCGCGCAGCCGGTACACTTCCGACTCGCCGAGATCACCCTCGCCGCGGCGCTCGTCGCATTCGTGCTCTTGCCGCGCTGGACCAAGTCGAAGATCGCCGGCGTGCTCGCGATGGTGCTCGTCACCACCACTGCGCTGTGGCGTGCGATGTTGCTGCCCGCGCTCTACGAGGCGTGGGCGCGCGTCGATCTCGTCGCGGGCCGACCGATCGATCGCCTGCGCGCCGCCGAGCAGCTGCAAGGCTACGAGGAAGCGACCGGGCTCGCGATCGCGATGCTCTTCATCGCGACCGCATGGGTCGCGCTGCGCGACACCGCCGTTGCGCCTGCGCCCGCACCGATCGAGATCCATCCCCAGCGCATGGAAGCGTCGGGCACGATCATGGTCGACGACCCCGCTACGCCCGCGCCGAGCTCCGCTTGAGCACGCCGAACGCGAGCCCCAGCGGCAACGCGACGAGCGCCCAGATCTGCAGATAGCGCGAGCGGTGCTCGTCGAGGGCACCGCCGAGCTCGTCCGCGATCGCTTGCGGCGCGCGCACACGACCTTCGTCGACGCCGATCGGATCTGCGACCGCGGTGCGCAGCTCGCCTTCGAGTCGCTCGCTGGTCGACAGCACGTCGCGGCGCACCCAGCCGTACGCGATCGCGATGCCGATCAGCGCCGCGATCGCGGCACCGAGCAGCCCCGAGGTCACGCGATCGCCGGCGAGCAATCCCGCGGGCGGAGCCACGAGTGCCGCGTGTTGTGCAGCGAGCGTGCCTTGGGCGTACGAGCCGGAGCTCGACGGCGGCGGTATGATCGGCACGCGATCGCTGCCGTGCGAGCTCTGCGGCTCCATCGGCGACGGGAAGCCGCCACCGCTGCGCGAGGGCGGCGGCGAGACCCGACGATCGACCTCACCCGTCGCGATCGCGGGATCGTCGATGACCTTCGTGCCGCTGCTCTCCGACAGCGGACGCGTGCCGCTCTTCTCCGCGATCGGACGTGTGCCGCTGATCTCCGAGCGACCGCGTCCGAGCGTCGGTGAGCGACCGGTGAGATCGAGCTCGACCTTCTCGCCCATGCCGGGCGGTGCGAAGCGAGCGGAGGACGAGGCGCTCGCCGGTGGCTCGCGAGCGGGCGCCGGCTCGCGAGCGGGCGTCGGCTCGCGGGCCGAGGGGGCCGCAGGCGTGCCGCGACGCGGCGATGCGATGCCGGTCGGCGGCGTCGAACGAACCACCGCAGCGGGCGTGCCTCGACGCGGCGGTGCGGTGCCCGTCGGCGGAGTCGATCGCGACGAAGGTATCTCGCGCACGATCGGCACGCGCTGCGAATCGGGCACGCGCGGTGGCCCCGGTTGGCTCGCACGTCGCGGCTTGCGATCGCTGCCGAACGGTCGCTCGGGCTCGGTGTGCACCGGCTGACCTTGCGGCCGCGAGTGATCGACCTCGCCCGTGGGCGCACGTCTCGGAGGCGGACGCACCGGCTCTGCGTCGAGCCCTTGCAGCGACACGAGATCGCGATCGTCGTCGTCGGCACCCGCCATGAACGGAGGCGGTGCCGGTGGTGTCGCGCTCGCCTCGGCATCGGGCTCGAGCAGAAACGGCGAGCTCTCGTCGCGTCGCGACGGTCGCACGTCGACCACCGCACCGAGCTCCTGCAGCACGCGCGCGAGCGTGATCGCCTCGGACTTGCCGACGTCGTGATGCACACACGCGCCGCCGTGCTCGAGCCCGACTTGGATCGCACCCGGGGCGATCCCCACCTTGCGTTCGATCGCGGCCGCGAGCGCAGCGATCGCCTGCGCACCGGATCCCCGTGCGCCGACGACCACCACATCGAAGCGGTCCGGCTGCCCCACGAGGCAATTCGACTCCATGTCAGGGGGGGATTCCAACCGCGATCGACACTTCGTTCGTGCTGGTTCGCGAGGCCTGCGCCCCCCTGCACATCGGAGGGTTGGTCGGAAATTGGTGGCGATCCGCGAGCCGCGTATGCTGCCCCGCGCCGATGGACGTTTTGAACAGCCCGCGCACGAGCCCACGACGACGTGCGGAGCGTCAGGATGTCAACGCAGGCGCGGGTTCGTGCACGAACGTCGCGTACGCGCGAGGTCGCTCTGCATCGGTTCCGCGCGGATCGGAGAACTCCGGCGAGGCACGGGGTTTGCTCGCCAGCGCCCGCGTGATCCGCTCGCGTCGCACGCTCGCCGCGGCCGCTCTGCTGGGCGCGTGGCTCGCGGCGTGCCCCGATTCCGCGCTCGCATCACCGGGCGTCGACGGCACGCGCAACCTCGCGATGGGCAACACGGGTCGCGCATCGGCGTACGGCACCGCAGCGGTGTTGGCCAACCCGTCGAACATGGCCTTCTCGCAGGTCTTCGCGATCGAGCCGCTCTACCAGCTGCGCGTCGCGAGTCGCACGAGCGGTGTCGGCATCCTCGTGATGGACTCGCTCAACAACTCGCGCGTGTCGCTCGGGCTCGGCTACCTGTTCATGCGCGGCAAGCCGCAGATCCAATTCCAAGATGCGATGGGGATGGATCGCAAGCTCGAGCTCTCGCAGTTCGGGCACGAAGCGCTCGCCGCGATCAGCGTGAGCATCGTGAAGCAGTGGCTCGCGGTCGGGCTCAAGCCCAAGTACCAGTACACGAGCCTGCGCTACCGCGACGACAACGGCGTCGCACGCAATGCGCACGACAAGCTCAACGCATTCGGGCTCGATGCGAGCCTCACCGCGAACTTCGCGGGCTGGGCCGCGTTCTCGCTCGTCGGTGTGAACCTCACCGGCAACAACGATCCCGCGTACACCGACGATCGCGACGTGAAGCTCACCGACGTGAGCATCGGCGAGGACACGCAGATCCGTTATCGATCGCTCGGCGAGCTCTCCGACTATCCGCTCGGGCTCGCCTACGCCGCGAGCGTGTTCCCGCTGCGCAAGATCGACTTCAACCTGAACTTCGACGGCTTCCACGACTTCTCGAGCTTCCGCTTCGAGAAGTACAACCGCACCGTGATGGGTGGCAGCGCGGAGTTCGTCGCAGGCCCGGTGCCGCTGCGCTTCGGCACCACGTGGGACAGCCGCGGCAAGGGCAAGAAAGACGATCGCGTGTTCGTCAGCGGCGGCATCGCGTACGTGAAGCCCGCGCCCGTCGGCGGCGTGGGCGTCGACGTCGGCTTCGGCTTCACGCAGCAGGTGTCGGGTCCCTTCAAGGACACCGTCATCGGGTTCAACCTAGGCCTGCGAATCCACCCGGATCTGTGATCGCGCTGGGGAACTTCGGCCGCGGGGAGTAGTCTCGACAAACCGTGGGCGCGACCCTGGGCAACACCGACGCCCTCGAAGACGCGCCCGCGCCATCCGAGGCCGAGCCCGAGCGCACGGAC
>DASZPU010000615.1:0-27459 GCA_035550195.1 Nannocystaceae bacterium
GCGACGCCGCGACGATCGGGACGAAGCGACGGCGCGATCGTCCGCTGCGTGCGTCGAGCTCGCTCTCGATGCGCGCGAGCACTCGACGCTCGCGCAACGCGTCCCACTCGGGCGCGCGTGCTCGCATCGCGCGGGTGGCCTCGTCGATCACGCGCGGCCTCCGTTCGCGATGCGTGGCGGTGCACCGAGCTTGGCGGTGAGCTTCTGCTCGCACTCCGCGATGCGGCGCTTGATGGTCGCGAGCGACACGCCGCAGGTGGCCGCGACGTCCTCGAGCCGCTCGCCTTCGATGTGGTGCAGCAGCCACGGCGTGCGCAGCCCGTCGGGGATCCGCGAGAGCGCGGCGGAGAGCTCGTCGGCGGGCGCACGATCGCGGGGGTCGGACACCTGCGGCGACTGCCAACCGAACAGTCGCAAGAGCCCACCGCGTCGGCGCGCTCGCACGATGCGCGAGTGCGTGAGCCGAATGGCGATCGTCACCAGCCATGGACGCACGAGCGCGGGCTGGCGCAACGTGTCCAGTCGCTCGGCCGCGCGCACGAAGGTGTCCTGCACGACGTCGTCGAGCTCGCCGTCGTCACCGAGCCAGCGCGCGACCGCACCCGCGACGTAGCGAGCGTGACGCAGGTAGAGCTCGCGGAAGGCCGCGCGGTCGCCCGCGCGACAGCGGGCGACCAGCACCTCGTCGTCGGGCTCGGTGGCCCGGAGCGCACCGACGTCAGGGGCCGATCGCAGCATCCTCAGGTACAAGATCACGCCAAGCTCGCCGATCGGCTCACGCGATCGACGAAAGCGTGCGGGGGGCCCGTGGGCGCCGGGATTCGTGGCCCGCGGTCAGTGCGCCCGGGCGCGGCGCGGCGCGTCCATGTCAAGATTCGGGGCGTGGGGGTGAGCCGAGCACGCGGGTGTGTGGCGTCTCGGGGGCCGATGCGAGGGCTCTCGCTCGTCGCCCTCGTGCCGCTGGCCGGCTGCCCCAACGTCGCGCTCGTGCTCGGGCCTGCGCAAGGCGAAGGCACGAGCGGTGTGCAGCCGACGACGATGGGCTCGAGCACGGGCACGCCGCCCGATCTGCCGCCGCTCGATCCCTGCGATCCCGAGCTCGGCTGTCAGAACAAGCTCGACATCCTCTTCGTGATCGACAATAGCCGCACGATGGGCGAGGAGCAGCTGAACCTCGCGCGCAACTTCAGCTTGCTCATCGAGCAGCTGAAGGAGCTCGAAGACGGCAAGGGGCACAAGGTCGGTGCCGACGTGAACATCATGGTCACGACCACCGATCTCGGGCTGAACCCGAAGTGCTACACGCCCGACGTGCACGAGGACTACAAGGCCGCGGCGGCCGGCCCGATCTCGACGCCGTGCACCGAACGGCTCACGCGCTTCACCAGCATCGAGCCGCCGATCATCTCGGTCGAGGCCGCGTGCACGAATGTGTGCGATCCGCTCGCGCCGGCGGCCCCCAGCGATCAGTTCCTGCACTTCGATCGCGACGGCGACAACGTCATGGGTGGCGGGCCGGCGGAGGCGCTGTCGTGCATCGGTCCCCAGGGCGTCGATGGCTGCGGCTACGAGTCGCCGCTCGAGGTGATGCTGCAGGCGCTCAATCCCGACGCGTGCTGGAACGATCCCGAGGGCTGCGACGAAGCGGAGTGGGACTGGATCGACAAGCCGTTCCTGCGCGACGGAGCGACGCTGGCGATCGCGATCATCACCGACGGTGCCGATTGCTCGGTGCGCGACTTCAACATCATGGAGGACCAGGACTTCATGGAAGTCGATCCCGACGACGACGCGCCCGAAACGAGCGCAGCGATCTGCTGGCACGCGGGGGTCGAGTGCGAAGGGCTCGATCCGGTGTACGGCGTGTACGAGAGCTGCGTCGCGACCAACAAGGATCGCGACAACAATCCCGACGTCGCCGATGCCGACGCGGTGCTGCATCCGCTGTCGCGCTACGTCGATCTGCTGGCGCAGCTCGGGGAGGATCGCGAGGTCATCATGCTCGGCGTGATGGGCGTGCCCGAGGTCACCGCCTACGCCGAAGATCCGCCGTACGAGCCGATCGAGGGCGGCGTCGCATCGCTCGTCTACCGCAACTGGCGCGACGGGCAGTATCCCGACGGCGACATCCTGCCCGCGGAGTGGGCGGCCGGCATCACCGCACCCGACAAGCAATTCCAGTTCGGCATCGGGCCCGGCTGCACCGCGTACGACGACGAGGCCGACATCTCGCGCGGTCAGGCGCTGCCGCCCGCGCGCGTGCGCAGCGTGTGCGAGAGCCTCAACCGCGCCGACGATCCGACGACCGACACCGACGAGGCGCGCGTGCGCTGCTGCATCGAGTCGATCTGCGGGGTCGACTTCAGCCCTGCGATCCGCTGCCTCACCGGGCTCGTGCAGTCGGTCGTCACACCCGAGCCGTGAACGCGCGAGAGCGCCCCCCGCTACGCGCTGCTACGTAGCCGCGGTCCGCTCGGTGCTCGACGTCGTGGCGACCACCACGCGCCGCTGTTAGCCTCGTCTCGAGGAGGGGCAGGCTTGTCACGCATCGCGTCGCTCGCGTTGGTGCTCGCATTCGGATGTGCCGCCGACGACGATCCGTTGTTCGATCGTGACGGCGATCTTCCGCTCGAGCAGAAGCCGCCGATCCAACGGATCCCCGCGCCGCTGCCCGCGGCCCACTGCACGATCGACGTCGACGGCATCGGCACGATCGACATGGAAGAGGACTACCTGCCGCACGTCGTGCACTGCGAAAACGGCGGCGCGCCGTTCGAGGCCCTGAAGGCGCAGGCCATCGCGGCGCGCTCCGTGGCGTACTACGCGATCGAGACCAGCGGTGGCATCTGCGACGGGCAGGGCTGTCAGGTGTACTCGTGCGGATCGGATCCCACGCCGCAACAGATCCAAGCGGTGCAGGAGACGAGCGGGCTCTACCTCAACTACAACGACACGCTGACCTACGCGTTCTTCGTCGCGGGCGACAGCGGCGTCGCGGGTCCGGGTTGTGTCGGTGACGATGCGGCGGCGTCGACCGAGCACTGGGTGACGTACAACGAAGGCAAGAGCGGCACGATGGTCGAGCAGACCGAGCTCGGCTTCGTCCACAATCCCGGCGACTCCGGCTACGGGCAGAACCGCGGCTGCATGGGACAGTGGTCGGCGCGCTGTCTCGAGAACGACAACGGCTACGACTACGCCGCCATCTTGCGCTTCTTCTACGGCGACGACATCGGCATCACGCAGGCACCCGGCGCGTGCGTGCTGCCGCTGCCGGGCGAGAGCACGTCGAGCGACGGCGGTGGCGAGACGACGATGCCCGCGGACACGAGCGGCGGCGTCGACTCGACCGGCGAGCCGCCGATGATGACGACCGCACCGATGACCACCGATCCCAGCACCGCATCCGCGGAGGATTCGATCGGCGAAGGCCCGCTCGACAGCGAAGGCGAGGGCACTGCGGCCGACGGCACCGGCGACGATGGACCGGATGCGCTGCCCGACACCTTCGGCGAGCACCCGGCCGACACCGGCTGCGGCTGCACGACGGATCCATCGTCCGCGACGAGCTTCTTCGCGCTCGCGTTCTTCGCGACGCTGCGACGCCGTTGGGGCCGCAGCCGAAATTGAAAGAGCCCCCGTCGCGAACGACGGAGGCTCTCTCGAACGACCCAGGCTGTCTTCAGCCCTCGGGTGCCGCCGCGGCGTCGCCTTCGGCAGCCGGCGCATCCGCAGGCGCCTCGGCATCGGTGGGTGCATCCGCCGGTGCATCGGCGGGGGCGTCCGTCGCCGGGGTCTCCGTCTTGGTCGCGTCGTCGGGGTTGGCCGTATCCGTCTGGCTCTTCTCGCATCCGCCCACCACGAGTGCGGCAAGAAGGAGCACGCTGCTGGCGATCTTCATCGTTCGTTTCCTCCGGAATTGGGCCGTTTCAGCGACCCGAACCGTCCGTGGAGATACCGCGAATCCGTCGGAATCGAAAGGGTGAACACGCCGCCTGTCGCAGGCAAATCTGACGGCACTGTAGCCGAGCGTACGACCGCGGCGGTTCAGCTGCCGCCGCCGCCATCGCGGCGCAACCCATAGCTGTCGATCCAACGATAGATCTGTCGGCGATCGCGGTCGAAGTGCTTCGCGAGCGCGCGGACGTTGCCGCCGAGGCGCTCGAACTCGGCCGCGAACTCTTCGCGGCTGGGTACGGCGCGCTTCGGCGCCGGCGGCGGTAGATCGTCGTCGCCCGATTCCGGATCGACGAACCATGTCGGCAGATCCGAGCGGCCGACGAGCTCGTTCGCAGGCATCTGCGCCGCGAGGCCGTGCACGAGCCGATCGACCTCGCGCAGGTTGCTCGCCCACGCATGCAGCAGCAACACCTCGGCGACCTCGGGATCGAATTGCAGCGGCGAGCGATCGACGTCGCTGCGGCGATCGAGCCACGCACGGTGCAGCCGCGCGATCCAGTCGAAGAGATCGGCGCGACGCTGACGCAGCGCGGGCAATCGAATCTCCATCAGCGATAGGCGCGCGTAGAGATCGCGACGGAACGCGCCGACTTCCACGGCGCGATCGAGCTCGCGGTTCGTCGCCGCGACGACGCGCACGTCGACCTTCACGATGCGATTGCCACCGACGGGCTGCACCTCGCCCTCTTGCAGCGCGCGCAAGAGCTTGGGCTGCAGCTCGAGCGGCAGCTCGCCGATCTCGTCGAGGAAGAGCGTGCCGCCCTCGGCTGCGCGGAACATGCCGGGCGAGTCCGCGGCTGCGCCCGTGAACGCGCCGCGCACGTGTCCGAAGAGCTGGCTGTCGATGATCTGCGCGGACAGGGCCGCGCAGTTGATGCTGAGCATCGGGCCCTTGCGTCGGCTCCGTGCATGCAGCTCGCGCGCGGCGAACTCCTTGCCGGTGCCGGTCTCACCGATGAGCAGCACCGGCGAGGGATCGGTCGCGGCGCGCGAGAGTGCGGAGCGCAGCGCCAGCGCGGCCTGCGAGTGGCCGGGGCAGTTGTCGATCTCCACGCTCGCGTCGTTCGCGAGCGCGATCGTCGAGATCGGGTCGTACACGAGCGTGACGTCGCCGAGCTGCACGACCGCTTGCTCGCGCAGCGCGGTGGCTTGGGTGCCGAGCGCAGAGCCGTCGACGCGCGAGCCGTTGTGGCTGCCGAGATCGCGGCCCAGATGCGCCCCTTGATCCGCGTCCCAGGTGATCTCGAAGTGATTGCGCGACACCGTGTCGTGGCGCAGCGGCGCCGCGACGTCCGAGCTCGCCGTACGGCCGACGACGACGGTGCCGGCGCCCAGCGTCGCGCTCCACTGCAGCCCTGCGGGATGAACGACCCGCAGCACCGCGCCCGGCTCCGTACGCCGCGCCGAAGGCGGCGACATCCGGGTCACCGTCGCGAGAGGATCGTCGCTCATGCGACGGAGTCTAGCGCGCCTTCGGTCAAATGAACGAAGGCAGACGCGGCGTCGGCGTGTTCGCGAGGCGGCGATGCCACAGCTGCGCGCCGATGAACTCTTCGTCGCGCGTGACGTGGTCGGTGAGCCGTGCGGTGACCTTGAAGCCGAGCTCCGCGTAGACCTGGTTCGACAGCGCCCAGTCGACCGCGCACAGCGAGAACACGCTCGCCGTCTCGATCTTCAAGAGCTCGTCGAGCAGCGCGCGCACGCAGTACGAGAGCACTGCGACGTCGGGCTCCTTGTCCGGCACCGTGAGCATGTCGATCTTCGCGTGGCCGAACGACGAGTCCGTCTCCGCGCCGACCCAGTACTCCTTGCGGCCCATCTTCGCGACCATGCCGAGATCGGGATGGAACGTGCCGCGGCGGAACGGTGCGTAGAGCGACGCCTCGGAGTGCGCCGCTGCCATCGCGCCGAGCCGACGACGATCGGTGACGAGCTCGGTGTTGAGCCCGCGCGGCTTCACCGGTGCACGCTCCTTGCCGTGCGAGGACGGCGCGACGAGCTTCGGCGCACCACCTTGGATCGGCTCGCCGTCGTCGGTGTAGACGCGGCTCATGATGTACGCGTCCGCGGTGCGGAAGTACCCTGGGATCGCGCCCTCGCGCGAGAAGCCCACGCTGCGCCAGCTCTTGCTGTCTTGCTTCTCGACGACCGTGAAGACCTTGCGCAGACCTTCGGTGCGAGCGATGCGATCGAAGAAGTCGCGCTTTTGTTGGTAGTTGCCGACGCGGTAGTCGAACACGCGGAGGTTGTGGTGGCGGCGGTTCAGCAGGAAGCAGAAGTCGATGTCACCCTTGCGGTAGTAGATCTCTTCGACCGGCTCTTCCTTGTCACGCGCCCTCGCGGCCTGCTCTGCAACCATGTTCCCGTCTCCCAAGCCGGAGCTCCCCGTGGCCCCGCCCCGCAAACCCTTGATTTCACAAGAGTTTATTCGTGAATTGGCGCTTCGCGCCGTCCGGTACCACTACCACCTACAGAATTGGAAGTCAAAGCCCCATTTCGAGGCAAGATGACGCCCTACGTGCCCGATGTCCCACATTCGGTGCGAATGCGCGCTGGCCGGCGGGCCCTGCTCGCTGCGCTGTCCATCCTGGCGTGCCGACCCGGAAACGGCAAGAACGTCGATTCGAGCTGTTCGAGCGACGACGACTGTCCGGCGGGACAGACCTGTGCGACCGGTCGCTGCATCGCGAAGACGGAGGTCGCGGCGCCGCCGGGTGTGAGCGAAGCGATCGCCGGACCGGCCGAGCGACCCCGCGTCGCCTGGGACGTGGACCTGGGATCGGTCATCACTGCACGGCCGTTGCCCGTCGTCACCGCCGGCGGCGAGCACCGCGTCTGGGTCGCGAGCCACTCGGGTCGTGTCGTCGCGATCGCCAGCGGCGGCGCCGATCGGGGGCGCGTCGTCGCCGATCTCGCGGTCGACGGGATCGTGTGGTCGAGCCCGATCGCCGACGGCGACGGACGCGTGTGGCTCGGCGCCGACGACGACACGCTCTACGCGATCGATGCGGGCGGCGCGATCGCTGCGCGCGTGCGTCTGGGCGACTGCAATCCCCCGCGCGCACGCGGGCCCGAGGGCGTGCGCTGCGACGTCGATGGTGGACCGACGCTCGCGCCCGACGGCGATCTCGTCGTCGGCGCCGACGGGATCTACCGCCTCGGCAAGGACGGCGAGATCCGCTGGCACACGCCCAGTGGCGACGGCGTGCGTGCGCGCCACGTCTTCTCCACGCCGCTCGTCACCGATGCGCTCGTCGTCGCGGGCGGCTTCGACGGCAACGTCACTGCGCTGAAGACCGACGGTGCGCTCGCGTGGACGTTCGCGGTCGGTGCCGACGTCGACGGATCGCCGGTCACGGACGCGAGCGGCACGATCTACGTCGGGGCCGACGACGGCAAGCTCTACGCGTTGAAACCCGACGGCGCGCTCGCGTGGAGCTGGCCGACCAAGGGCGAGATCCGCAGCGCCGCGACGCTCGGTGCCGACGGCACGATCCACGTCGCGTCGGGCGACGGCTCGCTCTACGCGCTCACGCCCGCGGGCAAGCTGCGCTGGACGTTCCGCACCGGAGGTCCGCTGGCCGCGGCGCCGACGATCGATCGCGAGGGCCGGATCTACTTCGGCAGCCGCGACGATCGCGTCTACGCGCTCGATGCCGCGGGCAAGCTGCTCTGGCAGCTCGAGTTCCCCGCCGACGTCGACGCCCAGATCGCCATCACCCCCGAAGGCACGCTCGTCGTCGGTTGCGACGACGGCCACGCGCGCGGGCTGGTCGCGACGGCTTCGACCGGGTAGGGTTCGCCGCGTTGGCGAAGCGGAGAAACGATGCGCGTGGCGACGCGCGAGCGAAGAAGAGCAAGCCTGGCGGCGCGGCGAAGCGCGGTGGGCAGCGCAATGCGCCCGCGGATGCGAAGGCGCAACGTCGTCGCGATCACGAGGCGAAGGAGCGCGATCGCGATCGCACGCGCAAGCAGCAACGCGCCGAGCGGAGCCACGATGCATCGCCACCGCCGACCGCGAGCGGCGAGACGCTGCGCTGCCGCCTCGCGCTGCATCCCCAGGGCTTCGGCTTCGCCGAGCGCGACGACGAAGGTGGCACCGTCTTCATCCCCGCGATGCACCGCAACGGTGCGATGGACGGCGACGAGGTGCTGGTCTCCGCGTGGGCGGCCGATCGCGGGCTCGAAGGCGCGGTGCGATCGGTGGTCGCGCGCCGACGCAGTCGGCTCACCGGAATCCTGCGACGCCAGCGTGGCAAGCTCATGCTCGAGCCCGACGATCCGCGCGTCATCGACTTCGTCGAGGTGGTCGGCGAGCTGCCGCCCGAGCCGTTCGACATGGTCGTGCTCGCCGACATCGTCGAGTATCCCGTGCCCACCGCGCCGCGCGTGTTGGTCACGGTCGACAAGGTGCTCGGTCGCCCGGGCAAGCTCGCCACCGAGCAGATCAAGATCCTCATCGAGCACGGTGTCGATCCCGAGTTCCCGCAGAACGTGCTCGACGCGGCGAAGAAGGTGCCCGCCGAGGTGCTGCCGAGCGATCTCGAGGGCCGCACCGACATGCGGCACCTGCCGTTTTGCACGATCGATCCACCCGACGCGCGCGACTTCGACGATGCCGTGTGCATCGAGCCGCTCGCGAAGGGCGGCACGCGCTTGCACGTCGCGGTCGCCGACGTCTCGCACTACGTGCGCGAAGGCGATGCGTTCGACGTCGAAGCCGCGCTGCGCTGCTTCTCCTGCTACCTGCCCGATCGCGCGATCCCGATGCTGCCGCCCGAGCTGTCGAGCAACATCTGCTCGCTCGTGCCCGATCAGGATCGCTGCGCGATGGTGGTGTCGCTCGACGTCGACAAGGCCGGCGGCGTCGACAACACGGTGATCGCCGCGGCGGTGATCCGCAGCCGCGCGCGGCTCACCTACGAGCAGGCCGCACAGATGCTCGACGGCAAGGGTGGGGCGCCCGAGCTGCGCGAGCGCGTCGTCGAGCTGCGCGTCGTCGCCGATCGCCTGCGCAAGGTCCGGATGCGCCGCGGTGCGATCGAGCTCAACCTGCCCGAGACCAAGGTGCGGCTCGATCAGGACGATCCCGAGCGCGTGCGCTCGATCGAGCTCACGCGTGCGCGCCCCGAGATCGCGCGCGCGTACAACCTCATCGAAGAGCTGATGCTCGCCGCGAACGAAGCGGCCGCACGCGTGTGCGCGCAGCAGCGATTGCCGGCGCTGTACCGCGTGCACGCGCCGCCCGACGAGGCCCGCATCGAGCGCTTCTGTGCGATCGCGGGGCTGCTCGCGGTCGACGTCGGTCCCGACGATCTGAGCTCGCCGAAGCTCATGCAGCAGTTCCTCAAGCGCATCGCGAAGCACCCGCGTCGCAACGCGCTCAACGGGTTGCTCTTGCGTGCGCTCGCCCAGGCCGAGTACGCCACCGGCAACGTCGGCCACTTCGCGCTCGCGAGCGGTGCATACCTGCACTTCACCTCGCCGATCCGTCGCTACGCCGACCTCGTCGATCACCGCGTGCTCAAGGCGTGGCTGCGGCGCACCGGCGGCTCGGCCGGGCCCGATCCGGTGCCGCGCATGCCCGAGCGCCACGTCGCCACCGGCATCGCGGTGCGGGCGAGCGAGCGCGAGCGCCAGGTGACGCAGGCCGAGCGCGACGCGAAGGCGTTGCTGGCCGCGGCGTACATGCGCGATCGCATCGGCGATCGTTTCGAGGGCACGATCACCGGGCTGTCGAACACCGGCGCGTTCGTGCAGCTCGACGATCCGCCGGTCGACGGCATGATCCGTCGCAACGCGCTCGAGAAGGAGACGCGCGAGTCGTTCGTGCCCGACGAGCTGATGGCGCGCATGAAGGGCGAGCGCAGCGGCACCACCATCGGCATCGGCGATCGCGTGATCGTCGAGCTCGTCGACGCCAGCATCGCGCGGCGGCAGATCGAGCTCGCGCTCATCCGTCGGCTCGTGACATGAGGCAGCGTGAGCTCGCCGTGCTCGCGTGGGCAGCGGCGCTGCTCGCCGTGGCGCTGGGGAGCTGGGGCATCTCCGAGGCGAGCCTGTGGCTCGACGAGACGTTCACCGTGCACGACGCTCGGCGATCGCTCGCCGACATCGTCACGATGCAGAACGAGGCGTACGGCGGCGCGCATCATCCCGGCGGCTACTTCCTCGTGGTGAAGGCCGCGATGGCGATCTGCGGCGCGCACGAGACCTGCGTGCGTCTGCCGTCGGTGCTCGCGAACGCGGCGCTGGCCGCCGTGATCGTGATCCTCGCGGCGCGCCTGTTCGGACGCACCGCGGCGATCGCTGCGGCGATCGTGTGGCCCGCGTTGCCGTACGCGCTGAAGTACGCCCAGCAAGCCCGCCACTACAGCTTGCTCGGGCTCGTCACCGCGCTCGCGCTGCTCTTGGCCGTGCGCGCGCTCGCGAAGGACGGCGGAGCGCAGGCCGAGCGCCGCACGTTCGTGCTGCTCGGGCTCACCGCCGGGCTCGCGCTGTGGGTGCACCTCTTCGCCGTGCCGTTTCTGGTCGGGCTCGCGCTGTTCTGCATGGGCTGGCAGCTGAAGGAGCGCGCGGTGTCGTGGCAGCACTGGGCGATCGCGATCGCGGTCGCGCTCTTCGTCGCTGCGCCGCTCTTGCCCGGCATGTGGAAGGTCTGGGCGACCAGCGGTGGTGGTCAGCTCGAGTCGCGCGCGGGACCGATCGAGAACGCCGCCGAGCTCACCCGCGATCTGCTGACGTTCGGGCTCGACTCGTGGTGGGTGCCGGGCATCGCCGCGTTCGCGCTCGTGCCCGGGCCGTGGTCGCGGCGGGCGCTCGTGCTGGGGCTGTTCCTGGTCGCGGTGTTTCCCCTGTCGGGCGTGCTGCTGCGCAACCCCCAGCACTTCGTCGCGCTGCGCTACTTCATGCCGTCGCTCGCCGCGATCGCGGTGCTGCAGGCCGCGGGTGTCGCCGCGATCGTGTCGCTCGCGCGCATGCTCGCGCAGCGCGTGCGACCGCAACACGAGCGCCTGCTCGGTGCCGTGATCGCGGTGCTGATCCTGGCGTGGCCGACGCTCGTGCTCGCGCGACTGCACGTCGCCGGCATCGCGAAGCAGTACGACACCGCGGACTTCGAGCCCTGGGATCGCATCGCGGAGTCGATCCACACGCACGCGCTCGACGGCGACCTCACCGTCGTGGTGCCCTACGTGTTCGTGCGCTTCCCGTTCGAGGTCTACGAGCTACCCACCGAGATCCTCGATCCGGAGGCCGACGACTTCGCCGCGCGCCTGCGCGATCACCAAGGCACGATCTTCGTCGTCACTTCGCACATCGATCGGCCCGAGCGCGTCGCGCAACGCGGCCGCACGATGCGTACGCTGACGCGTGCGGGCTTCGTGCGCCGACCGCTGCCCGGCGTCGCGCGCGAGGCGAACATCGAGCTGCTGGCCTACCAGCGCATCTAGAATTCGATCGCGATGCCGGCGAGCGCAGTCTTGTCGCCGAGGTCGATCGAGTTGCCGACGCCGAAGTTGCGCAGCCGCGTGAGCTGGAACTCGCCGAAGAGATACGCGTGGTTGATCTTCGTCGACTGGTCGAGCTTCTTCGATGCGCTGGGCTCGAACGCATCGAGCCGGATCATCAAGCCCGGGTTGAGCTGCCAGCCGATCACGCCGCCGCGGCCCTTCTTGCCGGCCTCGTTGACCGCGACCTTGCCGGTGCCGTCCTTGATCCACCAAAACGCGTAGGTCATGCCGACCTTCGCGTAGGGCACGAGCGGCACCTTGTAGAAATCCGCGAGCAGCTCGAAGCGATAGATGAGCAGGAGCGACAGCGGCACCATGCCGAACTTGGTCGAGTCGGCGGTGCTGCGGATCGTCTTGTCCTCGGGCTTGGGCTCCGCGATGATCGCATCGGCCTTGTCGAGGAAGAACGCGACTTGGGTGCCGAGCGCGAGTGGGCCGGCGAGATAGATGAACTGCCACTCGAACGCGAACGCCGGCATCACGCCGAGCTTCGGCTTCTTGATGGTGTGACCCGAGCTGTCGGTGCGGCCGAAGATGGTCGCGTAGGGCCCGAAGCCCGGGCCTTTGTAGGACTTGTCGACCTCGGGCAGATACGGGCCGATCTTGAACTCGAACGCGAAGCGCTGCGGGCTGCCGGGTCGCTGCCATCGCGACTTGCGACGCGCTTCGCCGTCGAACGCGGGCACGGTGCTGTCGCGTGCGATCGCGGCTTCGGACGGCGGCGCCTTCGGCTGCGGCGGAGCATCGCGCGTGCCGGCCCAGCGATCCTCACCGGGTCGCGGCGGCGGAGCGTCGGGCACGGTCGGTTGGGCCGCACCCGGCATGTCGGGATCGTGCGGCGATCCGTAGACGTCGGAGGACACCGGCACGATGTCCTTGTCCGCCGGTGGGATCACGGAGTCCGCGGGATCCGCTTTGGGATCCGCTTTGGGATCCGCGGGCGGTGTCTCAGCGGGCGCAGGCCCGAGCGCGAGCACGAAGAGCGCAGCGATCATCGTCGTCCTCGCCGACGCCGACGCAGCGCGGCGAACCCCGCAAGCGCACCCAGCCACAGCGCATCACCGCGACCCTCGTCCTCGACCGAGCAGTTGCAGAAACCACCCTCACCACAGACGTTGCCGTCGATCTCGCACTGCTCCCAGAAGTCGAGCGTCTCGCGCGGAGATGCGGTGAGCGGAAGGTCGCCCGACGCGACCACGGGATTGCCCGCGAGATCGTAGGCGACGATCGCGAACTGGTAGGTCTTGCCGTTCTCGAGCCCGGTGATCTTCGCCTCGTGCGAGGTGCCGCCGATGTGGCCACTGCAGACGTAGTCCCACTTCATCGACATGATGCCGTCCTCGGGTATGTCGACCGGAGGTGCGGAACCGGTGTCGCTGCCACTGCCACTGCCACCGCTGCCGCTGCTGTCGCTGCTCGCGTGGAGGAATCCGTCGATGATGTCCTCGTCGATGTCGACGACGCCACCGCTGGTACCGGTGCCGGTGTCAGTGCCGGTGCCGCTGTCGCTGCCACTGCCGGAGTCGCTGCTGCTACCGGACTCGCTGCCGCCGGACTCCGTGCCGCCCGTGTCGTCCTGCGGCACGTCGTCGCCGAAGGGTCCGTTGGGGCAGAGGTTGTCCTTCGTGAAGTACAGCTTGCCGATGTTGATCTGCGAAAGCGGCGGAGGATCGAGCCCTTTGCCCGGCAACGGATTGCCGTCCTCGTCGGCACAGAGCACGCGGAATCCGTTGATGTCACCGGTCGTGAGCAGCTTCCACGTGATGAGCACGGTGCCATCGCCGGTGTCGATCGAGAAGTCACTCGGCAGGTTGATTGGCGCCTGGAAGTCGTAGTGGATGCCGCCGGTCGGCATCGTGCCGCCGGTCGAACCGCTGCTCGTGCCGGTGGCGTTGTTGTTCTGCGTGCCGGTGACCTGGAACTCGCTCGCCTGGCAGTCGGTGGCCATCCCGTCTTCGATGCAGATCCAGATGCCGCCGTCGCCCTGTTGATTTGCGTTGCACGTGGCGATGGGCACCGCGTCCACCGGCGTCTGGCCGCCCTTCGTGAAGTCGACGCCGCCCGCGAGCCAGATGGGCGCGAAGTTGAAGTTGATCGCCTTCGTGTACGCGTTCGCGTAGCCCTCGTGGACCTTCAGACAGGGCTTGACCTGCTGCTGCACCGTGCCCACCGCTTCGTTGCAACGGCTGCCGACGTAGGTGCGGATCGCCTTCGTGTTGTCGTAGGTGCCGCCCGACGCTGGGCTCAGCAGGATTCGCGTGGAGATGTCCTGCGCACACTCGCAGCGTGCACGGTTGATGTAGCCGGTGAGATCCTGCGACGAGAAGTACTGCTTGCGATCGCCTTGCTCGTCGGTCTTGTAGTACCAGATCTTGAATTGGTCCCCGGTGGGTGCGACCGAGGCCGCGGTCGCATCGCCGGAAGGCAGTGCGACCGCAACCGCGAGCGACGACGCGAGGAGGAGGCGAACGGAGGGCATGCGAGAGGCCAAGCTCGGTGTGCAACCATGATGCCACGGCGTTGCCGTGTTCGCGCGCGACGGGGCACGCGAAGCGAGCCGACGGTGGTGACACTCTGTCATCGTGGTGGTGCGGCGTGTGCCGCCTCGGCACGGCGCCACACCGTGGCGATGGCCGCGGCGAGCGCCTCGGGGACCTCTTCCTGCAGGAAGTGGCCGGCCTCGGTCATCGTCACCTGCGCCTGCGGCAGCGCGCGTCGATGTCGCTCGAGCGCGCGACCGAGCAGCGGATCCGCCGTGCCCCACACCAGCGCGATCGGCCCACCGAAGCCCCGCACCCACCGCTCGCCGCGACGCAGCGCGTCCATGCTGGGATGGCTCGGCCCATCGGGCACCATGCGCGCGAGCGCGAGCGGCCCGACGCGATCACGGAAGTGACGCAGCGGCCAACGATACGCCGACGCGATGCGCCCGCGGATCGATCGGCGATCGCCTTGCACCGCCCACAGCACGTTCTGCGGCAGCCCGAGCCCGACGAACGCCAGCTTCGCGACGCCGGGCAATCGCGCGAAGCGATGGAAGAGCGTGCCGCGCGGACGCTCGGGCAGGAGCACCGCGGTGTTCGCGAGCACGAGCCCACGGATCCGATCGGGCATGCGCGCGCCGACGGCCGCGGCGAAGGGCCCGCCCCAGTCCTGTCCGACCAGCACCACCGACTTCAGCTGCAACGCGCCGATGAGCTCCGCGATCGCATCGGCGTGTGCGTCGACGGTGTGATCCTCGAGCTCCGGCAGCCGCGACGACAATCCGAAGCCGAGCAGATCGGGCGCGATGCAGCGCCGCTCGGGCAACAGCGCGATCACCTTGCGCCACAGCACCGACCAGGTGGGATTGCCGTGCAGCATGAGGATCGCATCCGCATCGCGCGGCCCCGCGTCCACGTAGTGCAGCTCGCGACCCGCGTTGCGCCCACGCTCGAGCTCGAAGCTCGCACGCGGCCACGGCAACAACCCCGCGAAGCGCGACGGCAGCGGCGGTGCGGGCTGGAACGGCATCGCGCGCGGACACTAGCACATCACGCGCGTCGCGAGCGACGACCGCGGGTGGGCGCGGGCTCGCTCGCACCGTCGCCGGGATCGATCGGCGCGAGCAGAGCATCGATGTCGCGCTGCGCGAGCGCGAAGCCTTCGCGC
The DNA here is from genome assembly GCA_035550195.1 of Nannocystaceae bacterium. Classification (GTDB taxonomy): domain Bacteria; phylum Myxococcota_A; class Polyangia; order Nannocystales; family Nannocystaceae; genus Xiheibacterium. Next base: position 15,123 of record DASZPU010000615.1, read on the forward strand.
GCGCGCTCCTCTGCGCCGGTCTGGATCCCGCGCAAGAGCGCCGCCTTCTTCGCCTGCAGCGCGAGCATGCGCTCTTCGACCGTGCCTTCGCAGATGAGCCGGTACACCGTGACCGGCTGCGCTTGGCCGATGCGATGCGCGCGATCGGTGGCCTGCGCTTCGACGGCGGGGTTCCACCACGGATCGTAGTGGATCACCGTGTCGGCCGCGGTGAGGTTCAAGCCGGTGCCGCCGGCCTTGAGCGACACCAACAAGATCGGCACCTCGCCGGCTTGGAAGCGATCGACGATCTGCTGGCGTTGCCGTGTGGCGCCGGTGATCGACAGCCAGCGAATGCCGAGCGCGTCGAGCTCTTGCTCGATCACGTCGAGCATCGAGGTGAACTGGCTGAACACCAGCGCGCGCCGACCCTCCGCGACCAGCTCGCCGACGAGCTCGAGCAACAGCTCGAGCTTCGCACCGCGGGGGATCTCGCTCGCGCCCTTCAGCTTGGTGAGCGGCGCGTGGCAGCACACCTGGCGCAGCTTGAGCAGCGCGTCGAGCACGACGATCTGGCTGCGCGCGAGCCCCCGCGCCGCGAGCTCCTCGCGCACGCGCTTCTCCATCGTGAGGCGCACCGACTCGTAGAGATCGCGCTCGGGCCCGTCGAGCACCGCTTCGAGCACGACCTCGGTCTTCGGCGGCAGCTCGGCGAGCACCGCCGCCTTGGTGCGCCGCAGCACGAACGGTGCGATGCGCCCGAGCAGCGCGCCGAAGCGCTCGCTGGCGCCTTGCTTCTCGATCGGCGTGCGGTACCACGTGGTGAACTGCTTCGCGGTGCCGAGCAGGCCGGGGTTCGCGAAGCTCATCAGCGACCACAGATCGCCGAGGTTGTTCTCCATCGGCGTTCCGGTCATGCACAAGCGATGGCGTGCGTCGAGCTTGCGCGCCGCGACCGACACCTTCGCGGCGGGGTTCTTGATCGCCTGCGCTTCGTCGAGGATCGCGAGGTGCCACGGCGTGCTCGCGAGCGCGTCGTCGCGCTGCAAGAGCGCGTACGTGGTGATGACGAGATCGAGCTCGGCGATCTGCGCGAGCACGCTCGCGCGCCCGGGCCCGTGATAGATCGCGGTGCGCAGCGCCGGCGTGAAGCGCTCGGCCTCGCGCTGCCAGTTGCGCAGCACGCTGCGTGGCGCGATGACCAGCGCGGGACGATCGAGCCGACCCGCGAGCTTCTCGACCAGCACGTCGGCGAGCGCTTGCACCGTCTTGCCGAGGCCCATGTCGTCGGCCAGGATTCCCCCGAGCTGCAGCTCGTGCAGCCACTGCAGCCAGTCGAGCCCCCGCGCTTGGTAGTCGCGCAAGGTCGCGTGCAGGCCCCGCGGCGGCTCGACTTGCGTGCGCGGGCCATGACGCAGGCGATCGAGCACCTTGGCGAGCTGCGGTGCGATGTCCCAGTCGATCTCGCCGAGCGCATCGATGCGCGCGGCGTCGAGCGCTTCGAGCTGCAGCGTGTCGCCGGTGAGCGGACGTTCGTCGCCGAGCTCGACCAGCACGTCGAGCATCGCCTGCAGCCGCGCGGGTGCGATCGCGATCCGGCGACCGTCCGGCAGCGGCAGCATCACCGCGCCGCCGTCGAGGCGCACGCGCTCGCGCGAGATCCGACCGGCACGGATCGCCGCGACGATCGCCGGCAGCACGTTGACGCGCTCGCCTCCGATCACGACGCCGAGCTCGAGGAACCAGCTCGACACCGCGTCGGAGTCGTCGTCACCCGGCTGGGCGCGCGCGTACCAGCCGTCGACGTCGACGGTGCTGAACTCGAAGCTCTCGTCGATCGCGACCCGCCAGCCCGCTGCGCGTAGCTCCGCGACGCCTTCGCGGCCGAGCGCCAGCCAGCGATCCTGGCTCGCGAGCGTCATCGCCGAGGCCGCGCCCGCGAGCCCGAGCTCGCGCAGGCGTGCGCGCAGCTTCATCTCGGCCTCGCGATCGCGATCGATGCGCGCGAACTGCTTGCCTTCGACGCGCACCAACGACGCGCGCGGATCTTCCGGATCGACGGTGGTGCCGTCGTAGTCGAACGCGAGCGAGGCGTAGGGCGAGACGCGATTGCCGTCCTTGCGCGCGCGCAGTCGCAAGACCGGCGTCGGCGTGCCGCGCCGCGTGGGCGCGAGCTCGAGCTGCTGCGGCATCGGCAGCTTCCACGACGCGAGCGTCTGCTCGAGCGGCCTCGGCAGGCGCGTGCTCGCTTCGGGTGGAAGCTGCGGCGCGCCGACGAGCCACGGCGCGATCGCATCGGGCACGCCGATCGCGATCGGACCACACGCACCGCTCGCGGGATCGCAGAAGTGCAGCGGCACGAGCGGCAGCACGATCCAATCCTGGTCGGGCGCGTCGTCGGGCAGCACGTGCAGCGTCTGCGTGCCGTCCTCGGCGAGCTGCCACTGGATGCGACCGGGGCGCGACGGCACGACGAAGAGCGGAGGGCCGCCTTCGCTCAGGCGCACGCGGCCGGTCGCGACGAACGCGTGGAAGAGCTCGGTGGACGCGGTGTCGAGTGGGAACATCGCGCGCGATCCGAAGAGCCCTTGGCCCGCGTGCGCGCGCGCCATGAGCGACTGCAGGCGGAACCACAGCGTGTACTCGTGCTCGTCGATCCAATCGGGTCGCGATGCACCGAAGCGTTGCAGCGCGGTGCCGAGGTCGTAGGGTTGGGCGCGTCCGCGGCCCCCGTCCTTGCGCACGCCGACCGCGTACGCTTCGACGATCACGCGCGGCGGCAGCGGTCCGCCGTAGGCCATCGCGTCGATCGTCAGCAAGAACAGCAGCTCGCGCTTGCGCGCCGCCGGCTCGCGCGCGGCCGCAGTGGTCGCGATGCGCTCGAGCTGCTCGGCCCAGCGCTCGATCGCCGGCGTGCGCGGGCGCGGCACGAGCGGCGTGCTCGCGACACCTTCGTCGCCGTGGCCGTGCTTCACCCCGTACACGACCGCGGCGACGTGCTTGCACGGCGAAGGTGCGGGGCACGTGCAACCGCCGTCGATGTCGTCGGCGGAGCGCCCGTCGACGAGCGCCCACACGCGATACGGCTGCGCAGCGGTGCCCCAGACGCGCGCCTGCCAACGCCCGCCGGGATCGCGCGCGAGCCCGTGCACGGCCCCACGTTGCCAGATGTCGATGCCCCGTCGGAGCACCTCGGCCCCGAACACCTGGGCGAGGATCCGATCCTCCACGCGCGCGCCGAGCCTAACCACGCGCGCCGGTCCCGTCGAGCCCTGCCTCGCCTTCGCCGTGCGCATCAGAAGAGCTGCGCCAGTGCCAGCGACAGCTCGGGCAGGAGCGCGGGGCGTAGCACGTCGCTGCCGGCGAGCACCTCGCCGAGCTCGAAGCGATCGCGGTGGCGCACCAGCACCGTCACCGTGCGCAGCAGTGGATCGACGACCCAGTGCTCTTCGACGCCGGCGCGCTCGTAGATCTCGCGCGTCTCTCCGCGTGCTTTGGTGTCGCGCTCGCGCAGCACTTCGACGACGAGCTCGGGTACGACGCGCAACAGATCACCGGCGCTCGGCGTCGCGCTGGCCCAGCGCGACGCGGACAGCACCGCGACGTCGGGCACGAGCGTGTCGCCCGTCGGCAGCTCGAGGCCTTGCCGCGGCTCGAGCACGACGACGCCCGTGCGCTCGGCCGCCTGTGCGAGCCGTCGCTGCAGTCGCCGCGCGATCGCTGTGCAGCGCGTGCCCGCGGGTGGCCGGTGCACCATGCGACCGTTCACCAGCTCCCAGCGATGCGATTCCCACTCGCGCCCCGCGAGCCAGCGCGCGAAGTAGGACTGCGCGAGGCTCGGAGGCGGAAGCGACGATGCGTGCGACGACGTGGCGAGCGCGTGTGACATGCCGCCGCGCTGTGCGACGCGCATGCCACTTCGCGAGCGCTCTCGTTGTCGCGACTTGCTCGCGTGGGCCCGGCCAGCTGGCCCGCCGACGGGCCGGGGGTGGCCCGCCCACGGGCCACTCGCTGGCCACTTCGGGCCGTCGCGATCACGGGAAGCGCAACGTCACCGGACCGTCGGTCGAGATGTCGCGCGCACCAGGGTGACCGTGCACGTCGAGCGAGACCGGGCCCTCGAGATCGAGCGACACCGACTCGGTCGCGCGCACGTCGGCGTCGACCGGTCCGCTCGCGATCAGCTCGAGGTCGCGCGCCGCGAGGTGCGGTGCATCGAAGCCGACCGGACCTTCGAGATCGATCACGACCGCATCGGCCGTGCCCGCGAGGGATACGTCGGCCGGGCCTTCGACCTCGACGTCGAGCTGCGCGACGGCGATGCCCTCGACGTCGATCTCCGCCGGCCCTTCGATGTCGATCGCGCGCAGCTCGTCGACTGCACCATCCACGATCAGGCCGCCGGGGCCTTCGATGCGGATGCGCTCGAGCGTCGTCGTCGACAGCGTGAGCTCGCAGGTCGTGCGCGGGCGCAGATCGAGGCGGCCATCGGTGTGCACGTGCAGCACGCCCTCGTCGACCCACGTCTGGACGTGGTGGATGAGGTTCGAGTCGCAGCGCATGGTCGCGACCGGGTCGCGCGCGGGCCCACGCTCGGGCGGCCCCTCGCGCTCGCCGGTGACCTCGATCTCGACGTCGATCTGCGCCGTGATGTCGATCGCGGTGAAGTGGCCGAGGTCGCGCGACTCGCTGGCGGCGTCGCCGTTGCCGCGGAAGATCGTGTCGCAGCCGGAGGCGAGCGTGGCTGCGGCGGCCAGGGACGCGAGGAACGCCGCACGAAGGAGGTTGTCGAAGCGCATGCCCCTGCAACACCGGCGCATGGGCGAAGTGTCACCGCGTGATCTATGGTGGGGCTCTCATGGCCGAGCGCGTGCTCGTCTTCCAGCCGATCTTCACCCACGGTGCGGGGCTCGATTTCCGCGTGCTGGGCGTCCAGTTCTGGATCGCGGACCGCCTCGGTGCGCTCGGCCTCGAGGGCGCGTCGGCGCTCATGCGCGATCCCGAAGCCGACGAGCCGCGCATCACGGCGACCTCGGCGCCCGACGACGACGACATCGCGAAGGCGCTGGCGAGCAACGGCGCGCGCTACGGGCTCGTCACCACCTTCGCGGTGCAAGACGATCGACCGCGGCTCGCGATCGGCAAGCTCGCAGAGCTGCGCGCCGGGCAGCTGCACGTGCTCGGGTCCTGGACGTTCGACCGCGCCGAGCCCTTGCCCGCGGCGACGCTGCGATTGCTGATGCAGAGCGCGGCGAAGCTCGGCCACGCGCTCGAGCCGGTCGCGTGGGAGCTCGTCTTCGACACCACCGATGCGACCATCGCGGGCAACTACCTCACCGCGCTCGGTGCGTTGTCGGTGATCGAGCAAGGGTTCGCGTTCGACGAGGACAGCGCGGAGACCAGCCTGCGCGCGCTGCTCTCCGGTGTGCAGGTGAAGATGCGGCCGGCGATCGATCTGCTGCCGCGGCTGGTCGACGCGCTGCACGATCACGAGCGCGCGCCGATCGAGATGCTGCGCGCGGCGGTGGAGGCCGCGCACGATCTGCTGCCGCTGCCGCCCGACAGCTGGACGCCGATGCTGCGCTCCGTGGGTCGCGGCGGCACTCTGGTGAATTGAGTTTTAAGCGCGCCTACCGGCGCTCTTCCCGTGCGGGCAGTCGTGCTCGCACTCCGCCGTGGCAAAGCCACGTCGGGCTCGGGGGGGCCTCAGCGGCAGACCAAATGCAGGTCGACGATTTCGCCGACGGCGAGCTTGCCGTCGTCGCTGCGGAACTGGAAGGCCGCGCGTTCGTAGCCGCAGTTGCCGCGTGCGTCGCAGCTCGGCTGGCGCGCGAACGCGAGATCGATCGACACGAGCTTCGTGTCGCGCAGCGGTCGCAGCTCGGCGGACGTGCCGATGCGATCGTCGTCGAGGTCGCTCCACAGCACGAGCTCGCCGAAGCGTGCGTCCTTCGGGGTGATCTTGCCGTCGCGATCGCTGTCGAGCTCGGCGAGCGCGGCGAAGCCGTTCTTCGCGTGGCCCCCGGACGCCATCGGCGTCGCGTTGCCGAAGAGCTCGGCGCCGCTCTCGATCGCACCGTCGCCGTCGCGATCGAGCGCGAGCCACGGTGCGGTCGGCCAGTCGGTCTGCTGACAGCTGCCGTCCGTCGACAGATCGAACGACGCGGCGACGCCGGGCACGAGCTCGATCGGCGCGCCGTCGAAGCTCATCGCGAGCGGCGTGTTGCAGTCGGGCTCTTCCCACGAGTAGTACTGAAATGCCGCGCCGTCCCACCAGCACAGATCGCCGAGGCAGCCCATGTCGAGCCCTTCGCCCGGCTCGCACTCCGGCGCTTCCGTGCTGCACGGGGTGTGGAACTGCTCGCCCTTCACCACGATGCAGAAGCTCGTGCCGGTCGCGCCGTCTGCCATCGTGCACGCGTCGCCGCCCCACTGCTCCCAGTCGCACGGCACCGCGGCGGTCGGACGCGGCTCGGGATCGTCGACGGGATCCGGGCCATCGGGGTCGTCGTCCGGATCGTCGCCGGGATCCGGATCGCCGGGATCGGGCTCGTCGTCACCATCGTCCGGTTCGTCGTCGCCGTCATCGTCTGGCATTCCGACGATGTCGCCGTCGCCGGGGTCGCCCCCTTTCGGATCGCAGGCTGCGATCGCGACGAGCGTGGGAACCAACGCGAGACCACCGACCAACCTACCCAACACCATCGCTGGCACATGAGTGCATGCGCGATGCCAGCACGATGGATCCCGTGGATTCGCGCTGCGCGGCCCGGCGAAGGCCGCAACCGCAGCGACTCTGCTGTCACGCCCTGTCGCGCGTGTCGGGACCTGCGGCCCGCTGTCACGAGCGATCGTGCGCGCCGAGCAGCGCGCCGACGATCTCGGGTCGGCGATCGCGGAGGAAGAGCCGCCGTGCGATCGAGCGCTCGACGTGCGCGAGATCGAGATCGTGCACGAGCACTTCGTCGCGCTGGCTCGATGCGCGCGCGACCACGTTGCCGTCCGGATCGCACACGAACGACTCGCCCGCGAAGTCGAGCACCTCTTCGCGCCCGACGCGATTGACCAGCGCGGTGAAGTAGCCGTTCTGGAACGCGGCCACGCGCAGCTCCGCCTCGTACAGGCCCTCGGGCCACTCGCCGATCGTACCCGCCTGCGGCACGACGACGACCTGCGCACCCTCGAGTGCGAGCGCGCGCATGACCTCGGGGTAGTGCCGGTCGTAGCAGATCGCGACCCCGATGCGTCCGTGCAAGGTGGCGTACACGGGCGCGAGTCGATCGCCGGGTGCGTAGTAGTCGGTCTCGTAGAAGCCCTCGTAGCGGGTGATGTGCAGCATGCGTGTGACGCCGAGCAGCGAGCCGTCGGCGTCGATCACCGCAGTGGTGTCGAACGTGCGCGCGCCGTCGCGTTCGTAGAGGTTCGGGATCACGACGACGCCGTGCTCGCGCGCGAGCGCGGACAGCCGATCGGTCGTCGGGCCGGGGATCGTCTCGGCCAGCTCGAACGGCGGCGCGCCGGCGCACGCGTGCTGGGGATGGAACCGTTCGAACGCGAGCTCGGCGAACGCGATGACCTGTGCGCCGCGATCGATGGCCGCGCGTGCAGCCGCGAGGCCGCGCGCGAGGTTCTCCGTGCGATCGTGGGTCGCGTGCTGCTGGACGAGTGCGATGCGCATGTCGCCGCGATCGTACGCCCGCGTGCGCGTCTCGTCGCTCAGCCCGCGCGCGGCTGCGCGACCTTCAACACCGTGGTCTCGCGGAAGAGCAGGCCGACCGGCACGACGATGCCGAGCAACGCCTCGAGATCGAGGCTCTGGTGGCGTCGCAGCACGCCGACGAGCGCGAGCCGATCGCCGGACTTCACGAGCACCGTGACCGTCTGCGCGCGCGGATCGACCACCCACTGCTCGCGCACCCCGGCCTGCGCGAGGATCGTGCGCCGCTCGATGGCGCCGCTGCGATCGCGCAGCGCGGGCGACGTGGGCAGCACGTCGATCACCAGCTCGGGGACCGCCGATGTGCGCGCGAGCGGAGCCACGACTGCGCCGTGCGTCCCGGTCGCCCGCGATCGCAGCGCGCGTGGGCACGCGAACACGGCGACGTCGATCGCCACGGTGTCTCCGGTGGGTAGCGCGAGCGTGCAGCCTGGCCCGCACACCACGGCACCGCAGCGCGCCGCAGCCCGTGCGAGCCGACGATGCAGTCGCCGCGCGACCTGCTGGGCGCGCGCATCCGCCGGTGGCGAGCGCTCGACCCTTCCGCGCACGAGCTCGTAGCGGGCCTCGAGATCGTCGCGCTGCGCGAGCCAGTGCGCGAAGAAGGCTTGCGATGCGGTTCCAGAGCGTGGTTGCACGTGACGTGCGAGGGCAGGGGCGGCCAGCATGCGCGGCCCTCGTGCGATGCGCGTGCCAGCGACGCGCACGAAGAACCACGCAGAGATCGACACGCAGGGTGGCCAGGGTGGCCCGTGGGCGGGCCGGGGCTGGCCCGTGGACGGGACGCGCCGGCCCGCGTGCCGCTGCACACGATCGTCGCAACGGATCCACGCGCGAGCGGGAAAGAGGATGTGCCGCGCAACGTGGGCGCGGCGCGTGGAGGTTGGGGATCGCGGGTGGATGGGGGCACCAAGGACGGCGCCCTCGCTGGACTCGCGCGCGCGAGCTCACCGAGGCGGCAGTCGTTCGGGTGCACGAGCGCCGCGCGGCGCCGTCAACCACTGCGCGACCTCGCCGGCGAGCACCGGGTCGGTCGCCTCCACCAACGCGCGCGCCGCTGCTCGCATCGCGGGCGCGCGATGGCCCGCGGCCCACGCTGCTTCCGCGTACATCGCCCGCGCGCCGGCGGCCAGATTCGGATCGACCTCCGCGTCGTCCACGAGTGCCATCGCGTGCGCAGCCGCAGCCTCCGCACCTTCCGCATCGCCGGCGCGCAGCCGACATCCGCTCTCGATCTGCTTCGCTTGCACGCGATGCACGACGTCCGTCATCGCACGCGCGCCGAGCCGATCGGCTTCCTGCGCATGCGCGGTGCACTCGCGCACGTCGCCCGCGGTGCCGAATGCCGACGCCACCGCGAGCTCCGCGTACGCGAGATCGGGATGCACGCCGACGTGGGCCGCGCGCACGCGCGCGTGTGCACCACGCACGTACGCCAGGCCTTTCTCGTGCTCGCCCGCCTTGATGAGGATGAGCCCCAGGTTCGTCTCCGGGTCGGCGAGCGCCGGGCTGTCCGGCGGATACACGTCGGCATAGATCGCGAGCGCGGCCTCGAGCTCCGCGATCGCGAGCATCCACTCGTACTGCGCGCCCTCGACCGCACCGATCGCGTTGTGCAGCGTCGCCTGCGTCTCTTCGCCGACCTCCTCCACGTCGACGAGATCGAGCGCGGTGTAGAAACCCGCGAGCGCTTCGTCGAGCTCGCCGAGCTCGTACGCCACTGCGGCGCGCCGCAGCTCGAGCGCGACCACGAAGCCTTCGGGCATGCCGGCCCGCTGCGCCGCGACCTCGGCTTCGCGCGTCCACGACAACGACTGCGCGAGCCGGCGCTCGCCGAACGCGAGGTCCGCGAGATCGAGCGCCGCGAGGCTCAGTCGCCAGTCGTCACCGCGCGTGCGTGCGTCGGCGGCCAAGGCTTCGAGAGTCGCGCGTGAAGATGCGAGATCACCGAGCGCGCTCTCGCAGTCGGCGCGCGTGTTCATGGCTGCACCCATCAGCACGCCGTCGCCGGCCGCTTCCGCCTCGACGCGCACCTGCTCCGCGGCCGTGCGCGCCCCTTCCACGTCGCCCGCGAGCAGCTGCTCGTCGATCGCTGCCATCGTCGCTTCGACGCGCCACATCGTCCACTCGGTGTTCGGCCGCTCGACTTCGGCGAGCGCGGGCGCGAGCACGAGTGCCGCCGCGCTCGACACCGGACGCTCGCGCAGTGCGAAGGCACCCACGCCGACGAGCGCGGCGCATCCCACCGCGGCGAGCACCCGCGCTGCTCGGCGTGGTCGCGGACGATCGAGCGCCGCGAGCAGCTCGTCCATCGACGCGAAGCGCTTCGCGGGCTCGATCTCCAGCCCGCGCGCGAGGATCTGTTGCAGCCACCGCGGTGCCCGCGGTGCGCCTTCGGGCGGACGCATCGCCCGGAGCATCATCGCGCTGAACAGCTCCTGCACGTTGCGCCCGGGGAACGGTCGGCCGCCGTACACCGCCTCGTAGAGCGCGACGCAGAACGCGAACTGATCGGCGCGGTGATCGACGCGCGGGCTCAAGAACTGCTCCGGTGCCATGTAGGCCGGCGTGCCCAGCATCGCGCGGGGATCGCTGAGCGATTGCTCGGTCGACGTCGCGGGAACGCTCTCGCGCACGAGCCCGAAATCCGTGACCGCGACGCGCCCCGTCTTCGCGACCAGCACGTTCTTCGGCTTGAAGTCGCGGTGCACGAGCCCGGCCGCGTGGGCGGCTGCGAGCCCGCGTCCCGCTGCGACGAGCGTCGCGATCTTCGCGTGGCGATCGAGTCGGTGCTCGGTCCAGTACGTCGCGAGATGACCGCCGTCGACGAACTCCATCGCGAGGAAGATGCCGCTGTCGATCTCGCCGACGTCGAACACGCGGACGACGTTGGGGTGCTCGAGTCGCGCGAGCGCTCGGCCCTCGCGCAACAGCAGCGCACGCGCTTCGCGACCGCGCGCCCACAGCAGCTTGATCGCGACCTTGCGATCGAGCTCGGGATCGGTCGCGAGCAACACCACGCCCTGTCCACCGACGCCGAGCTCGCCGTCGATGCGATAGCGACCGATGCGATCACCGCTGCGCAACGCGAGCGCGGCGAGCTCGGGCGCGGGCGTGACGTCGTCCGCCTGCGACGGCAACGAGGTCTGCAGCGCACGCTCGGGATCGGCCGCGGACACGCCGCCCGCGATCATGCCTCATCGCAGCGGACCGCTGTCGCCGACCAGCTCGTCGGGCACCGCGGCCACCATTTCTACCCAGCAGGCGCCGAGCAACACGAGCGCCCACGTCCAACGTCGCAAGTGCGATTCCATGGCCGCGACTTCCGACGAACGGCGTGTCCGGTTCCGGCCGGGGCGGGCGGCGGTGACGCTCGTCACGAAAATCGTCCGCGATGGATGAACCGCCGCGGTGCTGCGTCCTAAGCTGCTTCGTGATGGTGGCGGACGTGATGGGCTTCGAGCAGGACGCGCTCGCGCGCCTGCGCGCGCGGCTCGTCGATGTCGGCATGACCGTCGGCGCCTATCGGCTGCTGCATCCGATCGGACGAGGTGGCAACGGCGAGGTCTGGCTCGCCCACGATCCTCGGCTCGATCGCCGCATCGCGATCAAGCTGCTGCAGCCGCATGTCTGCGGTGATCCGGCGCGCGTACGGCTCTTGCGCGAGGCGAGGGCCATCGCGCAGATCGTCCATCCCAACGTCGTCGCGATCTACGACAGCGGGACGATCGACGGCGACACGCGATCGTTCATCGCGATGGAGTACGTCGATGGTTGCTCGCTCGCCGCGTGGCTGCGCGATGTGCCACGCAGCGCCGACGAGATCATCGCGATGTTCGTCGCGGCCGGGCAGGGGCTCGATGCGGCCCATCGCGCTGGACAGATCCACCGCGACTTCAAGCCCTCGAACGTGATGATCGGCCCGCGCGGCGAGGTGAAGGTGCTCGACTTCGGGCTCGCGCTCGGGGTCGGCGAGTCGCGCTCGCGCGACACCGATCCGGCCGCGCAGGCGAGCAGCGGCGACGATCGGCTCACGGAGACCGGCGTCGTGATGGGCACGCCGCGCTACATGTCGCCCGAGCAGCACACCGGCGATGCGGTCACGCCGGCGTCCGATCAGTTCTCGTTCTGTTGTGCGTTGCTGGAGGCGTTGCAGCACGCGCCCGCGTTCGTCGGTTGCGGTGCCGTGCAGCTGTGTCGCGCCAAGCTGCGCGGCGACATCGCTTCGGGCACGCAGGATGTCGCACCGCACGTGCGCGCGGTGCTCGAGCGCGGGCTCGATCCACGGCCCGAGCGGCGCTTCCGCTCGATGGCGGCGTTGCTCGAGCAGCTCGGTGCGCGTCGTGGCGATCGCCGCGGACGCTTCGCGACGATCGCCGTGCTCGCCGTGCTCGCGCTCGTCGGCGCGACCGAGCCCGCCGACGCATCGTCGAGCGTGCGCGCGGCGGTCGACGCATTCGACGAGGCACGGCTGCATGCGCGCATCGAGCTCGGTGCGGGACGTGCACTGCTCGAGCACGGCGCGCCCGAGGCCGCGCCGCGCCTCGAGCACGCGCTTGCGCTCGCCGAGACCAGCGACGACGAGCTGCTCTCCGCGCAGGCCGCTGCGGCGCTCGTGATGGCGGCGGTGCGACAGCCTGC
>DASZPU010000616.1:0-5095 GCA_035550195.1 Nannocystaceae bacterium
ATCGTCGCGAAGCGCTGCGGATCGCTCGCGCGCGTCTCGCAGGCTTGCTGGGCCTGCTCGGCCCACGCCGGGATCCAGCGCTCGAGTCGATCGACCACGGCTGCGACCGCGGGCGGCATCGTCGGACGCACGCGTTCGAGCGACGCGCCGATCGCTTGTCGTCGCGCATCGTCGAGCACCGGTGCGCGCGTGGGCAGATCGCAGCTCGCTGCGGGCGCGCGCTCGAATCCATAGCCCGCACCCGCGATCGCCACGAGTGCGCCGAGCCCGAGCGCCCAGGCACCGACGCGCGGAGGATCGAGCACGCGATCGAGCGCGCGCACGAGCGCCGTCATGCTCGGCCAGCGCTGCTCGGGATCCGCACGCAGGCCGCGTGCGAGCACGCGTGCGAGCCGACGGGGCAATCCGTTCGGCAACGTGATCGCGCGCGTGTGTGTGCGGCGACCCGCGAGCAGCTCGCAGAACGTCACGCACCACGCGAACTGATCGCCTGCAGGTGACGGCGCACCGCCGGCGAGCAGCTCGGGGGCCATGTACGCCGGCGTGCCGACCAGCATCGGCGTGCGCACGGAGACTTCGCGCTCGCCCGGCTCGTCGGTGTCGTCGTGCACGAGCGCGGTCGCGAGCCCGAAGTCCGCGACGAGCACACGATCGCCCGGGGCGATGAGCACGTTCTCCGGCTTGAAGTCGCGGTGCACGAGCCCCGCGGCATGCACCGCGACGAGCCCGAGCGCAGCTTGACGCATCACCGCCGCGAGCTCGCTCCACGAGGGTCGCGTGGTCGCATGCCAGCCGCGCAACGTGCCGCCGCGCACGAGCTCCATCGCGACATACACTTGCCCATCGAGGCTGCCCACGTCGTAGACGCGCACCACGTTGGGATCCTCGACCGCCGCCATCGCGCGCGCCTCGTCGAGCAGCGACGGACCATTGCTGCGACCGCGAAGGATCTTGATCGCGACCTCGCGACCGAGCTCGGGATCGTGCGCCCGCCATACGATGCCCATCGCGCCGGCGCCCAGCACTTCGCGCAATCGATAGCGTCCGTGCACGCGCGGCGACGACGACGTGTCGATCGCATCGCCGCCACCGTCTGCCGACGCGCGCGCGAGCTCGGCGATCAAGCGACGACACGCGGGACAGCGATCCGCATGCGCATCGGCACGCGCCCGCGGCTCGGGCTCCAGGGCACCGATGACATAGAGCGCGATCGTCTCGCTACCGAGGCACTGCACGACGAAGCCACAGAGTAGCCGAGCTACCTGCATGTCGCCGTGATCCACCTCGTCGTTCGCGGGACTATCGTCCACGACGACGCGGAGCTCGGGCCGCGTCGCTGTCCTGATGCAGCGACGCCGCCGCAGGTGCATGACCCACGACGGCGTCCCGTGCCAATCGGCGAAGTGAAGAGCCTCAGCCGGCCTTCTTCTCTTCGGCCTTCTTCTCCTCGGGCTTCTTCTTCTCGTCGGCCTTGGCCTCTTCCTTCTTCTCCTCGGCCTTGGCTTCTTCGCCCTTCGCCTCTTCCTTCTTCTCGCCCTCCGCCGGCGCGCCACCGGGCGCGGGCACGAGGCCGAGCTGGATCGCGAAGGTCATGCCGTCGTAGAAGATCCAGTTGTTGGTGATCTTGCCGTCCTTGTACTGCGTGACCTCGAGGAACGGCAGCGACACCTGCTTGCCGGTCTTCTTGAGCTTCATCGCCTTCATGTCACCGTCGTTGGTGCCTTCCCACTTGCCGGTGGACACCACGTAGTCGCCTGCGGCCCAGACGTTGTCGTCGGTGATCTTCACGTCGGAGAACGCCTTGAACATGGCCGGAAGGTCCTTGAGGAACTTCTTCTTGTCCATGTCCGCCGGCGACGCCTGCTCGGACCACTTCGCATCGTCGGCGAGCGCATCGCCGACCGCCTTCACGTCGTGCGCGTTGAAGGCCGTGACGAACGCATTGTGGGCCTCGACGTTCTTCTTCTCGGCATCGTCGTTCTTCGCGATGACGGTGGCCTTGTTCTCCCAGTCCTTGTCGGCGACCGGACGCTGCTTCGACTTCGACAAGCCGAGCTGCGCCATCATCGTGCCGCTGTCGAAGAAGGTCCACTCCTTCACGGCCTCGCGACCGGCGTCGTCGAGCTGGAGCACGTGGCCCATGAACACGCCGTAGCTCTTGTTGGTCGCCGGGATCTCGGCGCCGCCCATCTTCATCGGCGCGGTGTTCTTGCCACCGACGCGCGCGATGCCGACGACGTTGTTGCCGTTGACGAGCGTCAGCTGCAGCTCGCCCACCGACTCGGTGAACGCCGCCGACATGTCCTTCGCCGCGGCCACGATCGCATCGCGACCGTTGTACTCGCCCATGCTGTCGACAGCGACTGCATCGGTGGCGTAGCACTTGCCGAACGCGTCCCAGTCCTTGCCGAACGCAGCCCAGCACGCCTGGTAGAACTTCGCGACCTCTTCGGGCGTCGCGGGCGTGGGTGCGGGCTCTTCCTTGCCGCCGTCGTCGGCCTTCGCGTCGGCCTTCGCATCGGCTTTCTTGTCGTCCTTCGCGTCCGCCTTCTTGTCGGCTTTCTTGTCGCCCTTCTTGTCTTCTTTCGCGGCGACCTTCGCCTTGCCGTCCTTCTTCGCGTCCTTGCCGTCCTTGCTGTCGCCGCCGGCAGGGCAGCCTGCGCCCACGGCCAGTGCAGCGATGAAGCAGAGCGTCTCGATCGTTCTCTTGTGCATGAGCATTCCTCGGTGGGTGTGCGGGCGGTGTTCTAACGCGGTTGCATGCCCCGGGGAAGCGCTCCAAACCCCGTTCGGTCGCTCCGATCGCCGGTTTTCACGCGCACATCTCTCGCCGAGCGTTGTGACCGTACGCCGGCGGACACTCGCTCCTTCGCCAGAGCGCGACGGTGGTCAGCGCCGCATGAGGCCTTCGATCTGCTGGCGCACGTACTCGCTGATCTCGGAAAGTGGTGCGTTGCGCAGCCGATCGACGTCGAAGGTGATCGTGATGTCGCGATCCCACTTCGACAGCGCGGTCTTCTCGACCTCGAGGTTCATCTGCAGGTTGGTGCCGAGGTACTCGACGGTCAGGTTGACGTCGGTGATGCCCCAGCGATCGCGCAGCTGCGCCGGTGGTTGGAAGCTGCCGGTGAAGCGCTGCCCGAGCGGCGCGGGCTCGAGATCGCCGATGCGGAAGTCGAGCCCACCCAACGCGTCACGCAAGCGCTCGATGTCGACGTTGCGCATGTTGATCGGGCTCGCTGCCTCGATGTCGAACGCCCAGTCGATGTCGACGTAGCCGCGCACCTCCCAGAACACTTCGCGACCCGACATCGACGTGCCCGGCGGCACGCGCAGCGAGAACGGCAGCGGCAGCACCTCGTGCTTCTTGGCCTTCCACGGCCCCTGGCGCACCAACATCTTGTCCCACACATGGCCCTTGCTCGGGCCCTTGCGATGGAACTCGACGAGCTCGATGACGATCGACTCCACGGTCTCGTCGTCCATCGCGGTGAACTCGATGAAGCCGTCGAGCGTGTCCCCGTTCATGAAGGTGTCGCGCGGCAACGCGATGAGCAGCGCGCCGTTCTCGTTGCTGCCTTGGCGGCGATAGGGCAGCTCGGCGGCCTTCGGCGCTTCCTTGCCACCGACGCCGATCGTCTGGCCCACCGCGCCCATGCTGCCGGGTGCGTGCGAAGGCGTGGTCGACTGCACCGCACGTTGCTGCTGCGCGTTGCGATGCGCGTCCATCATCGCCATCAGCTGCGCCGACATCTCGCCCGCCACCGTCGCACCGCCTTGCGCCCACGACACCGACAGCGGCATGTGCCCGATGAAGACCTGCTGCTGCGGCGCGATCGCGGTGACGACTCCGGGTGCGAGCGCACGACCGTCGACCCACGTGCCGTTGGAGGAGCCGTTGTCGCGGATCCACGCCTGCCCACCGGCATCGACGGCGACCTCTGCGTGTCGTCGCGAGACGCTCTGATCGGGGCCGACCAGCTGACACGCCGTCGGATCGCGTCCGATCATCGCGCGAGGGTTGCGGGCGTCGAGCGTGATGGTTTGAGCTCCGAGCTGCAGCGTGATCGACATCGGGGGCGCCTCCGCGGGGACGTCGAGCATCGCACCCTGCGCGTCCTTCGTCACCGTGCTAACGTCGCGGGAGGATGTCGGCCGTCGGCGCTCCGCTCATCGGGCGCGAAGCAGAGCTGCGACGCCTGCGTGCGGCCTGGAGCCGCGCGCGTGGAGGCTTCGGTGGCGTGGTCGTGGTGTCGGGCGAGCCCGGCATCGGCAAGACCACGCTCGTCGATGTGATCGCGGGCGAGATCGCGAAAGACGGTGGCAACGTCGCGCGCGGTCGCGCGTGGGAAGCCGGCGTCGCACCGGCCTACTTCCCGCTGTGGCCGTGCTTGCGCGCGCTCGGGCTGCCGCCGATCGAAGCTGGCGGCGACGACTTCCGGCGCTGGGAAGAAGTGCTCGCCGCGCTCGCGGGTGCGAGCGGCGAGCGACCGATCGCGTGGGTCGTCGAAGATCTGCACGCCGCCGACGCACAGACGTTGGATCTGTTGACGTTCGTCTCGCACCCGGCGCGCTCGCTCGCGCTGCTGGTGCTGGTCACCACGCGCGACGCGGATCCGCGGCTCGACGAGCTCAAGCTGCGTCGCATCGCTCGCATCGCCCGCGACGCGGAGCAGATCGTGCTCCCGCCGCTCGATCGCGAGCAGGTCGCGGCGCTGGTGAAGAGCCGCTTTTCCGCGGTGCCCGATGCGCTGCTCGACGAGCTCGTGCAGCGCACCGCCGGCAATCCACTGTTCGTCGCGGAGTGCTCGCGCGGGCTCGCCGGTGCGCCCGATCTCCGCTTCGTGAAGCTGCCGCAGACGCTGCGCAGCTCGGTGCTCGAGCGCGTCGAGTTGCTGCCCGCCGCGACGCGAGCCGTGCTCGACGACGCGGCCGTGCTCGGCGATGAAGCCTTCTCCGGCGTGCTCGCGCGCATGGGCAAGACGCAGCCCGCGACAGTGATCGATGCGCTCGTGCCGGCCCTGCGCGCGGGCATTCTCTTCGAGCTCGCGCCCGGTCGCTTCCGCTTCACGCACGCGCTCGTGCGCGAGGTGTT
>DASZPU010000617.1:0-3740 GCA_035550195.1 Nannocystaceae bacterium
GCCCGCACCCGTCGGTGGTGGCTCGCAGCCGCGCTCCTACGGCGCGCCGAACCGGCGGCGCAGCGAGCCACCCCCGGCGGGTGCGGGCTGCGGCGCAGCGCTGCGCGAGCGCGCGAACGGATCGTTGAGCTCGGGCGATTGCGCGGCCGGGATCGGCGTCGCGGCACGCGTGCGTGCGCGCGATGCCGGAGCGATCGGAGCCTCGTGATCACGACGCTGCGCGACACCACCGCGACCGCCGAACGGATCGCGCAACGAGCCACCTTCATCGGTCGCGTGCTCGGCCGCCACTCCACCGCGACCCGTCGTGAACGGATTGCGGAGGTCACCCGTGACGTCGGCGGTCTGTACCTGCGCGGCCGCGTCCGCGCGCCAACGGGGGCCGCGGAGCTCCGGCCCAGCGTCGCTCGCCGGGCTCGAAAGCGCGGTGACGAACAGCAGGCCGAGGGTCATGAAGGTGGAGGAGAACATCGTTGCGAAGCTATTCTGCAACCACGATGCCATGCGGTGGCGCGAGGATCCACGGCCCCATGCCAGCGCCGCCCTCGCCGCTGACGACGTGCGCTGGGGCAGGCTGCCGTCGCGAATCGCAGCGGGCGCGCTTTCGCGACGATGGTAGGGTGCGGACGTGCGGCGACGGGTGATCTGCGCGTTGACGGTGGCGCTCGTGCTGCCTGTGCCCGCGATCACCTCGGCACGCGAGCACGCGAACCGAGTCGTGCCGGCAAAGCGCAAGCGCGGCGAGCGTCCGCCGAAGCCCGCCGATCTCTCGCTCGGTGGCGAGCGTCGCGGTGGCATCGAGCTCGCGCTCGGATCGATCACCGCGGTGCTCGCAGCCGTGTTGATCGCACGCGGTGCATGGGAAGCCGTGAACGCGAAGCGAGCGAAGGAGCGCTGCAGCAACGGCATCAGCGATCCGGATTGCGGCATCGTGCTCGAGCCGGGGCGCGCGGCCGCGATCGCTGCAGGTCTGTCGTTCGGTTTCTCGGTGCCGATCGCAGTCGCGAGCGGGTTCCTCTTCCGCCGCGGTCTACGGATCCGCCGCGACTACCTGCGCTTCGTCGCGCAGCAGAAATCCGTCGCGATCTCGCCATGGGGCAACCCCTACGGCGGCGGCCTATCGCTACGGTTGAAGTTCTAAGTCGGCTCGTCGAACGCGGTCATCAGTGCGTCGGCGAGCGCCATGCCCATGCGCACGTAGCCGCGGCGCGTGAGATGGATGTGATCCTTCTGCGCCATCGGTGGATCGGCGGTCATCCACTGCAGCATCGATTGCTCGCCGCCCATGAACGCGCGCAGATCCCAGAAGCCGCAGCCGTGTTCCATCGCCACGCGCTCCTGCACCGCGATGATCTCGCCCACGCGCGGACGCACGCCCAACGTGCCGTCGGGTGCGGGCAGCGGGAAGTCGCCGGGCCCGACCAGCAGACAGCTCGCGTTCGGCACCGTCTCGCGGTAGCGCACCAGCACGGCGTGCAGTCGCGCTTCGTAGTCGACGATGGGCTGATCGGTGTCAGTGGCCTCGTTCGTCCCGAACGCGAGGATCAAGAGATCGGGCGCGCGCCGACGCAGCGCGTCCTGCCAGATCGCCAGATCCCACTCGAGCATGTTCGATGCGCGCGTGCCCGCGATGCCCAGCGTGTCGACCACGACACCTTCGTTCGCGCGCTCCATCGTGAGCCCGAACAAACGCACCTCGCCGTCACCGAGCGGACGCACTTCGATGACGTGCGCAGCTTCCTGCAGCTCGAACGCGTGGTAGCCGGCGCGCGTCGTGTCGGCCGACGTGTCGATCACTTCGCGGCGACGACCATCGACGTAGAGCTCGAGGTGCCCACCGCGCGGCTGGGCGAGGAACGACAGCTCGTAGCGCGACGCGGCCGCGCCTTCGCCCGGGATCACGCGCCCGAACGCGCGCGGATTCTTGGTCGAGATGCTCGCGCCGAGCAGGCCCCAACGTCCGTCGCCACGCGCATCGCGACGCTGCGCGTGCTCGGTGCGCCAGTGATCGAAGCCTTCGACCTTCACGTCGACCTGGTCGTAGCCGCGCCACGGCAGGCCCGGCATCACGAAGCCGTGGCCGCCGTCGCCGAAACGATCCTGCAGGTAGCTGCGCAGGTACTGGGGATAGATGTCCGCTTCCGTGTGTGATGCGCCGTAGATCGCGATGCGCACCTTGCCGTCCGGGTCGCGTCCCGATCGCAGCAATCGCAGCGCGTCGTGGAAATGCGCGAGCGGTGCGGCATCGTCGATCGGCTCGAAGAGCCCGAGCGCGTTGCCGTTCGCGCGCGGACCGTCGAGCTGCACGTCGCTGCCGAGCCCCGAGCTGCCCGGCAACGAGTCGAGCAGATCGTCGTCGAAGCTGGGATCACCGGGCTGCGTGCCCGCGCTCGGCGAGATCCACGGCACCGGCTTGCCGCGCTCGTCCTCGAACAATCCCCCTTCGCTGCCGAGCGCGCTGCGTTGCGCGTGCACGCGCGCGTCGAGGGCTTCGCGATTGAGCGGCACCAGCGGAACCTCGACCGGCGGCGCTGCGCTCGGTGTGATCGCGGGCGCGGCCGTCGGCGTGTCGATCGGTGTGCCGCTCTCCGGCGTCGCGCAGCCGAGCGCGATGCACAGGGCGAGCGCGGCGGTTCGCACGAGCACGAGAGCGATGCTGCGGGCCCGCTCAGGTCGCGTCAAATTCGGCGAGCAGTCGCCGCCACGTTCGCAGCTGGCGCGCGATCTGCAGCTCGTCGGGCTCGGGCGGCGCGCACAGCGAGAAGGAATCAGCGTGCCGCGTCGCGCGTTGCACCCAGCGCTCGATCGTCGCGGGGTCGATCGTTCGCACGCCGGCGATCGCGGCCCCACCTCCGTCGACGACGACGTGACGCGACGTGCTCGCGGCGATGTGTTGCTCGACGTCGCCTTTGAAGCGCACGAGGCTCGACGACGACGGCACCATGCGACCGCGGCGATCGGGCACGACCAAGCCGGTGCGCGGTGCGGGCTTCGAGGTCGCGGTGCCGCGCGCGTGCGAGAGCCCGTCGACGTAGGCGAAGTCGGCACCCGCGACGAAGATCGGATCGCAGCCGAGCAGCGCGGCGATCTGCAGCGCGTACAGCAGCACGGTGCCGGCGACCGGCAGCGACGGAAGATCGAGCTCGGCCGCACCGCGATCGCAGAGCTTGTCGCCCGCCGGTAACGCGAGCACGCGCTGCGCGAACGACGAGACGATCGCGGGCGTGCAGAACGGCTGCGTCGCGAGCACGCCGACGCCGTCGCAACCTTCTTGCAGGTGCACGCTGCTGGTCGGGTGCGGGTCGACGCTCACGAGGCAATCGATCGGCAGACCGGTGCCGCGGCACAGCGGCAACGCGGTGTCGACCGCGATGAGCGGACCGAGCTTGCGCGCATCGCCGAGCCACGGCAGTGCTGCGCGTGCGCTCGGACCCGCGGCGAGCACGAAGCCCGGTCGACCTTTCGCAGCATCGCGCCAACGCGACAGCGAGGTCGCATGTGCGAGCGCTTCGAGGTTGTCACGCAGGTTGGCGCGCATCCGCGGTGCGAAGCGCTGCATGTCGAGCTGCTCGGCCGCCAGTCGCTCGATCATCCGCGCGAGATCACGAGCCGCCGGTGGCACGGCCGCGAGCGCCGCGTGGTCGATGTGCATTGCGCTCGGTCGCGCGATGCTGAAGTGCGCCGCGAGTTGTTCCGGCGCTGCGATGACGACGTGCAGTCGACCTTCGCGCTCCGCTTCG
>DASZPU010000618.1:0-7462 GCA_035550195.1 Nannocystaceae bacterium
GAAGGCTTCGGCGTCGCCGACGAGAACGGCACGCCCGCCGACGCGACCACGCTCTTCAACATGGCCTCGGTCACGAAGCACATCACCGCGCTCACGATCCTCTCGGAGCGTGACGAAGGGCTGGTCGAGCTCGACACACCGGTGCCCGACATCTTTCCGCAGTTCCAAGTGGGCGGTGGCTTCGATCCCGCGAGCGTGCACGTGCGTCATCTGCTCACGCACACCTCGGGGCTCGGCGACTGGCCGACCGAGCCCTACGTCGGCACCGACACGCTCGTCGACGAGTTCGTGCTCAATCCGAATCAGCCACTGTGGTTCCAGCCCGGCACCGTGCACGACTACTCGAACCGCGGCTACACGCTCGCGGGACTGCTCGCTGCGCAGCTGCACGGCGGTACGTTCGCGGATGCGGTGCAAGAGCGCGTGCTCGATCCGCTCGGCATGACCACTGCGACCGTCGACGCCGCGGTCGCGATGACGCGCACGCACGCGCGCGGCGACTCCGAGTGGGACGGTGGTTGGGTCGGTCCCGAAGCGTACGTCGGCGAGTGGTACATGCCCTCGGGTGGTTTGTGGGCGAGCGCGAACGATCTCGGCGCGTTGTTGTCTGCGCTCGCGAACCAATCGGTGTCGGGCTTCGCCGAAGGCACGCTCGCGGAGCTCGGCTCGCCGGTGCAGCCGACCTACGAGTATCCCGGTGCGGCGTACGGCTACGGCCTCTACAACGACGGCAACGAAGAGCCCACGCTCTACCACGGTGGATCGACCGGTGGGTATCTCGCCGATCTCGAGGTGCGGCCTGCGCTCGGCTTCGGCGTCGCGATCGTGGTGAACACGAACGCGTGGTCGCCGAGCCAGGCCGGCTTCGCGATCCTCGATCACTACGCGGGCCCGATCCCGTATCCGCAGGGCACCGACTTGCTCGACCCGAGCACGATCCCCGGCAGCTACGACGATCCGTGGCAGCTCGGGCACATCGACGTCGCCGAAGGGCCGAACGGATTGCAGGCGAGCTTCACCGACAAGGGTGTGGTGCGCGATCTCGAGGAGCTGTGGCCGGGCTTCTATGCGTGCCAGCACCCGAGCGAGGACGCGAGCCTCGACATCCAGTTCTGGCCGGGCCAAGACGGCGCGGCGACGCACTTCGTCTCGCGCGCGGGCGTGGCCGCGCGCGTGCAGTGATCGCTCAGCCGCACTCGTGGCCGACGCAGCTCGTGATCGCGTAGGGGCCGACCGGGCCGCCGTCGCTGCCCAGCGTCGCGCACTCGCCTTCGACGATGTGCAGATCGTTCGGCGCGTCGACGAAGGTGCATGGCCCACCGTCGGCGGCGATGCTGCTCGCGTCCTGTGACGTGGCGGCTTGCCAATCGGCGAGCGTCTCCGAGTACGTGTCGGGCTCGTAGGTCACGCGACGGAAGTTGCCTGCGCTGTCGTACGCGTTGTGATCGGCGGACTCGATCACCTGCAGCTCGACGTTGCGCGGCGACTCCGAGGCCGAGATGAGCCCCGAGAACACGTTGTCGTGCACGTCGGCGGGCACCTCCCACTGCACCGAGACGCCGCTCTGCGCTGCGATGCAGGTGTTGTGGTGGACCTCGGCGAGATGCGGCTCGGCTTCGGCGTTCTCGTTGAGCAGCTGCACGAACGTGCACGACTCGGCGGTGGTGCCGTTGCCACGGATCACGTTGCCGTAGACCTTCGGGTTGACCGTGCGCGCAATGGTGATGCCTTGGTAGACGTCGACGAATTCGTTGAAGCGGATCGTCGTGCGCATGCTGTTGCGGTGCAGGTCGTAGCCCCAACGCGGCGGCGCGACCACGGTGTTGAACTCCCAGACCGCGCCGTCCGACGAGAACTCCTTGAGGCCGCAGCCGCGATCCTCGAAGTCGACGGGCTCGCCGGGATCGCAGGCTCCGCCGACGCCGTCGCCTTCGATGTCGTGCACGTTGTTGTGGTGCGCGTGTCCGTTCACGCTCGACTCGATGCGCAGGCACGACCAGTTGCCGTCGCCGCACGCACCCCAGCCGACGGTGCAGTCGAGGTACTGCAGCGTGCTGTGCGAGCCGCCCCAGATCTGCGCGCGTCCGCGGATCGCGAGGTGGTCGATCACCACGTAGTCGCCATATGCTGCGAACGCGGGCGCCGGGCAGTGCTGCGCGCCGCTGGGATCGCACGACCACAACACCGGCAACGCGTTGCGATCGGCCGCGGTGACGACGATCGGTTGCTCGAGCGTGCCGTCCTGATCTTCGCCGAGCGAGTGCACCGCGCCGGAGTCCGACGCTTCGACGTCACGCCAGTAGTCACCGGGGTGCACGTAGAGCGTGTCGCCTGCGACCAGCGATTGCAGCGCGGGCTGCAACGAGTTGAAGCGTCCGGGCCCACCGTTCGAATCGGCGCACGTGTCGACGAGCCCGTCGCCCATGTTCGGGCAGGCCTCGTCGACGTACTTCGCGCGCTGGTTGGGCAGGTCCTCGATCTCGCAGCTGCCGCACTCGTCGGGACATGCTGCGCAGGTCTCGTCGAGATCGCGATCGCACACGCCGTCGCCGTTGCACACCGCGGTGGTGGTCGGCTCGCCGCCGGTGGAGTCGTCGCCGCTCTCGCTGCCGCTCTCGTCCGCGCTCGACTCGCTGCCGTCGTCGGTCGTGCTCGGCGAGCTGGTCGTCGCGTCGGTGGTGCCGGGGTTCGTGCCCGCGCTCGCTTCGCCGGCTTCGCTGCCGCCTTCGCTGCCGCCCGGGCCGCCGCCGGTGACATCGTCGGCCGGCGACGAGGGCTCGCCACAGGCTGCGCACACGAAAAGCCACCCGGAGATCGATCTGCGCGTCATGTCGGGGATCGACACGGGCCGTCGACCGCTGTCGCACGCGCGACAACGCGAATGCGGCCGTGTCGATCGCAGGTGGAGCCCCACGATGTCGACGCGATCCTCTCTATACGCGCTCTGGCTGGTCGGCTGCGCGTCATCGCCCAATGCCGAGGCGACTACGGTCGGCGAAGCCGGTAGTGGGCCGAACGAAAGCAGCAGCGAAGCGACCGAGAGCTCCGGTGCAGCGAGCTCGAGCGCGGCGTCGAGCGGCGTCGCGGAGGACGACAGCTCTTCGGGCGACGCGTCGAGCGACGGCACGAGCACGACGACGAGCACCGACGACACTGGCAGCGGAGCCTGCGATCCGCGCGCGAGCGGTACGATCTATCTGTCGCGCGACTACGAGGTCGAGGATCCCGAGGAGCTCTTCGTCGATCCGGTCGCGACCGTGAGCTATGTCGAAGGCGAGTGCTGGAACGCGAGCAACTGCTGGCAGGTGAATCCGATCGGCACGTCGTACAACGAGGATCACGCAGGGTGGGGCACCGACGAGATCCCGCCGCTCGAAGAAGGCGGCACCACCTCGATGTTCGTCGGTCACCTCATCTACATGAGCAGCGGCATGATGGAGGTGTTCGAGAACCCCGGCATCGGCGGCAAGATGCTCGACGCGTACATGTGGTCGCCCGACGACGACATCCTCGGCACGCGGCAGACGGTGATCTGGTCGTATTGGAATCCCGAGCATCCTTCGCCCGACTTCGTCGACACCTCGTCGCAGGGCATCGTGCCGCGGCTGCTCAAGGGCGGTGCGGGTGGCAACTACGTGAAGCAGATCGGCGAGGTGCAGTTCGACTTCCGCGACTATCCTGATCAGTGGGTGTGGATGGAGTACGAGTTCAACTCCGCCGAGCGCTACACCGCGCTGTGGGTGAAGACGATGGACGGCGTGTTCGACGGCTGCGCGCCGATCATGCGGCGCAGCGCGGACGAGCCCGCGGACTGGGTGCACGAGTACTGGGTCGAGGAGCCGTACGCGTACGCCGAGAACGCGGGCTGGCGGAATCCTGGGCTCCTGTGGGGCTACTGGGACGACCTCGAAGGCAAGCCGCTCGGCGAGGACGACTACGTGCGGCTCGATCACGTCGTGCTGAGCGACGCGTGGATCGAGCCGCCGTTCTGATCACTGCAGCGCGCGCGACAGGCTCACCTCGAGGCGGCTCTGGATCAGCATCATGATGCTGTCGAGCTCGCGTGGGCTCACCGCGAGGCGCTCGGCGAGGATCGTGCGCGTGCCCGCGACGATCTGATCGCGCGCGGCGGCGATGCGGCGCGCGATGGTGGCGTGGTGGACTCCGTGCATGCGCGCGAGCTCGCGTACGGTGAGCCCGTGCACCACCGACTGGCGCAGGAGCGTGCGCTCCCCGGCCTGCAGCGCCGCGACGGTGTCGAGGAACGCGCGACGAAAGGCATCGCGATAGGTGCGCTTGAGATGATCGAGCTCGGGATCCTCGGGGCTCGGGCCCAGCTCGAACAGCTCCTCGTCGTCGGTCGGTTGATCGGGGCGCGGCTTGTTGCGCGTGGCGTTCAACGCGGTGCGCAGCGCGGTGACGCGCACCCACGCGCCGAGGTTGCCGTGGCCGGAGTAGCGCTCGATCGCGGGGCCGCCGGCACCGTCACCGACGAAGAGACGATGGCGCAGCAGCTGGCGGAAGTCGTCGGGCAGGAGCGGCTGATCGCGGAGGCGACGCAGCGCGCCCTTGATCTCGGAGGCGTATGCGCGCTCGAACGCCGCGATCGCACGGCTGTCGCCGCGACAGCACGCGCATGCGAGCCACAGATCCGCGGCGGCGATGCGTGCGAGCTGCTCGTCGAGCGCAGGCTCGTCCGCGATGCGCCCGGCGACGTGCGCGAGATAGTCGGCGACGGGTAGCGGAAGCTCGGCCCAGCTCGCGCGCGCTTGCTCGACGAGGCGCGCGAGCGCGGGCGCGAGGCGCTGCGGCTCACGCGGATGCAGCTGCGCGGGCAGGGCCGCGAGGAATGCGGAGACGAGCTCGCTCATCCGCCGCCCAGCCGATCGTCGAGGCGTTGCAAGCGTCGCGCGGCGCCGTCGTGGCCGAGCGCGCGCGCTTCGTCGTACTGCGCACGCGCGTCGGAGTAGCGCAGCACCTTGAAGTAGACGTCGCCGAGATCGAGGTGCAGCTCGGCGTTCTTCGGTGCGAGCGCGACGGCGCGCTCGAGGAACTTCGCGGAGCTCTCGTACGAGCGCTGCTGGAACGCGACCTCGCCGAGCCCGGCCAGCGCACGCACGTCGTTGCGATCGATCGCGAGCGCGCGGTGGAACGCGGCCTCGGCCGCCGCGAGCTCGCCCTTGCGCAGCAGCGCACGGCCTTCGCCGACATGTGCGCGCGCACCTTCGCGATCCGGGGGCTCGGCCGCGCGCGGCTTCGAGGACGCGACCACGCGCTCGTCGTTCGCAGTGGTGCTCGCGCTCGTGCTCGCACCCGCGCTGGGACTCGGCTTGCTCGCGACCAACGTCGGCTCGGGCTTCGACACGCGCGCACGTCCACGCGCGACCGCATCGCGTCCGGGCGCCCCGAGCACGGTCTCGATCGCCGCCGTGATCGCGGGCGGCGGCTCGACCTTGCGCGCATACGCGGCCTCGATCTCCTGCGTGCGCACGCCCTCGTCGTCCTTCGCCATCGCGAGCACCGGCGCGACCGCGATCAGCTCGGGCTCGCCGAACGACAACCCCGCCGCGCGCTCGCGCAACGCGACCAACGCGGCGACCGACACACCGACGCGCGACAGCGCTCGCGGATGCGCATCGTCGAACACGAGCGCCGCCGCGTAGAACTCCGCCGCGAACGGCGTGCCGCCCTCGACCTCCCAGAAACGATCGCCGAGCCGCACGAGCGTGCCCGCGAACTCGTCGCGCAGCTCGCCCGCGCGCGCGTCGGCGAGCGACTCGCCGCGTGCCTCGAGCTCGAGCACCTTCGTGTACGCGGTGGGCTGCGTCGGCGCATCGGCGGGCGGATGCACGAAGTTGGTCTGGGCCGCAGCCGCGCGCGCCTCGATCACCAGCGCTTCGATCGCATCGCGGGTTTCCACGGTCAGCGCGAGCGCGGGCGCGATCACCAGCGCCCACGCAGCCGCACCACCGATCACCAGCGCGGCCGCGGCCGCGACGATGCGCGTGCGCCGACGCCGACGATCCTGCTGCAGCGCGAGCGCGAGCTCGTGCATCGACGGATAGCGATCCTTCGGATCTGCCGCCAAGGCGCGCAACGCCACACGTCGCAGCCACGACGGCACTCGCCGGGCTTGCACCTCGACCACCAGCCCCGCGCTCGCAGACGCGAGCAGCTGCTCGCTCGTCGAGCCCGCGAACGGACGCGTGCCGTGCAGCGCCTCGAACAGCGCGACGCCGAGCCCGAACTGATCGGCACGCGCGTCGACCTTCTGTCCGCGGTGCTGCTCGGGCGGCATGTATGCGGGCGTGCCCATCACCGTGCCGATCGCAGTGAGCGGCACATCGAGCTGCGACGAGCGCCGCACGTCGTCGGCCCGCGGCGCGAGCTCGTCCTCGCGATCGAGCGCGCGCGCGAGCCCGAAGTCCGCCACCTGCACGCGCCCGTCGTGTCCGACGAGGATGTTGCCGGGCTTCACGTCGCGGTGCACGAGGCCCGCGTCGTGCACCGCCGCGAGCCCGCGCGCGACCGCGAGGAACACCTCGCGGATCTCCTCCCAGCCGCGTTCCTTCGCGAGCAACCACTCGCGCAGCGTGGTGCCGTCGACCAGCTCCATCGCGATGAACACGCGATCGTCGACGACGCCGACGTCGTGTACCGCGACCACGTTGGGGTGCTTGAGCTTCGCCAGCGCCTGCGCTTCGCGGACGAGCCGCAGCTCGTCGTCGCTCGAGTGCCGGCGCTCGAGCAGCTTGATCGCCACGCGGCGATCGAGCTCGGGATCGTAGGCCGCGACCACGCGCCCGAGCCCGCCGCTGCCCAGCTGATCGAGCACGAGATAGCGCCCGAGCGCGCTGCCACGCGTCGGCATCGGCGCGTCGTCGGCCTGCCGCAACGACGTGGTCGCGCGCGCAGCTTCTGCGACGAGCCCCTCACATGCGGCACAGCGCTCGACGTGCGCGGCGATGCGCTCGCGCTGCGCAGCACCGACGTGTCCCTGCGCGTAGGCGACGATCTCGTCCTCGTCGGGGCAAGCAGTCGACACGCCGACCCCATGGTAGCCTGCGGGCGCGTCGACGATCGTCACGCGCCATGGCGACACGCCGTCACCCCTTCCTCGCGCTCGCGCTCGTGCTCGGCCTCGCGATGCCCGCGCGCGCGAGCGATCCGGCGACGCCGGAGCGCATCGGTGTGCTGCCGATCGCGGTCGAGGGCGAGCTCAGCCCGAGCTGGCGCGCGCAGCTGCAGACGCGGCTGCAAGAGGGCCTCGCGCGCGGCAAGCGGCCGGTGGTCGCGATCGATCGCACCTGCAAGGACGAAGCATGTCTGCGCGAGCTCGGCGATGCGCACGAGGTGCGCTGGCTCGCGCGTGCGCATGTCACCGTGCGCGATCGCGACTTCGACGTCGAGCTCGAGCTGCTCGATGCGAAGTCGGGCGCGCGCGCGACCAACAGCGCGGGCA
>DASZPU010000619.1:0-2214 GCA_035550195.1 Nannocystaceae bacterium
CGCCGACGTAGCCCGCGATGCCGGCGGCGATCACCGCGGGTGCGATCGTGTACTCGAGCGCGACCATCGTGCCGGTCGCGAAGCCGCCCCAACGTCCGAACGCCCGCCGTGCGAACGCGAACGGTCCGCCCGCGACCGGCATCGCCGACGCGAGCTCCGCGAGCGAGACCACGAGACACGTGTAGAGCGACGCCATCACCAGCGTCGCGACGACCATGCCGCCGACGCCGCCTCGCGACAGCCCGAAGTTCCACCCGAAGTAGTCGCCGGAGATCACATAGCCGACGCCGAGCGCCCACAACAGCCATGGCCCTGCGGTGCGGCGCAGCGCGGGCTCGTCGGTCGACGCCGCCATCGTTCTTCGCGAGGGCGAGGATAGAACACTCGCCCGGAGTGCGCGGGGCTGCTAACGTCGTGCGCAGTGGATCGAGCGCCGAGCGACGACGCCACGCTGCTCGCCGCATGGCGTGCAGGCGATGCCGAGGCCGGCAACGCGCTCGTCACCCGGCGGATGGACGAGATCATCCGCTTCTTCCGCAACAAGGTCGGCAGCGAGGCCGACGTGGCGGATCTGGTGAACCAGACGTTCCTCGGCTGCGTCGCCGCGAAGGATGCGTTCCGCGGCGAGACCAGCTTCCGGCGCTTTCTCTACCAGATCGCGCAGAACGTCCTCTTCAGCTACATCCGCAAGCGCAGCAAGCGAGCGCGCGAAGACCTCGATTTCGCGACGGTGTGCGTGCAAGAGCTCGCACCACAATCGGCGAGCTCGATCATCACGCGCCGCCGCGAGACCGCGGCGCTCGTGCAAGCGCTGCGCGAGGTGCCCGTCGAGGATCAGGTCGTGCTCGAGCTGATGTACTTCGAAGGCTGGAGCGGAGCGCAGATCGCCGAGTCGCTCGATCTGCCCGAAGGCACGGTGCGCGGTCGCATCCGTCGCGGGCTCGCACGCCTGCGCGAGCGCGTCGAGCTCGAGCTCGCACGCACCGGTGCCGCGATCACGGTGAGCACGGAAGATCTCGAGCGCTGGGCGACCGAGATCCGCGGGCGCGTGGAGGCGGGCGCGGGTGAGCAATGACGACGTCGTCACTGCGCCGGGTCGCGCCGGCCTGAACGACACGCTGGCCGACGCCATCGTCGCTGCGGAAGTGAAGGCGGCGCTGTTCGGGCAGAGCGCAGCGCCGCTGCACATCGGTCGCTTCCGCGTGGTGAAGGCGATCGGCCAAGGCGCAATGGGCACGGTGTGGCTGTGCCGCGACGACGAGCTCGCGCGCGACGTCGCGGTGAAGCTGCTGCGCGGCCGACCGAGCGACGAGCGTGCGCAGGCGCGGATGATCCGCGAGGCGCGGGCGCTCGCGCGGCTCAGCCATCCCAACGTCGTCGTCGTGCACGAAGTGGGCACGAGCGATCGCGGCGTGCACGTCGCGATGGAGCACGTGCGTGGCACTACGCTCGGACGCTGGCTCGAGCAGCCGCGCACGCCCGCCCAGATCCTCGCGGTGCTCGTGCAGGCGGGGCGCGGGCTCGCGGCGGCGCATCGCGTGGGCGTCGTGCACCGCGACTTCAAGCCCGACAACGTGCTCATCTCGGAGGAAGAAGGTGCATTTCGTGCGCGCGTGGTCGACTTCGGGCTCGCGCGCACGGACGAGCTCGACGACGATCACGGTGCGGACGAGCTCGCCGCGCCGATCGGGCTCACGCGCACGGGCGCGTTGATCGGCACGCCGGCCTACATGGCACCCGAGCAGCTCGAGCGCGGCACTGCAGGGCCGGCGAGCGATCAGTTCGCATTCTGCGTGACCGCATTCGAGGCGCTGCAAGGCACGCGGCCGTTCACCGGCGACTCACCCGAGGCATTGCTCGCCGCGATCGGGCGCGGACCGGCGAAGCTCGCCGCACGGATCGAGTCGCGCGCGCGTGCAGCGATCGAGCGTGGGCTCACCCGCGATGCCGCAGCGCGCTGGCCCAGCATGGACGCACTGCTCGCCGAGCTCGCGCCGCCGTCTCGTCGATCGCGCGTCCTGGTCGCCGGTGGTGCGATCGCGATCGCGGGCGTGGCGATCGCGTGGGGCATCGCGCGGCAGGACCCCTGCCCCGACGATCCGCGCCTGCTCGCCGACGCCTGGGACGAGCCCACGCGCGCGCGCGTCGAGCAGGCGTTTGCCACGAGCACGGCTCCGTACGCCGCCGCGGTGTGGGCCAGCACCTCGAAGCGCC
>DASZPU010000620.1:0-7324 GCA_035550195.1 Nannocystaceae bacterium
CGCCGTGCCGCAGACGTGGCCCACCGTGCCACCGCCGGGCACCCGCGTGCTCGCCCCGCTCGGCACGCGCGTGATGGTCGGCGTGGTGCGGCCCGAGCCGCCCGAGCCCACCGACGAGTCGAAGCTGCGCGAGCTCGTCGCGGTGCTCGATCCCGACGAGCCCGCGCTGCCGCTCGAGCTCGCGAAGCTGTGCGAGTGGGTGTCGGACTACTACATCGCGCCGATCGGCGAGGTGTATCGCGCGGCGTTGCCCGGCCTGCTCACGCACGCCGATGCACGCATCGTCACGATCACGGATGCCGGACGTGCGGCGCTCACCGGCGGCCCGTTGCTCGGCGGCGTCGAGCTCGATCGCAAGCAAGCGGCGCTGCTCGAAGCGATCGCGAACGTCTCCGGCGGGCTGCCGATGACGCAGGCGATCGCGACCGCGGGCAAGAGCGGCGGCGGGCGCATGCTCACGGCGCTCGAACAATCCGGGCTCGTCGAGATCGGCTGGGCGCCCGACGACGAGATGCGCACCGAGACCTGGGTGCGCCGCACCGACGCGCTGCGCGAAGGCGCGTCCGAGCCCGAGCTGCAGCGCGCGATCGGACGCAGCAAGCAGCGTCGCATGTTGCTCGATCAGCTCGAGCGGCGACGCGACGATCCCGACGAAGGCTGGGTATCGCTCGCCGAGCTGCGCAGCGTGATGCCGCGCGCACGCGAGCTGTTGCCCGCGCTGGAAGCTGCGCAGCTCGTCGAGCTCGAGCAGCGCGCGCGTGCGCTCGATCCGTTCGGCGTACCGAGCGAAGGCACGAGCGCGCCGCAAGCACCCACCGCCGATCAGGCGCATGCGCTCGCCGAGCTGCGAGCGCGGCTCGCCGAGGGCCGCTTCGCATCGGCGCTCCTGCAAGGCATCACCGGCAGTGGCAAGACCGAGGTGTACCTGCAGCTCATCGCGGACGTGCGCGCACAGGGCAAGGATGCGATCGTGCTCGTGCCCGAGATCGCGCTGACGCCCCAGCTCGCCGATCGCTTTCGGGCGCGCTTCGGCGAGGCGGTCGCGGTGCTGCACAGCGGCCTCACGCCGCGCCAGCGACTCGACGCGTGGCAGCAGATTCGTCGCGGCCTGCGGCCCATCGTCATCGGCGCGCGCTCGGCCGTCTTCGCACCGTTGCCGCGGCTCGGTGCGATCGTGGTCGACGAGGAGCACGATCCCTCGTTCAAGCAAGAGGAGGGCGTGCGCTACCACGGCCGCGACGTCGCGCTCGTCCGCGCGCAACGCAGCGACGCGATCGTCGTGCTGGGCTCGGCCACGCCGTCGCTCGAGAGCTACGCGAACGCACAGGCCGGACGTCATCAGTGGTTGCGGCTGAACACGCGACCGACCCCGCGGCCACTGCCCGAGGTCGAGATCGTGCCGCTCGCGGTGCATCGCCCCGATCCCGAGACGCTGCTCAGCGCGCGACTCCGTCAGGCGCTCGCCGAGACCGTCGCGCTCGGCGAGCAAGCGATCCTCTTCCTCAACCGTCGCGGCTTCACCACCACGCTGGTCTGCGAGATGTGCGGCTCGATGCAGCAGTGCCCGGATTGCAGCGCGCCCTCGATGACGTATCACCTGCAGCGTCACCGGCTCATGTGCCATTTGTGCGGGCACATCGAAGCTACACCGGATCGCTGCTCGCACTGCGGTCACGCCGAGCTGAGCCACGGTGGCGTCGGCACCGAGCGCGTCGAGCTGGCACTCGTGCGCGAGCTCGCCGGTGCACGCGTGCTGCGACTCGATCGCGATGCCGCACGTGGTCGCGCGCTCTTCGAGACGCTCGCCGCGTTTCGTCGCCGCGAAGCCGACGTGCTCGTCGGCACGCAGATGCTGTCGAAGGGCCACGACTTCCCCGGCGTCACGCTCGTCGGAATCCTGCAGGGCGATCACGGGCTCGCGTTGCCCGACATCCGCTCCGCCGAGCGCACGTTCCAGCTGCTCACGCAGGTGGCCGGTCGAGCCGGGCGCGGCGATCGTCCGGGTCGCGTGCTCGTGCAGGCGTGGGCGGTCGATCATCCCGCGATCCGTTGCGCGCAACAGCACGACCACGACGGATTCGCGGCGATCGAGCTCGCCGCGCGACGCGAGCTCGGCAACCCGCCGTCGGGTTTCCTCGCGCTCGTGCGCGTGCACGGCCTCGATCCCGGCGGAGTCAGTGAACGCGCACGCGCGCTCGGTCGTCGCCTGACGAGCCTCACCGCCGAGGTGCGGCGCAAGCACGGCGACGATCGCATCGCCCTCGTGCTCGGCCCCGTACCCTCGCCGATCGAGCGCATCGATCGACGCACGCGGTGGCAGCTCTTGATCCGCGCGCGCGAGCGCGGGCCCATGCGCTGGATCCTCGGCGAGCTGCGTCCGCACCTGGGCGCCGAAGGCAGCGGCGCACGGGCCACGATCGCGATGGTCGACGTGGATCCGCAGAGCATGCTGTAGACTGCGCCCGGAGCAGTGGACGCGGAGATCCTGATCGTCGGCGACCCCGGCAAGCGCATCGCGCTGGCCGAACAGGTCGGCGCGCTCGGCTACGGTGCGGAGCTGATTCCGCCCGCCGGCGTCGAGCCGTTGCTCGACGGCGGCGGCATGCCGCGGGTGATCGTCGTGTGCATCGACGACGTCGATCCGCCGCTGTTCATGGCCAACCTGCGTCGCATGCAGCGCGGCGCGGCGATCCCCGTCACGCTGTGCGGACGCATGGCCGAGTCGGGCTTCGATCTCGCCGACGTGCTCGACCTCGGTGCCGATCACTTCCTCGAGGAGCCGGTGTCGAAGGACGCGCTCGCGTCGGCCCTCGATGCGCTCGCCGGTCCGCCGCTCCAGCCCGAGCCGATCAGCGAGCCCGACGGCGATCCACCGGGCGGCTCGTGGCCCACCAGCACCGAAGTGATCGACACGCCCGAGCCGCAGCGTCCACGCGCGGTGGCGGAGCGCATGCGCGGGCCGGGCGACGCGGTGATCGGCCAGCTGCATCGCACGCTCGATCTGCTCGAAGGTCGGCGCGAAGACGGCGTCGAGCCCGACGACCTCGATCTCGCGGCGCTCGGCTTCGATGCGCTGCCGGATCTCGACGGCGAGGTCGACGGCAACGAAGCGGCGATCGATCCCGGCGAGTCGCAGGATCGTCTCGAGGTCGCCGAGTTGCGCGTGGTCGGTCCCGCCGGTCTCGCGCTGGTCGACGAGCGCGGCGGTCGTGCACCGATCGGTCCGCGCGAGACCACCGTGCTGCTCGAAGACTCCAGTCCGCTGCCGACGCGCGGTGCCACCGCGAATCGCATCGCGACGCCGATGGCCGCCGACGGTGTGACCGGCGAGCCGCGCGAGCACACGTCGCCGGCCGTGTCGGTGACCTCGGAGTTCGCCGATCGTCCGCGTCGACGGTTGCCACTGCCGCTCGAGCGCGAGGGCGATCTGTCGGTCGTCGAAGTGCCGCGGCTGATGAGCCGACTGCATCGCGCGAGCTTCACGGGGCGACTCGATCTCGTGTCGGGCCGCGTCGAGAAATCGATCTGGCTCGACGGTGGCGCGATCGTGTTCGCGCGCAGCACCGCCGGCCACGATCGACTCATCGATGGGCTGTTGCGCTGCGGCATGCTCACGCGTCCGCAGTACGAGGAAGCGCGCCGGCTGAGCGAGGCCGATGGTCGGCGCGCGGGCCAGGTGCTGGTCGAGACCGGCTTCCTCAAGCAGAGCGAGCTGCACACCGCGCTGCAGGAACAACTCGCGCGCATCGTCGACTCGACGCTGCCGTGGCGCGAAGGCCGGTGGACGCTCTTCCCCGACGCGCGCTGCGAGGAGCCGATCCAGATGACCACGCCCACCGCGGTGTTGCTGGTCGACGGCATCCGTCAACGCATGGAGCCCGCGCGATTGCTCGGGCTGGTCGGAGGACCGAGCGCGCATCCGCGGCTCGGCGACGACGCGGCGATCCATGCGAGCGCGCGCCGCGATCTCGCGCTGGGTCTGCGGCTGTTGCCCGGCGAGGAAGCGTGGTTGCCGCGCTTCGACGGTCGCGCGAGCCTGGCGGAGCTCCTCGCGGATCCCGGCGCCGACGAAGCCGAGCTGCTCACGGTGGTCTACGCGCTGCACGTGCTCGAGCTGCTCGATCTGCACGGCGAGCCGCTGCCCACGCCGCGCGTCGTCGACGATCCTTCGGCGGTGGATCGTCGTCGCATCGAGGAGCGGCTCGTGCTCGCGCGCGAGGCCGACTACTTCGCGCTGCTCGGGCTCGAGCGCACCGCGACGCGGGCCGAGGTGCGCACCGCGTGGGCCGACCTCACCCGCACGTTCGGTGATACGCGGCTCGAGCCCACGACGCGCACCGCCATGGCGATCGAGCTCGCCGAGCTGCGCGCCGCGATCACCGAAGCCCGCGAAGTCCTCGAGCACGACATGCTGCGCAGTGCATACTTGGCGCAGCTCGAGGATCCATGAGGTTGCGCGCCGCGTTCATGGGGTCGCCGGAGTTCGCGGTGCCGAGCCTGCGCGCGGTGGCCGAGCACTGTGATCTGCGGCTGGTGGTGTGTCAGCCCGATCGCCCCGCCGGTCGCGGGCGCACGATGACGCCGCCGGCAGTGAAGCACGCTGCGGTCGCGCTCGGCGTGCCGTGCGAGCAGCCGAGCAAGATGAAAGACGGCACGCTCGCCGCGGTGCTGCGCTCGCACGCGCTCGATCTCGTCGTCGTCGTCGCGTTCGGCCGCATCCTGCCGGCCGACTTGCTGGCGATCCCGAGGCTCGGGTGCATCAACGTGCATGCGTCGCTCTTGCCGCGCTGGCGCGGGGCCGCGCCCATCCAGCGAGCGATCCTCGCGGGTGATCGCGAGACCGGCGTGACGATCATGCAGATGGACGCGGGGCTCGACACCGGGCCGATCCATCGCATGGTGAAGACGCCGATCGATCCGCACGAGACGCAGGGCGACTTGTTCGCACGGCTCGCCGAGCTCGGTGCGACCGCGCTCGGCGAGTTCCTGCGCGCGCTGCCCGAGGTGCCACCGGCGTCGCCGCAACCCGAGCAGGGCATGACGCTCGCGCCACCGCTCACGAAGGAAGAAGGCGTGATCGACTGGTCGCGCGCGGCGAGCGAGCTCGTCGATCACGTTCGCGGAATGGATCCGTGGCCGAGCGCGATGACCAAGCGCGGTGACGACGAGCTCAAGCTGTTCGGCGCGAAGCTCTCGGCGCACGAGCGTCCGCACGAAGCCGCGCCCGGCGAAGTGTTACGCAACGACGCTGCGGGTCTGCACATCGCCTGCGGCCGCGGCGCGCTCGCGATCGCCGAATTGCAACCGGCGGGTAAACGGCGCATGACCGCGGCGGCCTACGCGGCGGGTCGACCCTTCAAGTCCGGCGAACGCCTGGGCTGAACGCCGACTCGACGCGTGTCGTTGGGGATCGCCGGGTCGAAACGGCCCGCTGCGGTGACCATGCGCGCACCGCAATCGAAGCGGCGCACCTGATGCACGTCGAAGCCAGCACCATGTCACACCGCACGTTGTCACTCGGCGCTCTCACCCTCGTCGCCATGCTCGGTGGTTGTGAGCGGCGCATGACCGACAACCCCGACGTCGCCCACGACTATCGGGCGAACAAGTACAACTCCGACATCGAGACCGGCAAGTACCGCGAAGAGACCGCCGACCAGGGTGTGGGCGTGAAGCCGGAGACGATGCTGGCGATCGACGATCGCATCACCAACGTGTACGCGACCGATCTGCGTCACTGCCTCGAGGACGAGATGGACGAGCAGGACACCCGCTTCATGAGGGCGGACTTCAAGCTCGAGTTCACCATCGAGCCCGACGGCCACACCCACGACGCACACGTGTTGGCGATCGACCTCGAGCGGCAAGACGCGCGCGGCCACGACGTCGGCGCGGTGAAGCCGCTGCATCTCAGCAGCTGCCTCGTGTCCGCGGTCGCCGACTGGTCGTTCGACCCGGCGCCCGAGGTCACCTACGTCGACACCTACCAGGGCCACCTCAGCGAGGCCTATTAGCTTTGGTCGCGCCGTCCGGCGCTCTTCCTGGTGCGGGGCAGTCTTGCTCGCTTCTCCGCCGTGGCGAAGCCACGGCGGGCTCGAGATCCGCCGCGCGCACGCCTGAGCTCGCGAGCCTGCAGTCGATGCACTCGCGCGCACCGAGCTCGGGTCGTCACTCGACCTTCTTCGCGAGCGTCTTGCGATCGACGTCGAGGATGCGCGCGGCCACCGTCTTGTTGCCGCCGGTGGCCGCGAGCACGTGACGCACGTAGCGGCGCTCGAGCTCGGCGAGTGTGAGCAGCTCGGTGCTCGCGACCTCGGCCGGCAACGCGCTCGGGTGCGCGCGCACGCGTGACGGGAGATCGTCCGCGGTGAGCGTGGCGTAGCGCGCGAGCACGACGGCGCGCTCGATGCAGTTCTCCAGCTCGCGCACGTTGCCCGGCCAGGGATACGCGAGCAGACACGCCGCCGCTTGCGGTGCGATGCCGGTGACGCTGCGTCCGTGTCGCGCCGACGCGCGGCGCACGAAGTGATGCGCGAGCAGGAGCACGTCGTTGTCGCGGCGACGCAGCGGCGGCACCTCGATGGTGACCACCGACAACCGGTAGAGCAGATCCTCGCGGAAGCGACCCGCCCGCACCTCGGCATCGAGGTCGCGGTTGGTCGCAGCGATCACGCGCACGTCGAACGGCACGTCGTGGTCGCCGCCGACGGGTCGCAGCGTGCGCTCTTGCAGCACGCGCAGCAGCTTGGCCTGCAGTGGCAGCGGTAGCTCGCCGATCTCGTCGAAGAGCAGCGTGCCTCCGTCCGCGCGCAAGAGCACACCGCGACGGTCGCCCTTCGCATCGGTGAACGCACCGCGCACGTGGCCGAAGAGCTCGTCCTCGAGCAGCGTCTCCGGGATCGCGGCGCAGTTGATCGCCAGCCACGGTCCGGCGTGCCGTCCGCTGCGCTCGTGCAACGTGCGCGCGAGCGCTTCCTTGCCGGTGCCGGTCTCGCCGGTGAGCAATACGGTCGCACGCGTGTCGGCGACGCGATCGATCAGCGCGAGCACTTCACGAAGCGCGGCGCTGCGTCCGACGATCGCGGACGGGCCCGGATCCGGCGCGGCCTCGCGCAGCCGCGCGAGCTCGAGGTGCATCGCCCGGCTCGCGCACGCGCGCGTGAGCGCATGCGCGAGCAACTCGACATCGATCGGCTTCGTGAGCAGATCGGAGGCGCCGGCACGCAGCACCTCGATCGCCGCCTGCAGCGTGCCGAAGGCGGTCATGAGCAGCACCGGCAGGTCGGGTCGCGCGGCCGCGATCGCGCGGCAGAGCTCGACGCCA
>DASZPU010000621.1:0-18026 GCA_035550195.1 Nannocystaceae bacterium
CAGCGCTCGGTGTTCCTCGGCGTCGTCGGGCTCGGGCTCTCCGTGCTCGCGGTCGCAGTGCCCGCGCTGCTCGAAGCCGCGGCGCGCTCGGCCTTCGCACGCGGACGTCTGCGCTTCGCGGTGTGGCTCTGCGGCGTGCGCACGATGCTGATGCCCGGAGCCGGGCTCGCGCGTCAGCAAGAGATCCTGCGCGGGCTCGCGTTGCTCGAGCAGCACGGGGTCGATCGCGCCTTGTCGCACTTCCGCGGCCTCGCCGGCGACGCCGAAGGCGGCGAGTCGATGGTGATCCACGAGCAGATCGTCGCGATGCTCTTCTACGGCCAGCGTTGGGACGAAGGCATCGCGCACTACGAGGCGCGCTTCCATCCGCGCTACGCCGCGTTGCGACCCGCGCTCGCGCTGGGCCTTCTGCGCGCGTACGGCGAGTCGGGGCGGCTCGACACCGCGGCGGGCTTGTTGCGTGCGCTCGAAGAAGGTCCGGTCGGCGCCGATCCGCAGGCGCTCGGCTTCGTCTCGCAGGCGCGGCTCACCTTCCTCGCGTACGCCGGTGCGTCGCGCCCCGTGCATGCGGCGCTCACCGAGTCGCGGCGTCGTGCGCTCGGGCTCTCGCCCGCGAGCTCCGCGTTGTTGCGGGGCATCGCGCTCGCGCGCGCCGGCCAAGTCGATGCGGCCGAGCGCGAGCTCGCACGCGTCGAGGATCTCGCGGGCGCGGCCGACGATCGCATCGTCGCCGCGAGCCGCAGCACGATCGCGAAGGTCGGCGGCGCGGCGATCGAGCTGCCGCCCGAGCTGTCGCGCTACGCCGACGCGGTCGCGGGTCGACTCGAAGCGTTCCTCGAAGCCGCACCGCAGCTGCGTCGGCTCGGCCAAGCCCGGCTCGCACCGGTGCTCGCGCTGGTCATCGTGCTCATCGAGATCGTGCGCCTGGCCGCCGATCGCGGCGGCCTCGGCCTGCTCGATCTCGGAGTGCTCACCGCGGAGCTGTGGGACAAGGGCTCGTGGGGGCGTGCGTTCGTCGGCTCGCTCGTCGCAGGTCAGCCGCTCGGTGCAGTCCTCGATGCGTATGCGGTGTGGGTCGGTGGTCGCTTCATCGAGCGCGTGCTCGGCCGCGGTCGACTCGCGCTCGTTGCATTCGGGGGCGCGGCCGCGGGCGTGATCGTGTCGGCGACGTTGCCGGGTCCGAACCTGCCGCTCGGTGGCGCAGCGATGCTCGCGATCGCAGTCGCGACTGGAGCGTTGTTGCTCTTGCCCGCCGCCCGCACACCGGGGCTCGGTGCGGCCGCGCGTCGTAGCTTGCTCGTGCCGCTGTCGGTCGTGCTCGTCGCCCAGCTCGGCGGCGCGCTGGTCTCCGCGTTCGCGCTCGAGGTGCCGCTCGCGGGCGTGTGGATCGCGGCGCTGTGGGGCGTGCTCGTCGTGGGCTTGCTGCCATCGCACGGTCGCGTCGCGACGGTCGCAGGCTGGGTGGGCGCCGCATTCGTGCTGCCGCTCGCGCTCGGCGTCGCCCAGGTCGCGCGCGAAGACATCGAAGTGTTTCTCACCTCGAGCCGCATGGAGGTGAAGGATTCGAACGCGCGCGTGAAGCTGCCGTCGACGTTCGTCGCGACCGATGGTCGTCGCGATCCTGCGCTGCGGATCCCGCTCGTGCACGGCTATGTCGACGCGCTCGCGCTTCGTGCCGGCGACATCGTGCAGGTGGTCGATGGCCGCGTCGAAGGCGATGCACCGCTGCCGATGCAGCTCGACACGACGCTCAACCACGAGCTCGATGCGGTGCCCGGCGAGGTCCCCGCGGCGCTCGCGAAGCGCATCGTCGCGGCGGGCGGCTCGGTCGACTCGCTGCGCGCCTTCCGTCTGCGCAGAAACGGCGAAGACGTCGCGCTGGTGATCGAGCGCGCGCTGCCAGGCGATCGCCGCATCGCACTCGTGGGCGCGCCACCGCAAGCGCTGACACGCGCACCGCAGCTCTACGGATCGATCCTGGGCGACGCGACCTCAGCTCCGTGAAAACGCGTCCATCTTCGACGCGAGCTCGAAGTCCTTGTCGGTGAGCCCACCCGCGTCGTGCGTCCACAGCGTCACGTCGACCTTGTTCCACACGTTCGACCAGTCGGGGTGGTGGTCGAGCTTCTCGGCCACCAGCGCGCACTTGCTCATGAAGCCGAACGCAGCGACGAAGTCGGTGAACACGAAGCGCTTCGTCAGCTTGCCGTCGGCGAGCGTCCAACCGTCGAGCTCGGCGAGGCGGGCGTTGATGCGATCGGTCGGGAGCGGGCTGCGTGCCATGGCCGCAGCGTAGCAGCGCGACGCAGCGCTCAGCGCTTGTAGCGGAAGATCCGGCGTTCGCCGCGGAACTCGAAGATGAAGCCGAAGCCGAACTCGATGAGCCCGGACTTCGGGTCGACGAGCCCCGGCGGTGGGTTCACGAACGGCGCCGCCGTACGCACCGCGCGGATGGCCTCTTCGTCGAGGTAGTCGATGTCGCACGACTCGTCGAGCTTCACGCGATGCAGCGTGCCGTCGGGGTTGAGCGAGATCAGCAATCGCGTCTTGCGGGTCTTCGTGCCGTACTTCGTGCCATCGGGATCGTTGGCCGCGTGCAGCGTCTCGGGATGCCAGTGCTGCGCGACGCCGTTGCGCACGCGGTTGAAGAACGATGCGAAAGCCCACCGCGTCGTCTCCAAGTCGTTCTTCAGCCCGGCCGGCACGCTGTCGTCGATGTTGTCGAAGCTGCCGGGGTTGCCCAGCGCATCCTTCATCGCCTTGCGTGTGCCCGCCGATCCCAGCGACGGCGGATGCGGGGCTTCGCCCGCGCGCGGCAACTCGCCGCGATCATCCGCCTTCAGGTCGTCGTTCTGATCGTCGCTGTCGCGCGTCATCAGCGGCAACGCCTGCGGACGCAACGGATCCGGCGAGTCGGCCTTGCCTTCGTTGCCGTCCTTCGTGGTGCCGGGCTGGCCCATCGCGCCGCGCTGCGGACGAATGTTGGGCGCGCGCGTCGGGCTGGACGTGCGGTTGTCGAACTCCGACACGTACTTCGTGTCGTGCTCGGGCTTGCGATTGTTGCCTTGGTCGAGCTGCACCAAGTTTCCCGGTGCGACCTTCGACTGCTCGTCGTCTTCCTCCGGGATCTCTTCGGGCTGCTCGTCCTCGTCGAGCAGCGCGACCTCCATGACGCCTTCGGTGCGCGGGAGCTCGCGACCGTGCCACGCCATGTCGAGCACTTCGTTGCCCAGCGGCCACAAGAGCAGGTGCACGCCGAACGACGCCAACAGCACCGCCAAGAGCGGTACCCAGTTGCCCTCGGATGAACGGCGGCTCACGAGCGCGAACCCTCGGCACCGACCAGTATAGCGCGCGGCGTAGCGGCGCCAGAAACGGCGGGACGAACCGTCCCAACGTGCGGATCAGGTCTCCTGGTCTTCGTCCTCGTCCTCGTCGTCCTCCTCGCCGGCGGCCGGTGCGGGCAGGCCGTCGAGGATCCGCTTGAACTCGGGGTGGTTGGGCAGCATCTGCAGCGCGGCGCGGCAGACCTGGCGCGCTTCCGCGAACATGTTCGCGTCGCGCAGCGTCGCGGCCAGCAACACCACCGGCTCCACTTCGCGGGGATTGAGCGCCACGATCGCGCGCAGGTGCTCGACCGCGTCGCGCGGCCGCCCCTGCTTGCGCAGGATCGCGACCATGAGGTTGCGGATCTCCGCGTCGTTCGGACGCAGGCGCACCGCGTTGTTGAGGTGCCCGAGCGCGGCATCGTCGCCCTCGGCCTCGCGCACCGCGAGCGCGAGCATGAGGTGCGGCTGCCAGAATCGTTCGTCGCGCGCGATGACCTCGCGCAGGAACTTCGCGGCCTCGCCGGCCTGCTTGCGATCGGCCGAGCGCACCTGCTCGATCGCCGCGTCGTACTTCTCTTCGAAGTCCTCGACGTCGAGCGTGAGCCGACCACGGCGCGCGAACGCGTCGTCGTCGAGCGTGCGGCGCGGCAGCGCGAGCAGCTTCTCGAGGTAGTCGCGCGCCTTCGGTGGATCATCGCCCTCGAGGTACATCGTCGCGACGTAGCGCAGCACGGTGGCGTCGTTGGGATGCTTCTCCGCCGCCTTGAGCAGCAAGAGCGTGGCTTCCTCGTTCTTTTCCTCCTCGTGCAGGTCGAGCAGGATGTCGAGCGAGCTCTTCGCGATGCCGGGCAGCTCCACCGCGACGCGCAGCAGCGACAGCGCTTCCTCGCGATCCTCGCTGGACTGATCGCCGCCGCCGCGGTCCCACAGCACGTTGGCGAGGTCGCCGTAGGCCGACGGCACCTTGCCTTCTTCGATGGCGCGGCGCAGGAACGGCTCGGCCTCGTCGAACTGATCGTGCTCGAGCATCAGCGAGGCCAGCCGCGCGATGACCCGCGGCGACTCGTTGCCGCGCTCGGCCGCGAACTGGGCGACCTTGAAGGCGTTGGCCTTGTCGCCGGCGTTGCGCAGCGTGTCGATGAACGCCACCGCGACCGCCTCGTTGGTGGGATCGAGGTTGAAGGCCTGGTTGAACGCCTGCACCGAGGAGCCCACGTCGCCGAGACGACGCAGCAGCGCGGCGAGGTGGTGATACGCGCTCTGATCCTTCTGGCGCCGACCGGCCGCGACGTTGAGCGCCTGCAGCGACAGCGGGATCGCGCTCTGGTCGATCGGGTTGTTGACCAGGATGTCGGTCATCACGTGCAGCGCCTGCATCGCGGCGTCCATCTGCGGATCGCGACCGATCGCGTCGACCAGCGGCGACAGCAATTGATCGGGCGTGGTGGGCACGCAGCGACCTTGCAGCGCCGACAGGTTGCCGAGCCCGACCAGGAACGAGGTGAGCGCCTGCACGTTGCCGCTGCCGAACGCGGCCTTCCAGTCGGCCGCGTCGATCTTCGCGCCGAGGTGCTCGCCGAGCTTCTGCAGCACCTCGAACAGCTTCGCGGGCAGCTCGCCCGAGCTCGCGGCCCACGACCACTTCTCGATCTCGACGAGCTTGTGGGTCGGCGGCTCGCTGGCGTCTTCGCCCTCCGCGGCCGGCTTGGTCGCGGCCGCGCGCTCCGACTCCGACAGCTCCTCGAGCTTCACGAGCTTCAGCTCGCAGCCGACCGACTCGTCGTCGACGCGCATGTTGGTGATGAGCCCGCGCTTCGCGTTGGGGAAGCGCTGGATCCCGTCGAGCGCCCGCACGTCGCTCCACGGCTCGCGGAACACCATGAGCGCCGGCACCTGGCGCTTGCCCTGCTGGGCCATCGCGGTGAAGACCGGCGCGGCCGCCTTCGCGCCGCGGCTCGCGAGCTCCTGCGCCCACCAGCGCTGGATGCCCATGCAAAGTGGCGCGCCCTTGCCTTCGTTGGTGCACGCGATCGGCAGCACTACCAGCTCGATCGCCGCCGCAGCTTCGGCGACGGCTTCGGGATCGTCGCCCGCTTCCTCGTCGTCTTCGTCCCCGCCGTCGCCGACCAGGAACGCACCTTCGTCTTCGGCGTCGTCGCCTTCGTTCGAGGTGCCTTCGCGGTTCTCTTCTTCGTCTGCAGGCGGCATGGGCGGCGAGCGTGCCGCAGCGCCCGGCGGCGCGCAACCGGAGCGGTGCAGCAGGCTGCTACGATGCGTGAGATGGCGGGCGAAGAGCGGCGGGGGCCACGGCGAGGCGCGCTCGCGGCGTGCGGCCTCTTCGCGCTCGGTTGTGCGGAGCCCAGCGTCGACGCGCTCGTCGTGTGGCTCGAGGGCAAGGCCACGCGCTTCCAGGTCTACGACTCCGGCGATCGTCGCGTGATGCCGTACGAGACCGCGGTCGAGGACAGCGATCCCTCGAAGATGCAGATCACCGTGATGCCCGGCGGCAACGGCTTCGTCGCGCTGCCGCCCAACGACACGATGGTGTGGATCGATCCGCGTGACGGTGCCTATGCGTTCGTCGACTACGACGCGCGTTGGGGCAAGCTCGCCTCACGCATCGACGTGCTCGCGTCGGGGCTCGCGGTCACGCGCTGGAACGAGAGCCCGAAAACCGGAATGGTGGTGTTGCCGACGACGAGCGGCAGCGCAGGGCCGATCTGGTTCCCGACGCCCGATGCCTTCCTGCGCGACGACGGCACCACGATCGACTTCAATTTCCACTCCGCGCGTGCGGCCCCGATCCTCTATGCATGGAAGGCGCAGGACAGCGCGCCGAACCTCGTCATCGTCTACGAGCTGCGCGTGGGCAAGCGTGGGCGCGACGGCCTGGTCGAGCTCGATCGTCAGGAGCTCAGCTGGCAGCCACCGCTCGGTGGCTCGGGCGATCTGATCGCCGCCAGGTGTACCGATGCGGCGTGCGTGAGCCCGAGCGGCGACTCGCTGATCATGATGCGGCTCGACGCGTCGTGCGATCACCCGCTGCCGTCGTGTCCGCCGGATGATCCGAGCTGCGTCGTGTGTCCGCCGCGGCCCGGTTGTCGGGTGCTGCGGTATCGCTGGGCCGACGCGGTGCCCGTCACTGCGATCGGGCTGCCGCCCGATTGCGACGACTTCGACGTCGACGGCGATCCGCAGACCCGCGGCGTCCCGCGCAACGGGGCGCCCGAGCTGCTGGCAGCGCTGTCCGACTCCGTCGTGCTG
Organism: Nannocystaceae bacterium; assembly: GCA_035550195.1. Lineage (GTDB taxonomy): Bacteria > Myxococcota_A > Polyangia > Nannocystales > Nannocystaceae > Xiheibacterium. The sequence continues at coordinate 6,594 of DASZPU010000621.1, forward strand.
CTCGAGGATCAAGTCCGGATCTATCGCGCCGATCTCGACGCGGGCACGTGGCAGTCCGTGCCGAAGCTCGGCAGCGAGCCGATGACGCTCCACGTCGCGCAGCGCGGCGATGCGGCGCTGTTGGTCGCGAACAACCTGCAGGTGATCCGCGCGGACGAGGTCGGCATCCGCATCCACAGCGCGGAGCAGATGAGCTGCGAGACGGTCGATGCCACGGTCGTGAGCCCGAGCGGCGAGTGGGTGCTCGCGGTGTGCGAGCGTTCGACCGGTGGCGTCGTCGAGCGCGACGACAAGGCGCCGCGCACGGTGGTGCGCATCTCGTCGTTCGGGTTGGAGCACTTCGACGGCATCGCGATGCGCGGGCTCGCGATCGACGACGGCGGCAACGCGCTGCTCTACAGCTTCGCGTCGGGCGACAACGATCAGGAGCCGCGCGGGCTCTTCGTGCTCGACGCCAACGGCCACCTCGCGCGCGTCGACGCGCTCGAGCCCGCGCCGCTCGAGCTCAACGCCGGCGCACCGTACTACTTCAGCGCCGAAGCGCGCGTGGATTGATCACAGGTCGACGAGCAGCGGCACCGCGATCTCGGTGGTGCCGGTGGCGTCGATGGTCAGCGCCATGTTCGGGATGCTGACCGTGTCGCCGGTGTCGGGGAAAAACGTGCCGGCGAGGTTGTTGTTGCGATCCAGGATCGCGTTGGCCTTGTATTCGCCCGGGTGGATCTGGTCGAGCACGAGGTCGAGCGAGGTCGAGCCCGCGGTCGCGGTGCCGTGGATGAAGCGGCTCGGCGTGCAGCTCGGGCAGTTGCCGGTGGACAGGATGATCCACGCGTCGGTGTCGGTTTCGAGCGGCGTGCTCCACGTGAGCGACGCGTTCAAGCTCGGCATCGGCGGGAAGTCCTGGTTGCCGGGCAGCGGCACGTCGTCGGCGGGGAAGGGGCCGTCGATCTCGCGCAGCTCTTCGCGCGTCGCGGGCCAGTCGAAGTGGGTCATGCCGCGCACGTCGACGTGCATGTCGAGATGGTCTTCGCCTTCGAAGTCGAACACCGCGGAGATGTAGTCGCAGCCCATCTCGAGCGAGCAGAAGCGCCAGCGCTCGGCGGCGAGGTCGGCCTCGGCGAGCACCGTGCGAGAGTCGCGGAGGATGCCGAGGAAGTAGCCGCCGTTGCGGAACACGAGCGTGGGGCCGTCGTGATCTTCGATCGCGAACGCGAAGCGCAGGTTGTTGCCGCCGTCGATGTCGGTGCGACAAAAGAGCGTGTGCCCGTCGGCGGCGCGCACGTCCATGTTCATCGTCGGGAAGTCGCCGACGGAGGTCGTCGAGTCGAGCGGCCCGGCCCACAGCCCCGGGATGTGCGCGAAGAATTCCATCGCGTCGGTGCCGTCGGGCATGCCACCCGACTCGCTGCCGGAGGTGTCCGCGGGCGAGGTGCTCGCGCTCTCGGCTGCGGTCGTGCTGGCTTCGCTGCCGTGTGCGGTGCTGCCTGCGGTCTCACCGACGTTCGTCGCGTCGTCGTCACCGCTCGCCGTGCACGCGGCGGCCGTCATCGTCATCACAATCCAAGTGGCGCGTAGGGTCATGGCTCCCAGTATGTCCGCAAATGCGCCGCGGGTTGTGACGACCATCACCGGCGTGCGAGCTGAACGACGCGGTCCATCATGCGATGCACCTCGTCTTCGGTGTTGTAGAAGTGCGGGCCGATGCGGAGCCCACAGTTGGGGCGCCAGTCGTGCTTGTAGTGCTCCGCGACGAGCTGCTTCGACACCGCTTCGCTGCCGGGGAAGTCGACCGCGACGAAGCCGGTGCGGCGACCGTGCTCGATGGGCGAGTGGATCGTGAGCCCGGCTTCGAGTGCGCGCTCGATCACAGCCTGACAAAGCGCGAGGTTGTGGGCACGCACGCGCTCGATGCCGATCTCGTGCAGCGGCTCGTAGGCGCGACGCGCGACGCAGTACGCGGGGATCGAAGGTGTGCCCGACATCAAACGCCACATGTCCTGCGCGTAGCGGATCGGTGCGGGCTCGAACGCGAACGGCTCCGCGTGCGCGAACCACCCGGTGTTGCGCGGGCGCAGCTGCTTGCGCAGCTCGGGGCGCACCCACAAGAACGCGGTGCCGGGGCCGCCGCACAGCCACTTGTGGCTGCCGCCGACCAGCATGTCGATGCCCCACTTCTGCACGTCGATCGGCACCGCGCCCAGCGTCTGGTACACGTCGACCATCGTGAGCGCACCGACCTCGCGTGCACGCGCTGCGATCGCGCCGATGTCCTGCAGCGCACCCGAGACGTAGATCGCGTGCGAGCAGGGCACGATCGCGGTGCGCTCGTCGATCGCTTCGAGCATGCGCTCGAGCGGCACCGTCATGCCGTCCTCGGAGGGGACGAGCACGAGCTCCGCACCGAGCTCGCGGAACCGTTCCCACACGTAGATCACGTTGGGGAACTGCAGCGCCTCCATCACCACTTTGTTGCGGCCGCTCTTCCAGTCGATGCAGCCCGCGATCGCAGCTTCGAAGTACGCCACGTTCTGGTTGAGCGCGGTCTCACCGGGACCACCACCGAAGAGGCGCGCGGCGCTGTCGGCCGTCGCTTCGACGACCTTCGTCCACGAGTCCCAGGCTTCGACGCCGTCGCTCGCCCACGTCGCGGCGTACTCGGCCAGCGCGGCGGGAGCACTCTGGTGCATCGCGCCCATGCTGTTGCTGTTCAGGTAGACGGTTTTCGCGAGGATCGGATACTGCTCGCGCCAGCGCGCGAGCCCGGGATCGACGCTCGGAGTGACCGCGATGGAGATGGGCTGGGTGTTCATTTCTCTCCGTAGGGCGCGAAAGCGTCGTCGCTCTTGCGCTTGGCGTTGAGGCGGCGGAGCTCGTCCTTCGCGTAGGCGTTGCGCGAGCCCGCGGGCGCATGACGGCGCACGAACGACTCGATCATGTCGCGCGCGCGTGCAGCCGCGGCGACGCGCGCAGCTTCGATCTCACCGGCCGCGCCCGCGACCGCCGGCTCGTCGTCTTCGTCGGGGACGTCCGCGCAGTCGTCCCAGCGCTGGAAGAGCAGCGCGCGCTTCTTCTCCGTGGTGCGCTTGCCGTCCCGCCAGAGCTCGAGCAGCTGACGGGGCAGGGCGCGCAGCTCGACCTCGATGCGGTGCTTCGCGAAGCCGACCGCGAGCCCGCGGCGAAACGCTTCGGTGCGCACGAGGAAGCCGGTCTTCGCGGTCGCGTACGGATCGACCCGCGTGGCCCGCAGCGACCACTCGAGCGGGCCCGACAGTCGCACGCCGACGAACGGATTGAGCGCGCGCGCACCTTCGGGCGGCAGCGAGCTCCCGCGTCCGCGCTGCTTGTTCTTCGTGCTCCACGCGCGCCAGCGATCGGCGAAGAGCACGCTGCCGTCGAGGCGCACGAGCGCAGTGAAGCGCGCACCGGGATCCGCGAACGCGAAGCTGCCGTCGTCGAGCGCGACGAGCCCGAGATCGGAGACGGTGTCGCGCTGCGCCGCCGGCAACAAGCCCGGCTTCACGTCGCGTTGATGCAGCAGCGGCGGGGCCGGAGCGACGCGGCCACCGGGTGGCAACGGCGTGCCGAGCTCGTCGGCCGGCGTGTGCTTCGGCTCGGCGAACGCGTGCGTCGGCAAAAGCGCCGCCAGCACCGCGAAGGGCAACGCCCGCTTCATCGCGCCGGCACGGTAGCACCGCGCGTGCGAGCGCTCTAGCCCAGCTCTTTGGTGTAGTCCGCCGGGCTCAACAAGGCGTCGTACGCCTTCGCGTCCGCGGGGCGGATCTTGATCATCCAGCCCGCTCCGTAGGGATCTTCGTTGACGCGCTCGGGTGCGGCGTCGAGCTCGGGGTTGCTCTCCACCACCTCGCCGGCGAGCGGCGCGAACAGCTCGGACACGGCCTTCACCGAGTCGACGTCGCCGAAGCGCTCGCCCGCGTTCACCTTCGTGCCGGCTTTCGGCAGCGTGACGAGTGTGATGTCGCCGAGCTGCTCGACGGCGTGCGCGGTGATGCCGACGACCACGAGGTCGCCGTCACGGCGCGCCCACTCGTGGTCCTTGGTGTAGCGCAGATCGGCTGGAACGTCGGTGCTCATCGTAGCTTCCCTCGAAGGTGACGCGGGCTCAGTTGGAGCGGCGGTAGAACGGACCCTTGACCTGACGGGCCTCGAAGATCTTGTCGCGTTGGCGCAGACGCAGCGGCGTCTCGGGCACCGCCATCGCGGTGGGCACCCAGCCCATGCCGACCGAGCCGCCGACCGTCGGTGCGACGCCGCCCGAGGTGACGCGCCCGACCACGGCATCGTTGGCGTCGAGGATCTCGGCGCCGTCGCGCACGATGCCGCGATCGACGACGCGGAAGCCGATGAGCTTCGACGCGGGGCCGTTCTTCTTCACGGCGAGCAGCGGATCGTGGCCGACGCACGCGATGCCCTTGTCGAGCTTCACGACCCAGCCGAGCCCGGCGGAGATCGGATCGGTGTCGTCGTCGATGTCGTTGCCGTAGAGGCACAGTCGCGCTTCGAGGCGCAACGTGTCGCGCGCGCCGAGCCCGATCGGCAGCACCTTCGCGGCGATGAACGCGTCCCACACCGCGCGCGTCTTGTCGGCGGGCACGAAGATCTCGAAGCCGTCCTCGCCGGTGTAGCCGGTGCGCGCAGCGACGATGTCGACGCCGGCGATCTTCGCGGACACGAAGCCGAACGTGGCGACGTCGCGCAGGCTCGCGCCGCCGAGCGACGCGACGATGCTCGGCGCGTCGGGGCCTTGCACCGCGAGCAAGCCGAACTCGTTCGACACGTCGTCGATGCTGCAGCCCTGACCTTCACCGTGCTTGCGAAAGTGGGCGAAGTCCTTCGCGATGTTCGCCGCGTTGACGACGATGCGCAGGTGCTCGGGCCCGAGGCGATACACGATGCAGTCGTCGACGATGCCACCGCGCTCGTTGCAGGTGACCGTGTACGCCGCGCGGCCGTCGACGAGCTTGGAGATGTCGTTGGTGACGAGCTTCTGCACGCACGCGATCGCACCGGGACCGCGGAAATCGATCTCGCCCATGTGCGAGACGTCGAAGATGCCGGCGTGCTCGCGCACGGCGCGGTGCTCGGCGAGGATGCCGGCCGTGTACTGGATCGGCATGTGCCAACCCGCGAACGCGACCATCTTGCCGCCGAGCTCGATGTGGGCCGCGTGCAACGGCGTGTGCGCGAGTGCTTCGGTCATTGGGTCCGATCGCGCTGACGCCCGTCGGCGCAGCCGGCCGCACTATGGAGCAACCGCCGCCGGCTCTGCAAGCGGCGCGAGCCGTCCCGCCCGGGCAGCCATGCGCGCACACATTTGCTAGAACCGTTGGGCCATGCCTCGGGCCGTTCGCCACCTGCTCGTGCTCGCGGCGCTCGCGAGCGCCGCGTGCGGCAGCCGCAAGGACGAGGACACGGTCAACCCGATGTCGGTCCTCGGGCGCGATCGCTACATCCAAAAAGCGATCCGCTCGTCGAACGAAGGCGTCATCTTGCTGCCGTCGTCGAAGGCGGAGCGCGTGTACGAGCTGCCGCGCCTCAACGAGATCGCCCAGGATCTGCGCGCACCCGCGGCCGAGTGTTTCCTGCGCCGCGCGATCGAGACGATGGAGCCCGCACCGAAGACCGACGCGGGCTTCACCGGTGTGCCCGAGGGCCAGATCAAGATCCGCGCTCGCATCGCGCCGTCGGGCGAGGTGCTGCGCACCGAGGTGCTCGAGACCGGCTTCAAGGACGAGCGCATGGCGCCGTGCATCGAGAAGGCGATCACCGGCCAGCAGTTCCCCGAGAACCAAAGCGGCGTGAACCACTACGTCGACATCGTCTATTGGGTGAGCCTCGGCATCCAGTCCGACGTGCACACCGACGCGTATCGCGAGCGATTGCGGCGCGAGCAGATTTCCGCGGCCGTGCGCGCGAAGCCGTGCTTGCAAGGGCGCACGCCCACCGGCGCGTATCACATCGAAGGCCTCAACCTCGTCGATCGCGACGGCAACACGATGATGAATCGCATCGATGCCGATGCGCTCGCCGAAGAGGTGCGCACGTGTCTGGCGCGGGCGTTCCGCGACATGCGACTCGAGCGGCAGCCCGAAGCGTTCGTGCGGCCGTTGCTCGCGGGCGTGGACGTGAAGGTCGGCGACGACGGCGGCATCGCGGTCGACGGCGAGGACTGGCTCGCGCTCATCGAAGCCGAAGAGCGCGCGCGCATGGCCGAGAAGCAGGCGCAGCTGCAAAGCGGTGACGACACCGGCACGTCGAACACGGCGGAGGAGCCCGCGGATCGCGTCGATCCGGACATCGACGAGCTGCCGCGCCGTCCGCCCGAGGACGAGCCCAAGCCGCCCGCGGACACGCGCGTCGATACGCTGCCCACCGATCCCGCGACGCCGCGCCCGGCTCCGAAGGATCCCGGCAAGGGCGGGCTCAAGCTCGATCTGCGCCCGCGCGGCGGCGATCCAGAATCATGACCGCAGTGGCGGTCGACCACGAGCGCGCCGCCTTGCTGCGCGTGTTCGAGGACGACGAGCGTCTTCGCCATCTACCCGCGTTCGATCCCGCCGAGCTCACGCGCGCGGTCGGCTTCGTGCGCGTGGTGAGGCGCTTCGTCGCGCTGCCGTTGCTCGTGCTCGGCGTGCTCGCGACCGTCGCGGCGATCGTCACAGTGCATCCGATCAGCGCCGTGATCGCCGGCGTCGTGACCTTCGCGCTGCAGTGGTCGCTGCGCGACGACATGCGGCTCGCGCACGCGCTCGATCTGCTGCGCCGCAATCGGGTCGACGAGGCCGAGCGACGGCTGCTCGCGATCGCTGCGCCGCCCGAGGCCGCAGGCCCGCGTCGCCAGCGTGCGCGCGTCGTGCTCGCGGCGCTCGCGTGGCGCCAAGGGCAGCTCGAGCGCGCGCTCGGTTGGATCCGCGAGGCGGCGGCGCACGAGTCGGGCAGCGAGTCGGATCCCGATCGCGTGGTCGAGCTCGGGGCCAGCGAGGTGCTGTTGCTCGCGCTGCTCGGACGCGGCGACGAGGCCACGGCGCGCATGCAATCGCTGCCGCCGTCGCGCAGCGAGGATCAGATCGGCTGGCGGATCCACATCGAGCTGCTCACCGCGTTCGCGAAGGGTGACGTCGCACCGGTGCGCGACCAGCTCGATCGCTGGGCCGCGCCCGTGCGCGCGCACGATGCCGCGGGCCCGACCAGCGCCTTGATGGCGTGGGCCTACGATGCCGCCGGTCGCCACGACGAGGCCGCGACCTGGCTCGCGCGCACCCACGCGATCGCCGATCCGGCGCTGCTACGCGGCCGCTACCACGCGCTCGCAGCCCACCTCGACACCCTGGCCGCCGCACGCCAGTGGTCGAGACGTTAGTTCTGGTCGCGCCCTCCGGCGCTCTTCCTGGCGCGAGCAGTCGTGCTCGCTGTCCGCCGTGGCCAAGCCACGTCGGGCTCGAGTTGAGCTACGAGCTCGGCTTCTCGTCCGCGCGCTCGATCGGGACGACGCTGACCTGCGAGTCGTCGGCGGGGCTGTGGCGCATGAAGCTGCCGTCGACCGACTGCGTGACCGAAGCGTGGGGATCGATGTCGGCGATGAGCGAGGCCGCCTCGGTGTGCTCGAGCACTTCGTCGCGCTCGGGCTTGGGCGGCATGACGAGGCTGACCAGCACCGACGCACCGATGAGCCCGAACACGACGCCGAGCGACAGCCCGGTGGGCACGTGGATCGGCTCGATGAGCCCGAACAGCCCCTCGGACACGATCATCTTCAAGCCGATGAAGGCGAGCACGAGGCCGAGGCCGTATTTGAGGTAGGCGAACTTGTCGAGGAAGTTCTGCAGCAGGAAGAACATCGCGCGCAGGCCGAGCACCGCGCACACGTTGCTGGTGAACACGATGAACGGGTCGCGGCTCACGCCGAACACGGCGGGGATCGAGTCGAGCGCGAACACGACGTCGCTGGTCTCGATCATCAGCAGCACGATGAACAGCGGCGTGACGTTGAGCTGCCCGTCTTGGCGCACGAAGAACTTCGCGCCGACGTAGCGCCGCGTGATGGGCAGGAACTTGCGTGCGATGCGATAGGCGAGGTTGCCGCTGGGATCGACCTGCTCTTCGCTGGCGAACAAGAGCCGCACGCCGGTGAGCACGAGGAAGCCGCCGAAGAGGTAGAGCGTCCAGCTGAACAGCTCGATGAGCTCGAGCCCGACCAGGATGAACAGGCCGCGCAGGACCAGCGCGCCGACGATGCCCGCGAACAAGACGCGGTGCATCACCTGCGGACGCACGTCCATGTACTTGAAGATGACGATGAAGACGAAGAGGTTGTCGACCGACAACGACTTCTCGAGCACGTACGCCGAGAGGAACTCGAGCGCGGGCTTGGTGCCGAACTTGAAGTAGACGAACGCGTTGAAGCACAGCGACAGCGCGACCCACACCAGCGACCACGTGAGCGCCTCGCTGGTGCTCACCGTGTGGGTCTTGCGATTGAAGACCCCGAGATCGATCGCGAGCATCAGCAGCACGCCGACCAGGAAGCCGCCCCAGAGCAGGGGCGAGCCCATCGTGGCGAGGCCCAACGTCAAACCGGACATGTTCGGGAACAAGACCGGTCCTTCACTTCATCACGTTGATGGAGTCGCCCTTGACCTTGATGTCCATCCGGCGCGGCTTGGCTTGGTCTTCGAAGACCATGTCGATGTACGTGCCGGTGAACTCGATCGGCGTGTTGCCGGCGAGCCCGACCAACTGCGGCTCGTCGAAGAACACGTGGTACTCCACCGTGATCTCGAGATAGACCGGCTTGTCGACGGTGATCCACACGTCGTACTTGCCGTGGACGCGATCGTCGATCTTGTCGGTGAGCTCTTCGGAGCGCTGGTAGAACCCTTGCCCCTTGAACGTACCCTTGCTGCCCTTCAGCTTCTCGAGGAACGCGGTGCGCTCGTCCGCCGACATCGTGTTGAACGCGTCGAGGTTCTTCGTGTTGAAGGTGAGATCGCCGGCGAGCGGATCGTAGCTCTTGGGCGGCGCGAGCCACTTCGCATCATCGTGCTTGGTGGATTTGCAGCCGCCGGCAGCCAGCGTCAGCAGCACGACGAGTAGCGAGCACCGGGGGGCGCGCATGGGCGGTAAAGCTATCACTTGCCGCCGGTTTGTCCATCGAACGGCCCTTCCGCGCAAGGGGGAGCTGTCGGGTCAGACCGCGGGGGCGGGCTCCAGCAACAGCTCGGGGGCGAGGGCAGAGCGCAGTCGGTCGCGTGCGGCCTCGACCCGGTCGGCCTGCGGGCTCGGGCCCTCGAACGTCACGCGGACGTGCACGCGCACGCGACCGTCCTCGGTGCGGCTCCACCGCGGATAGCTGCCGATGTCGATCCCTTCGAACTCGGCGACCACGGCGTCGAGCATCGGCGCCAGCTTGCTCTCGTCGAGGCTGGTGTGCAGCGTCGCGAGGTGCCAACCCGCTGCGATCGGCAGCTCGCCTTCGATCGCTTCGAGGTGCTCGAGCTTCGCGCGCAAGAGGCTCGGCACGCCGGGCAGGATGTAGACGCGTGCGAGCTCGAGATCGAGACGCAGCACCGGCCAGCCCGGCATCGCGCGCAACAGCGTGCCCGCGGGGAGATCGGCCATGCGCAGCGCGGCGTCGTTGATGCGCTCGCCGTAGTAGTGGCGCAGCTGCGCTTCCATCTCGGCGTTGCGCTCGAGCGCGCGACCGGTGGTGCGCGCGATCGCGAAGAGCGTGCGATCGTCGTGGGTGGGACCGACGCCGCCCGACGTGAAGAGGATCGGCGCGCGTGCGCACAGTCGCGTGAGCGCGGCGCCGATCTCGTCGGGGTCGTCGCCGACGGTGCAGATCTCGACGAGGCGGATGCCGCGGCGGCGCAGCAGCTTCGCGAGAAAGTGTCCGTTTTCGTCGCGGACCTTCCCGGTCAACAGCTCGTCGCCGATCAGCAGCACGCAGGCGGTGGGGCCCATGGACGCTGACAATCTATCAGGATCGCGGCCGGCCTTGACGGCGCGTGGGGCGAAGGAGAAAAGGGGCGACGGTGAGCAGCAGCGATCCGCATTCGGGTGAAGGCGTGTTGGCGCTGGCCGACGGCCGCGTCTTCCGCGGGCAGGCCTTCGGCGCGCGCGCCACGGTGGTCGGCGAGGTGGTCTTCAACACCGCCATGGCCGGGTACCAGGAGATTTTCACGGACCCGTCGTACACCGGGCAGATCGTCTGCCTCACCGTCGCCGAGGTCGGCAACGTCGGGTGCAACGAGGAGGATCTCGAGTCGCTCGTGCACGGCGCCGAGGCGCTGGTGATCCGATCGCTGTCGCCGACGGTGTCGAGCTGGCGCGCGAAGAGCACGCTGTCGGATCTGTTGCTCGCGCGCGGACGACCCGGCTTGTCCGAGGTCGACACGCGCGCGCTGACGAGACACCTGCGCAAGCTCGGTGCGGTGATGGGCGCGCTGTCCACCGACGGCACCGACATCGCGACGTTGGTCGAGCGCGCACGCAAGGCGCCGTCCATGAACGGTCGCGGGCTCGCGCACGAGGTGAGCACCGCGGAGCGCTACGCCTGGGACACGCCGACGTGGCACGACGACGCGCCGCAGTGCGACGTGCACGTGGTCGTCGTCGACTACGGCGTGAAGCTCAACATCCTGCGTCACCTGCGGGCGCGCGGCATGAGGGTCACGGTGGTGCCGTCGCATGCGAGCGCGAACGACGTGCTCGAGCTGCGCCCCGACGGCGTGCTGTTGTCGAACGGCCCCGGCGACCCCGCGGCGTTGCCCGACGTCGTCGCGGCGATCCGCGAGCTCTGCGATCGCGCGCCGCAGCTGCCGGTGTTCGGCATCTGCCTCGGGCATCAGCTGTTGTCGCTCGCGCTCGGCGGGCGCACCTACAAGCTGAAGTTCGGGCACCACGGCGGCAACCATCCCGTGCGCGACGACGAGCGCGGCGCCGGAGCGGCGGTGCAGATCACGTCGCAGAACCACGGCTTCGCAGTGGACGCTGCATCGCTCGAGCACCAAGGCGGCGCGAGCGTGACCCACGTGAACTTGTTCGACGACACCGTCGCGGGATTGCGGCTGCACACGCGGCCGCTGTTCGGCGTGCAGTACCACCCCGAGGCGTCGCCGGGTCCGCACGACTCGACGCGGCTGTTCGACACGTTCGCGCAGGCCGTGCGCGCGCACGCGACCAGCACCCCGCGCTGATGATCGATCGCGCGTTGGAAGACGCGCTCGATCGGTGGAGCGCGGTGCTCTTCGGTGGCGAGGCTGGTGCGCAGCGCATGGAACCGTTGCTCGCGATCTGGGAGCGCGAGGTCGGCTCGTTGCGCGGTGAAGATGCCGAGCTCGAGGTGTGGCACGCGACGCGGGCCGACTGGGCGCTGTGCGATGCGATCGTCGATGGCCGACCGTGGTGCATGCG
>DASZPU010000622.1:0-5363 GCA_035550195.1 Nannocystaceae bacterium
GGAGATCGATCGGCAACGCGTCGCCGGCGGTCGCATCGACGAATGCACCACCGGTCGCGTCCGCGAGCGCACGCAATCGCGCGATTCCGGGATCGGCATCGATGCGCGCGAGCTCGCGCCCCGGTGGCTCGACGATGAACACGCGCTCGACGACCGACGTGGTCGTCTGACCTTCGCCCTCCGCGGTGCGCTCTGCGACGGCCGCGTACGCGCCGACCGGGAGATCCGTCTGGGTCGTGCGCGCACGACCGAGCTCGTCGGTCACCCAGTCGCCTTGTCGCAGCACGCTGCGTTCGCTCGCGTCGTCGTCGGGCCGCATCGCATCGATGCGCCAGTGCAGCGGGATCGCGGGCTCGGGCGCGTACGCACCGGAGAGCGTGCGCGCGCGCAGCTCGACCGGCTCACCGACGCGGTAGCGCGGCTTGTCGGTCTCGAGCTGCAATCGCCCCGAGCTGTCGTCACGCAACAACCAGCGCACGACGCCGAGCCACAGCAGATCGTACGGCCGCGCGCCGTCGACGAGCGCGAGCTCCGGTGCGAAGCCCAGGCGCCAGGTCGAGCCGGTCGCGAGCACGACGACGCGCCCTTTGCCCGGCTCGGCGACCGCGAGCAGCGGTCGCGGCTGCCCGCGCGAATCGACCTGGCTCGGATGCGCGAGCAGAGTCGTGGAACCGATCGCATCGTCTTCGCGCAGCGACACCGGGTTCCAGCCCTGCAGCTCGGGCAGCGCGTCCCATCCGCGTCCGTCGCCGGCGAGCAGCCATCCGGTGATGGGATGGCGACGGCCCGCCTCGGTGAGCTTCGGTCGCACCGGCTCGCGCACGAGCGACGCGGGGCGGCGCAGATCGATCGGCAGCTGTGCGCTCATCGTGGGCGTCGCGTAACCACCATCGGAGAATCCGAGGTCGCCACCGATCAGCACGAGCGCGCCGCCGTCGGCGACGAACTGCGCGATGTTGTCGACGTACTGCCCGACCTGGTGCGGCACCGCGTCGAAGTTGTGCAGCACCACGACGTCGAACGAGCCCAGCTCCTGCTCGAACAGCTCTTCGGTGGGGAAGGGGATCAGCGAGAGCGCGTCGGTGTCTTCGCGCGCGATGTCGTCGAAGTCCCGGAGGATGTAGTAGCTGAGCAGCTCGACGTTGGGGTCGCGACGCAGGAGCGTTCGCAGCGCGCGGACATCCCAGTCGGGGCGACCCGCGACGTGCAGCACGCGGACCTTGTCGCGCAGCACCTTCACCACGAACGCGCGGCGGTTGTTCGCCGCGGTGGCTTCGCGTGCGAGCTCGGGCACTGCGATCTCGTAGACGAACTGGCCCACGCGATCGGGCGCCACCTCGAACTCGACGCGCTGCGGCACGCCATCGGCCACCAAGCGGAGCTGACGCTCGCCGACCACCTCGCCGTTGCGCAGGAGCTGCACCTGGGCCGACTCGCCGCGGAGCCCGTGCGCGACGATGGTGGCTTCGAGCTCGGTGACGTTCTCGACGAACGCGAACTCGCCCGCGCGCACGTCGGCGACCGACACGTCGCGCAGCGCGGGCGCGCTGACGCTGACGGTGGTGATCGGCACGCCGAGCTTCGCCGCCACCTCGCGCAGCTGTGCGCTGGTGGCCTCGTCGTCGCCGCTGCCCACGAGGCCGTCGGAGATCACGACGACGCCCGCGAGCCGCTCGCCGGGATGCGAGGTGTCGTCGCCGACGCCCGCGAGCGCACCCGCGAGATCCGATGCGGCACCGATCGGCGTGGTCGCGAGCGTTTCGGCCAGCTCGCCGCTCTCCGCGACGGTGTCGATCGAGAAGCCGCGCACGTCGAGCTGCAGACCTTCTTCGCGCCACTGCGTGCGCGCGCCGGCGGAGCGCTCCCACACCGCTTCGACGCGCGACTGCCGGGTCTCCGCGGTGTCGCCGGCCTCTTGCGCATCGGGCACTGCGATCGACGCCGAGCGATCGACCAGCACCACGACGCGCTGGGTGCTGGGTGCGACGTGATCGAAGCGCAGCGTGAGCTCGAAGGCGATCGCGAAGAGTGCCGCGATGGCGACCAGCCGCAGTGCGAGGACGCCGAGCGCGGTGCCGCGGGTCATCTTGCGGCTGCGGCGACCGAACGCGATGAAGGCCTCGACCAGCGCGACCGCGGCACACAGCACGACGATCACGATCACGATCGTGTCCGGCAGGTAGCCGGGCGCGAGGCTCCACCGCTCGGTCATCGCCACCTGCGTGCGCGCAGCAGCGTCTCGACGTGCGCGCGATCGGCCTTGTAGTCGGTGCAGGTCGCGTACAGAAGCACGTTGGTCGCGAAACGGATCGCCCACTGCCGTTGCTCGGCTCCGCCCGGCGTGCACGGATGCGCCATGCGTCCGTCGGGCAGCTCCGCCAACGCGCCGCCGAGATCGTTGCGCATCAAGAGCGCCTTGATGCGCCCTTCTTCTTGGATGCCGAGCAGGTGATCGAACGCGGCGGTGCGACCCACCGGCGTCTCCACCAGATAGAAGCTGCGGAACAGGACGTGATCGCGGGCGATGGGCGTGAGCTCGCTGCTCGGCGACACGCGCTCGAGCAACGCCTCGACGGAGTGCGTGAACGCGCTGTCGGTGCCGCCGTCGGCCGCGTCGAAGAGCACGAGCCCGCCGAGGTCGAGGAACTGGCGCAGGTTGGCTTCGGCCGACCGCGAGAAGCTCGGCAGCGCCTCGTCACCCGCCACATAAAGGAAGGGGGTCTCGAAGAGCGCGGGCGATTGCGGCTGCACGGTGGTGGGCTCGGCCACCGGCTCGAGCCGTGTGCGCAGTCGCAGCTCGCGGGCGAGCACGCGCATCGCACCGGGCCGCGGATCCCAGTGGCCGTCGTAGCGCAGCTGCGGGAGATCGATCGTGATCGCTTCCTCGCCGTCCGATCGCATCCATCGCGGCGGTACCCCGTGGGGCGGCGGCGCCTCGGCGCGTGCGCGCGTGGACACGCCGGCCGCCAGCCCGGCGAGCACGGCGCGACACAGCGTGCGACGACGGATCGTCATGCGGCAGCCAGCGTAGCAGATGGTTGGGCGGCGGCGCCGTCACCGGTATGCTGCGGCCCGACCATGGCCGTGCTCGAGGTCGACTCGCTGCGCAAGACCTTCGTGCGGGGCCTGTTGCGTCGTCGCACCGAGGCGCTGCGCGGCGTCTCGTTCGCGGTGGAAAAGGGCGAGATCTTCGGCTTCCTGGGTCCGAACGGCGCGGGCAAGACCACGACGATCAAGATCCTGATGGGGCTCATCTTCCCGAGCGGCGGCACCGCGAAGGTGTTCGGTGCTGAGGTGGGCGATCGTCGCGCGAAGGAACGCGTCGGTTACCTCCCGGAGAATCCCTACTTCTACGACTACCTGAATCTGCGCGAGCTGCTCGACATGGTCGGGCGACTGCACGGGCTCGATCGCAGCACGCGTCGTCGTCGCGCCGATGCGCTCATCGAAGAAGTCGGGCTCGCCGACGCCGCGCGTCGACCGTTGCGCTCGTACAGCAAGGGCATGTTGCAGCGCGCCGGGCTCGCGCAGGCGTTGATCGGCGAGCCCGAGCTGGTCGTGCTCGACGAGCCGATGAGCGGGCTCGATCCGATCGGGCGCAAGGAAGTCCGCGATCTCATGCTGCGTCTGCGCGAGCGCGGCACGACGGTGTTCTTCTCGACGCACATCCTGTCGGACGCGACGCTCTTGTGCGATCGCGTCGCGATCGTCGTGGGCGGTGAGCTGCGCGACACCGGCCCGCTCGGCCAGCTGCTGTCGCCGGGCGTCGAGCGCGTCGAGGTGCTGTGGACCGCGCCCGACGAGCTCGCGGAGAAGCTGCAGTCCGGGCCCGGCACGCACTCGACCAACAGCGAGGGGCGGCTGTCGCACGTGCCCGATCTCGCCGCGGCGAACGAGCTCGCGGCCGCAGTGATCCGCGGTGGTGGCGAGGTGCACTCGCTCGTGCCGCACCGCCAAGGGCTCGAGGAGCTGTTCGTGGCCGAAGCGAAGAGGCCATCGGCATGAAGGGCAGTCTCGGCCGCACCTGGGCGATCGCGCTCAACACCTTTCGCGAGGCTACGCGCAACCGCGTGCTCTACGTGCTCGTGCTGTTCGCGGTGGGCTTGATGGGCTTCTCGATTGTGCTCGGCGAGCTGTCGCTGCACGAAGAGGTGCGCGTCATCGAAGACATCGGGCTCGCGGGCATCAGCCTCGTCGGCCTGGTGATCGCGCTGTTCCTCGGCGTGAACCTGCTGTCGAAGGAGCTCGACAAGAAGACCGTCTTCTTCGTGATCCCCAAGCCGCTGTTCCGCGCCGAGTTCCTGCTCGGCAAGCTGCTCGGGCTGGCGGTCACGCTCGCGGTGCTGGTCGCGCTCATGGCGGCCGTGCTCGCGCTCGTGCTCGCCAGCGAAGGTGGCCGCGCCGACGTGGCGCTCTTGCGCGCCGAGCTCCTGGTGCTGCTCGAGCTGTGGCTCGTCACGGCGGTCGCGCTGCTGTTCTCGTCGTTCTCGTCGCCCTACCTGTCCGCGATGTTCACCGCGTCGCTGTGGATCATCGGACGCAACAGCGCGGAGCTGCGCACGTTCGCGCAGGGCAAGCTCGCGGGCACGCCGATCGGCACGGTGCTCGATGGCGTCACGATCGTGTTGCCCGACTTCCACGCGTTCTACGTGTCGGGCGCGATGCTGTCGGGCGACACCCCGGTGTCGGTGCACGAGTCGTTCGTGAGCTGGGGCTACGTGGCCGAGGCGGCGCTCTACGCCGGCGCGTACGGAGGCATGTGCGCGGTGCTGGCGTGCGTGCTGTTCCAGCGGCGGGACTTCACATGAGCCGGCGCGTGCTCGTGGTCGTCGCGATCGCGGCGACGCTGCTCGTGCCGATCGTCGTGCAAGTCGCCGTGCAGGCGCACAGCGAGATCGTCGCGGCCGACGATGCCGCCGCCGCCGACGACGAAAACGCCGAGGTGATCCATCTCGGCCGCGCGTTGCGTTGGCGACTGCCGCTGTCGTCGCACGACGAGCACGCGATCGATCGTCTGCTCGCGATCGGCGAGCGCGCGGAAGCGGACCCCGCCGATGTCGCACACGCGCGCGCGCTCGCGGCGTATCGCGAGATCCGCTCCGCGTTGCTGGGCAGTCGCGCGCTCGACGTGCCCCACGCCGACGTGCTCGCCGACGTCGACGCCCGCATCGCGCGTTTGATGGCCGCGCAATCGCACGTGCTCGGCGTCGTCGCGCAGGACGAGGCGCGGCAGCACGAACGCCTGCGTGCGACCTCCGAGGCCTCGCGCATCGGGCCCGTGCTCGCCGCGCTCGCACTCGTCGCGTGGGTCGGCGCGACGTTGCTCTTCCTCGCGCGTGGGGTCGATGCACGTGGGCGTCTCA
>DASZPU010000623.1:0-15860 GCA_035550195.1 Nannocystaceae bacterium
GGAACTGCCGGAACACCACGCGCACGTCCTCGGGATACGTCGCGACCAGCTCGTGCAGCGTCTGCGCGAACTGGCCGCAGAACGGGCACTGGAAGTCGCTGTACTCGACGATGGTGACGAGCGGCTCGGCCGCGCCTTCGATCACGTCGCCGGGCAACAGCGGCACCGCGATGCGATCGCCGTCGATCATCGCGTCGAGCTTGCCGTCGACGTCGGTGGGCCCGGGCAACGGCGCGTACTCGCGATCGCCTTTCACGTCGGCGCGACAGGCCACGAGCGCGAGCACGAGGACGAACAGCTTGTTCACGGGTTGGGGAACTCCGACTCGGGGATCGCTTCGGCCATCGTCTTCGCGAACACTTCGCCGCGCGGCGTGCCCTTGGCGATCATCTCGTTCGCGCGTGCGAGCTCTTCGGTGACGACGCCGTCGAGCACACCGGGCTGGTAGCCACCGACGTAGCGCCCGTTGACGAAGAAGCCGGGCGTGCCGTTCACGCCGACCTTCTCGGACAGCTTCACGTCGGCATCGACCTCCGCGCGCGTGGCCGCGTCGTCGAGCACGCGCAGGAACTCGGGCTCGTCCATGCCGAGCTCCTTCACCCACGCGACGAAGTTGCTGCGCCCGAGCGCGCCGTCGTGTGCGAGCAGGCGATCGTGGAACTCCCACAGCTTGCCCTGCTTGCCCGCGGCGATCGCCGCCTTCGCAGCGCCCACCGCCGCGGTGTGGATCGGCAGCGGGAGCTGACGGATCGCGAGCGCGACGTCGCCGGAGTTGCGCTCGAGCAGCGGCGCGAGCTCTTCCTGCCACGCCTTCTTGCAGAACGGGCACTCGAAGTCGACGAACGCGACGATCACCACGGGCGCATCTGCGGGCCCACGGCGGCCGCTCGCGCCGGGCTCGATGCGGTAGCGCGCGTCGCCCCGCGGCTCGACGATCTTCTTCGGCGGCGCCGCAGCGGCTTGCTTGTCGGCCAGCTCTTTGCGCAGCTGATCGGCCGCGGGCTCGGCCACGCGCTTGGTCGCCGCGTTGGCCATCATCGTCGCGTAGAGATCGGCCCGCTGCGCACCTTCGTCGATGAGGCCACGCGCGCGCTTGATCTCTTCGTCGATGATGCCGTGCATCGTGGCTTCGTCGACGAAGCCCGCGACGTAGAGCCCGTTGATGAACATCGCCGGCAGACCGGTGATGCCGAGCGCGGTCGCAGCACGCCGATCGCGGGCGCGCCGTGCTGCATGCGTGCCGGTGTCGAGCTCGTCGAGGAAGCGCGGCACGTCGAGCCCGAGCTCCTCGGCGTGGGCGCGCAACGTGGGGCGATCGAAGTCGCCGCCCTGCGCGAACAGTCGCGCATGCATCTCCCAGAACTTGCCCTGCGCACCGGCGGCGTACGCTGCCTCCGCCGCCTGCTCACCGCGACCGAAGCCCGGCACGGTGTACGAGCGGAAGACGATCTGCAGGTCGTCGCCGTAGTCCTCGACGAGATGATCGAACACCTGCCACGAGCGTGCGCACGGTGGGCACGCGAAGTCGGTGAACACGACGATCGTCACGAGCGGCGTCGTGCCGCCCTTCGTGTAGTCGTCGTCGTTGCGATCGACGCGGAAGCGCTCGGCGTCGATGCGGATGCCGGGCGTCGGCTCGACGTCGTTGTCCTTCACGCACGCCCCGACCAGCGCGAACGCGAAGAGGAGGCGCAGGCTTCGCCGCATTCGCATCGGATCAGGAATGAACGTGCCGCAATCGCCGGCCAGCGGCCAGCCCCCTCGCTTTCATACCGAGCGAGGGGAGCGGGAGACGGGACTCGAACCCGCGACTTCAACCTTGGCAAGGTTGCGCTCTACCAACTGAGCTACTCCCGCGAGCAGTCGTTGAGGGATGCGGAGGGTACACTGCCCGCTTTGGCTGTCAAGCGCGCCGACGCGCGGTCGACCGCGAAATGCTCGCGCATGCGCATGCATGACGTATGCGCGGATGCAGCAATGCGCAGCCGCGGCTTGCGGGGCACCCGACATCGCGATATCCCCAGCGAACCCCCATGTCCGAGCCGAAGATCCCGATCGCGCTCCTCGGTGCCTCCGGCTACGCCGGCCAGGTGATGCATGCGCTACTCATGCATCACCCCCGCATGAGGCCCATCGTGGTCGACGCGCGTGCGCCCGCCGATGCCGGTGCAGCGATCGTCCGCGACACCGAAGCGGCGGTGCTCGCGTTGCCCGACGAGGCCGCGCGCGAGTGGACCGCGGCGCTCGACGTGCGCGTGGTGGATCTCTCCAGCGCGCATCGCACCGACGCGGCGATCCACTATGGATTGCCGGAGCTGTTCGGCGCTCCACCGCCGTCGGCGAAGGTGGTGTCGAGCCCGGGCTGCTACCCCACCGCGACGTTGCTCGCGACGCTGCCACTGCAGCGCGCGAAGGTGATCGAGGGCCCGATCGCGATCGTCGGTTGCAGCGGCACCTCGGGCGCGGGCAAGCCGATGCGCGAGGATCTCCACTTCAGCGAGCTGCACGACAACTTCTTTCCCTACAAGGTCGGCACGCACAAGCACATCGCGGAGATCGAGCACTACCTCGGCACTGCGGTCTCGTTCGTCACGCAGCTCTTGCCGATCGTGCGTGGCTTGCTCGTGACCGCGTTCGTGCGCACCGAGCACGAGCCCGCGCGATTGCACGCGACGCTCGTGGATGCGTACGCCAATCATCCGTGGGTGAGCGTGATCGACGAGCCCGGGCTCGGGCTCGGCGTGCGTCACGTCGTCGGCACGCACCAAGCGGTGCTCGCGGTCGGACCGCGCGCACACGGCGGGCTCGTGCCCGTGTTCGCCGCGATCGACAATCTCATGCGTGGCGCGGCGAGCCAGGCGCTGCACACTCTCAACCTCTGGCTCGGATTGCCCGCGGATCTCGGCTTGCCGCGACCGCTCGCGATCGCACCTGCCGGGGTGCCGGGCATGACGCGCGCGCTCGCGTGACCCAGCTCCGTTCTTCCGCCATCGAGATCCCATACAGTTCGACGAGACCCCATGGACGACGCGACCACCGATCAGAGCGAGAACCTCGTGCGCACCGAGTGGACGCCGAGCGATCCCCTGCCGAAGGGCTTCGGCTTCTCGGCGGTGCGCTGTGGCATCAAGCCCGGTCGCACCGATCTCGCGCTCTTGCTCTCGACGCCGCCGGCGGTCGTCGCCGGCGTGTTCACGCAGAACCCGGTGCGCGCGGCCTGCTGCGAGCGCAACGCGACGCTCGTACCGAACGCGAACGCGTCCGCCGTCATCGTCAACAGCGGCAACGCGAACGCGATGACCGGAGCGCTCGGCGCGAAGAACAACGAGATCATGGCCGCCGAGCTCGCCAAGCTGCTCGGTGCGAAGCCCGAGCACGTGCTCACCGCGTCGACGGGTGTCATCGGCACGCCGTTGCCGGTCGATCTCGTGGTCGACTCGCTCGATCCGCTGGTGGCGGGGCAGTCCGGGGATCCGCGTCCGTTCGCGGAAGCGATCCTCACCACCGACATCGTCACGAAGCTCGCGCAGATCGAGCTGCAGCTGCCCGGCGAGAGCACGCCCGTGCGCATCTTCGGGGTCGCGAAGGGCTCGGGGATGATCCATCCCAACATGGCCACGACGCTCGGCTTCGTGTGCACCGATGCCGCGGTCGCGCCGGCGCTCTTGCAACGCCTCGTGCGCGAGTCGATCCACACCACGTTCAACGCGATCACCGTCGACGGCGACACCTCGACGAACGACATGGTGCTGGTGCTCGCGAACGGTGCGAGCGGGGTCGCGATCGAGCAGGAAGCGAAGGTCGCCGCGTTCGCGAAGGCACTGCACGAGGTGCTGCGCGAGCTCGCGAAGCAGGTCGCGCGCGATGGTGAAGGTGCGACGCGTCTGCTGGAGGTCGAGGTCACCGGCGCGCCCGACGAAGCGTCCGCGCGCGCGGTCGCTCGCACGATCGCGAAGAGCAGCCTCGTGAAGTGCAGCGTGTTCTGTGGGCAAGCGCAGTGGGGCCGCGTCGCGATGGCGGTCGGTCAGGCGGCGCTCGAGCACGGCATCCAGCTGAAGCCCGAGAAGCTGCGCATCGCAGCCCAGGGTCACGTGTTGCACGACGGCGCTGCGCCGCGCGGCGACGTGCGTCCGCCCGATCTCAAGCGAAGGCTGCGCGAGGCCGAGGTGCGCTGGACGGTCGAGCTCGGCATCGGCAACGCGAGCTACACCGCGTGGGGCTGCGATCTCACCTACGACTACGTGCGCATCAACGCCGACGAGGCCACCGGCATCGAGGTCGGTCCGGGCGGGAGGATCTCGCGCAACCTGACCTTGTCGGCCTACTCGCCGCGGCTCAAGCAGCAGCTGCTGGTCGAAGGGCTCGCGTACGTGCGGCGCTTCGCGGGCCTCAAGCTGATGGTGTACCTGCAGCCCGCGGCGCGTGGGCGCGGCGAGAGCATCGTCGGCGTCGCGCAGGACATGGAGCTGTGCTTGGACGCGGGGCTCAAGCCGCTCGTCGTCGTGCCCGATGCCGAGGCCGCGTCGCTCATCGAAGAGCACACGCGGCAACGCGGTCACTTCGCGGCGATGGTCGCTCCCGATCCGTTGTCGATCGGCACGCTGCTCGATCGCGGTCACCTCTGCGTGCTCGTGCGCGAGGCCTCCGCACCCGATGCGATCGTCGAGCTCGCGCTGAAGATCGGCATCCACAAGCTGGTCGCGCTCGGCACCGAGCAGGGTCTGCGCGACAGCCACGGGTTCGTGCAGCGGTTGTCGCCCGAGACGCTGCTCGCCGGCCTCGATCGCGGTCGCTTCGACGAGAGCGATCCCGATCTGCTGGTGCTCGCGCGCCACGCTGCCACGCGCGGCGTGCCGGCCTTGCACATCCTCGACGCCCGCATGCCGCATGCAGTGGTCGGCGAGCTCTTCACCGATCAAGGCGTCGGCACGCTGGTGACTCGACAGGCGTTGCCCTGATGGAATCCGCGAAGGCTCGCCGTGCTGCGCTGCGCAAGCTCCTCGTGATGGGGCAGGCCAGCACGCAGGGCGAGCTGTGTCGCATGCTCGCGGAGCGGGGCCATCGCGCGACGCAGAGCACGGTGAGCCGCGATCTGAAGCTGCTGGGCGCGCAACGCATGCAGCGCGACGACGGCGAGCAGGTCTATCACCTGCGCTCGCGCACCTCGGGCGGCTTTCCGGCCGAGATGGTGATGGGCGTCGATCACAACGAGAGCATGGTGGTCGTGCGCACGCGCATCGGTCGTGCGCAGGCGGTCGGGCTCGAGCTCGATGCCGCCGGTGTCGCAGGTGTGCTCGGCACGCTCGCGGGCGACGACACGGTGCTGGTGATCCCGAAGAGCATCAGCGGCACCGCCGAGCTCGCACGACGCTTGCGCGAGCTCGCCGGCCTGGGGTCCTAGGCCGCGCGTCGACGCGTCGGGCCGCGCTCGGGTGCGTGGCTCTCCTTGAGTCGCGCGCCCACTTCGACGATCGCATCGATCACCGGCAGCAGCTGCTCGCCGAGCGGGGTGAGCGAGTACTCGACCGACGGCGGCGTGGTGGGCACGACCTTGCGATCGAGCACACCCTTGTCGGTGAGCGCGCGCAGCCGCGAGCTCAACACCTTCGCGGAGATCTTCGGGATGTCGGTGCGCAGCTCGCCGAAGCGACGCGGACCACCGCGCAGATACCAGATGAGATTCGGCGTCCATGCGCCGCCGAGCAGCTTCATGCACGTCATCAGCGGACACGCGGGTGGTGGAGCGACGACCTTCGACTTGCGAACGCGCAGTGCCATGACGATCCCGGTTACCCGCGGGTTATCGCGGTTACCAAAGGGATATCAGGATCGCTCGGTAACCTCCAGTTACTACGTGCGCATCGGTTACTGCGGCGCTAGGTTGGCGGCATGACGAGCGAGGTGATGACGCGGCTGGGCTTGCGCGCGCCGATCGTGCAGGGGCCGTTCGGCGGTGGGCTCTCGACCGTCGAGCTCGCGGCGACGGTCGCGGAGCTGGGCGGGCTCGGGAGCTTCGGCGCGTACACGTTCACGCCGGCGGCGATCGAAGACATCGCGCGGCAGATCAAGGCCCGCACCGATCGCCCGTTCGCGCTCAACCTGTGGGTGTCGAACTCCGACGAAGGTGGCAGCACGCCGGATCCCGCGCTGCTCGACGCGTTGCGCGAGGAGCTGGCGCCGTGGCTCGCCGAGCTCGGGCTCGACGTGCCCGATCCGCCGGCGCGCTTCCACGAGTCGTTCGACGCGCAGGTCGACGCCGTGCTCGCGGCCGAGCCTGCCGTGTTCAGCTTCGTGTTCGGGATCCCCAGCCCGAAGATCCTCGCGGCCTGTCGCGCGCGCGGCATCGTCACTGCCGGTGCGGCGACCAACATCGCGGAAGCGCGTGCGCTCGACGAAGCCGGCGTCGATCTGATCGTCGCGACCGGCTGCGAAGCCGGCGGCCATCGTCCGTCGTTCCTCGCGCGCGCAGAGGACTCGCTGGTCGGCACCTTCGTGCTCACGCAGCTCGTCGCACCGCGCGTGCGCGCGCCGGTGATCGCCGCGGGTGGCATCGTCGATCGCCGCGGCCTCGCAGCCGCGCGCACGCTCGGCGCCGATGCGGTGCAGATCGGCACCGCCTTCCTCGCGTGCGCAGAGTCGGGCGCGAGCCCGGAGCATCGTGCGCTGCTCTTCGACGAAGCGCGCACGCAACAGACGGTGCTGACGCGCGCCTTCTCGGGGCGACTCGCCCGTGGGCTGCGCAATCGCTGGACCGACGCGCACATCGATCGCGCGCTCGCCCCCTTCCCCGTGCAGAGCTGGCTCACCGGCGTGCTCAAGCGCGCCGCGATCGCCCAGCATCGCACCGACGTGATCTCGTTGTGGAGCAGCCAAGCCGCTCCCAACCTTCGTCATCGCACCGCTGCCGAGCTATGGGCAGCGCTCACCCAAGAGGAGTAGAAAACGTGAAGCTGTATTTCTCCCCCGGCGCGTGCTCGCTCGCGCCGCACATCGTCGCGCGCGAAAGCGGAATCGAGATCGAGCTCGAGAAGGTCGATACCAAGGCCAAGACCACCGCGAGCGGGCGCGACTATCTCGCGATCAATCCCAAGGGCTACGTGCCGGCGGTCGAGCTCGACGACGGCGAGGTGCTGACCGAAGGCCCCGCGATCGTGCAGTTCCTCGCGGACCGCAAACCCGAAGCCGAGCTCGCGCCACCGGCCGGCACGATGGCGCGCTATCGCTTGCAGGAGATGCTCGGCTTCATCAACTCCGAGCTGCACAAAGCCTACTCGCCGCTCTTCGATCCCGCGTGCACACCCGAGCTCCGCAAGAACCGCTTGGAGCACCTGCACAAGCGCTACGCGGTGCTCGAGCAACGACTCTCCGAGCGCCCGCATCTGGTCGGCGATCGCTTCACGGTCGCCGATGCTTATCTCTTCACCGTGACGAGCTGGGCCGCGTTCGTGAAGCTCGATCTGTCGCCGTTCCCGCACGTGCTCGCGTTCCAGCAACGCGTCGCCGAGCGACCCGCGGTGCGTGCAGCGCTGGCCGCCGAAGGCCTGAAGAGCTAGCGCCGCGCCGCGAGGTGGAACGCGTCGAAGTCG
This sequence comes from Nannocystaceae bacterium, assembly GCA_035550195.1. GTDB lineage: Bacteria > Myxococcota_A > Polyangia > Nannocystales > Nannocystaceae > Xiheibacterium. The sequence continues at coordinate 7,587 of DASZPU010000623.1, forward strand.
AGCTTTTCGAGCGGTCGAGGTAGATCGCGATCGGCCAGCACGACGCCGTCGAGATAGCGCCAGCCCGTACCGTCGTGGCGGAAGCGACTGTGCTCCGCGAAGGATCGCTGCGCACGGCCGTGGCGGATGTCGGCGTGGAAGAGCACGTGGGCGAAACCCTGCGCGTCGGGTCCGGAGGTCGCCAACACGAGCAGCTTGCGAAAGCGCAGCTCGTGCGAATCGGCCTCCGCCCGCGCGCGCCAGGTGGCGAAGTCGTCGCTGCGATCGACGTGGTCGGGATCCAGCGTGCGCCACAGATAGTCCCAGTCGCGCACCGCGAATGCGCTGAAGCGCGAGCGCATCAAGGTGGGTGCATCGGGCGGCTCCGCGCCGGCGTGGAAGCGACCGCAGCAGATCTTCAGCGGGCGCGCGGAGCCACACGGACAGAGCACGTGCGCAGCATCGCAGGACGATCGTGGGCGCGCCAGCGTATGCTCGCGGCCGACGTGCGCGTGAAGCTGCCCAGCGATCCGCCCGTGCGCGCGTGCGTGCTGCCGCACGCGACCATCACGTACACCGACGAAGGCGAAGGCCCGGTGCTGCTCGCGATCCACGGCTTGCCCGGATCGCATCGCGACTTCCGTTGGCTCGCGTCGGCGCTCGACAACGAGGCACGGCTCGTGCGGATCGACATGCCCGGCTTCGGCGGCTCGGCGATGCGCGATCCACCGCGCGCGTGGCCGAAGCTCGCGGCGTTGGTGAGCGCGTTCGCAGAGCAGGTGATCGGCGGGCCGTACGCGGTGCTCGGGCACTCGTTCGGCGGTCCGCTCGCGACGCACGTCGCGGTGCACGATCCCCGCGTGCGTGGGCTCGTGTGGCTCGCCTCGGTCGGGCTGCGCCCGCATCGTCTGATCAAACGCGTGCCCCGGCTGCGCGCGATCGATGCGGCCGCGCGCACGCGCTTCGTCGGCCCCGCGGTGCTGCGGCTGTACCGACTCGGCATGCGCGCGGCCGGCTTTCCATCGTCGGTCACCGTGCCGGAGGTCGCGCGCTGCCTCGCCGTGCTCGCGCGGTTCTCGTTCTCCGATCATCGTCGCGCGGTGGAGCGCCTCACGATGCCGTGCTTCGGCGCGTGGACCGACGACGATCCGTTCGTCGAGCCCGAGATCGTGCAAGAGCTGCTCGCAGCCGCCCCCGGCGGGCCGCGCCTACGCTTCGCGCGCGGCGGACACAATCTGCAGAAGACGTGCTCGGTGGAGATCGCGAGCGCGCTCAGCACGTGGCTGCGGCAGCTCGGCTGACGCGCCATGGTGCGGAGGCGGTCGCGCCTTCACTGCATCATCGTGTGGAGGCGCGCACGCACTCGACTTGCACCGCGAAGTGCGTGCAGTAGCTTCCGCGTTCGATGAGAGCTTCGCTTGCCTTCGCATTCTGTTCGATCGCTCTGCTCGGCGCGTGCGCCGACGACGGTAGCAGCGCCCCTTCCGACGAGAGCTCGACGAGCAGCACGTCGACGGATCCGGGCACGAGCTCGGTCGAGACCACGCTCACCACGACCGTGAGCGTCGATGGCTCGTCGAGTGAAACTTCGTCGAGCTCCGCTGCGTCGAGCAGCGAGTCGTCGGGCAGCAGCACCAGCGGTGGCCCGGGCGAGGTCGACCCGCGCGTCCTCGAGTGCCTGCGCATCGATGCGTGCGAGGCCGACGGCGGCACACCGATCGGCGTGCAGGCTTGTCTCGCGCACGCGCTCGATCTGCCGTGGCTGTGGGCGAGCACCGGCGCGCAGCGCCTCGCGATCGAAGCGCTCGAGTGCAAGCTCGCCGCGACCGACTGCGAGACTGTCCGCGCGTGCACGCCTGCGCTCGACTCGTTCGCGACGCTGTGCACCGAGAATGCCGGCGGCGACGCGTGCGATGGCGACACGTGGGTGCTGTGCGATCCGCTGGGCGAGCCACTCGCTGCGCTCGACTGCGCGGTGGCGGGCCTGTCGTGCAACAAGGACATCTGGGCGGGCTGCGGCACCGACAGCTGCACGTTCGGCGCGACCGAGCCGAGCTGCGACGGTGACACGCTGGTGCAGTGCGCACCGAGTGGATTCCTACAAGAGATCGATTGCGCGACGCAGTACAACTACGTCTCGGTGCACGGTCAGCGCGGCGACGAGACCTTCGCGATCGCCGGCACGACCTGCGGCATGGACGAGATGATGAGCGCGCTCGGGTGCATCGGCGAAGGCGAGCCGTGCGGGTTCTTCGAGCAGAGCTGCGAAGGTGACGTGCTCACGACGTGCGCGGGCGGATCGCTCGCGCAGCGCGACTGCAGCGCACTCGATCCCGACGGACAGAGCTGCGGCTACTGGACCGAGGGCCCGTTCGCGGGCGCAGCGACGTGCGGCTACGTGGAGCCCGCATGCAGCCTCGACGCCGACGAGACCTGCGACGACGGCGTGATCGGCTTCTGCGCGTGGAACGAGAGCGCGACCGTCGACTGCCTCGAAGCGGGCTACGCCGGCTGCGCGACCACCGAGCTGGCCGGCCGCACGATCGCCCACTGCACCCCGTGAGCCACGCCGCGCGTGGGGACTTGACGAACGCGCGTCGCGTGGGCAATGTCCCCGCCCGACATTCCGGAGTAGCTCAGTCGGTAGAGCAGGCGGCTGTTAACCGCCGGGTCAGGGGTTCGAGTCCCTTCTCCGGAGCCCCTCGGGGCTCGCGTGATGGTCGGGCACACCGCGGCTGACGTTGGCCAGCGCACAAGCTCGCTCGGAGCGCTGCGGGGTCACCAGGTGATCAGTTCTCGCTTGGCCGTCGTGTCGACTCGATCACTCACACGCGATCGCTTTGGTAGCAGTTCGCGTCGCGCCTCGTTCGTCGCGCACGATCGCGGTCAACGTGTGCGGGCCGGTGAAGTCGACCGCCGTCGTTCCCTCCTCCATCAGCACGCCGTCAACGCGCCAGCGCAAACTCGCGATGTCCTGCTCCTGATCGGATTTCGTGTGATCGAGCGGGATCGAATCGGGGCAAGACACCTCGGACGGAACATCGATGGCGATCGCAGGCGGCTCGCCGGGCCAGTCGACGGCGACGAAGTCCCACCAGACGACGACGTTGGTCATGCCCGCGCCACACGGAACGCCGAGATCGACCTCGACCCACGCGGTCGCCTCGCCCTGCAGCTGCAGCCATCCATCGGCTGCGAGGATGTAGACCGGCTCCTGGTTGACTCGTCGCGAAGTGAACGGGATGCCATCGATCACTCCTTCCGCGGCAAGTACGAGCGATCCGGGCGGGAACGCGCGCCAGTCCATGTCCTCCTTCGCGATCCCAAACGCAGGCTGGTCGAGCCGATTGCTGAGCTCCTCGAGCGTATAGGTCGGCGTGCTGCCGCCGCAGCTGATCAGCATCGTACACGGCGGACCTCGAGCGCCTTTCGTCGCGAGCGATCCCGAGCACCATTGCGCGAGCGATGACGCGCTCGGTTGATCATGCCGCGTCGTCAACGAGCACTTCCTCCGCCGTTCCGCACTCTTCGGGTGCATGCTCGTACGATGCTGCTTTCGCGGTTCTGCTGGGCAAGGTGGACCTCCCTCGCATTGTCGTGCTCCCTCGCGTGCAGGTCCGACGAACCGGCCGAGAACGGGGACGCAACCAGCACCGGCGACGGCTCGAGCACCGTCACCGGCGTCGACTCGAGCACGTCGACGACATCCACCAGCAACGTCGACAGCACGAGCACGGGTGAGAACGGATTCACCCTGCAGGGTGCGGCGGCCAAAGGACCACTCGTGCTCGGCTCCGGCGTGTCTGCCTCGCTGCTCGACACCGCGGGAAACCCGACGGGCCTCGTGTTTCAGACCGAGACCATCAACGACCTCGGTGAATTCGAACTCGCCGTCGACGAGGGCGATGCCTTGTCGCTCGAAGTCACTGGGTTCCACTACAACGAAGTCGTCGGAGCGCTCTCGGGCGCGCCGGTCACGCTGCGCGCCTACTACGAAGTCTCGGGCGCGGCAGTGCAGCCGGCGTACGTGAACCTCGTGACCCACCTCGGTCACGGTCGCGTCGAAGCGCTCGTTGCGGATGGAGGCACGCTCACAGATGCGGTTGCGGCGAGCGAGGACGAGTTGCTCGTCGCGCTCGGTGTAGGAGTATCCGGCTTCGACCCGAATGCCGCGGGCACCGAGATGAACTTGCTCGGGGGCGACACGGACCCGAACGCGTATCTCTTCGCGGTCAGTGCCGTAGTAACGCAGGCGGCCGTTGTGCGCGCCGGAGGCCCATCCGGCCCGGTCGACGCGAACCTACAGGAGATCATCAACACGATTTCGGACGACTTGGGTGACGATGGCGCCGTCGCCTCTGCGCTACACGCCGAGCTCCTGTCGGCCCAGCAACTCGTCGACACGGCGGCGGTGATGGACGCACTGCAGTCGCGCCTCGACATGCTCGGATCGATGGCGGTCGTGCCGGACATCGACCGAATCCTCGATTCCGATCTCGACGGTGTCGTGAACGCGGACGACAACTGCCGCGTGGTGGCCAACCCCGATCAGACCGACAGCGACGACGACGGCGTCGGCGATGCCTGTGAGTGCGGCAACGGGAGCGTCGACGTCGGCGAAGGCTGCGACGACGGCAACGTCGAGGACGACGACCCGTGTAGCCCCGAGTGCCAGTCGACGTGCGAGTTGCTGATCGACTGGACCGCAGAAGCCCAGAGCGCGGTGCCGTTGCTCGCGATCGACGACGTGCTGGTCTATGCCGACGATGCCGGCTTGTGGACCGTCGGCGACTTCGGGGAAGCCCCCGTCATGCTCACCCCGGACACCGTGCGCGTAGATCTGCCCATCGGTGCCGAGATCGCCGGCACGGGTCTCGTGATCTCGCAGGCAGGCGTGTGGGCGACCGACGGCACCGCTGGCAACACGCTCATGATCTCCGACGTCGAGTTCGCACCACCGCTCGACCTGCCGAGCGACTATCCCGCGTACGAGTGGAGTGGCCGCGTCTATTTCGCCGGTGGTTCCACGGGCGCCGAGCTGTGGGCGACCGACGGCACGGCGGTCGGTACGGAGTTGGTCGCCACGATCGGTGACGCAGCGCGCCCGGAGTACTTCGCGGAGCTCGATGGTCTGCTCTACTTCCGCACGCACCCGAACTTCGGAGATCAACTCTGGGTCACGGACGGAACGCCTACGGGTACGCAGATGGTCGCGGAGTTCCTCGGGACGGCCGCGGGTTCGCTGCAGATGGCCACCACAGCCAGCGGCCTCGTCTTCACCGCGAGCTCGATGAGCGGCCAACAACTCTACGTCAGCGATGGAACGGCCGGAGGAACGGCGCCAATCGCCGTGCAGTTCGAGAACATCAGCCAATCGCTCGCCGAATACATGGGCACTGCATTCGTCGGTGCGATGGGCGACGGCGGTGAAGGGTTCGAGCTCTGGCAGAGCGACGGCACGCTCGCCGGCTCGGGCCCGTTGCTCGACTACAATCCCGGGCCCGCCGACTCCTTTCCGTCGCGCCTGCGCGCCTCAGGTGTCGGGCTCTTCTTCTTCGCCGACGGTGGTGCCGGTTCTGGCCTCGTCATCACCGACGGCACGGAGGTGGGCACCGATTCGATCGGCCCGACGGCCTCCCCTGCGTATGCTGCAGAGCTTGCGGACGACCGGCTGTACTTCGACTCCACCGTCGGTGGTGTCGATGGCGGAAACCTGTGGCGGAGCGACGGTACGGCTGCGGGCACCAACATGATCCTGGACCCGGTGCCGGGCAACTCCACGGATACCGAAGCCCACCTGCTGAGCTTCGTCGAAGGCACGAACTGGGTGTTCGTACGATTCCGCGAGGTGGGCGGCGGCACCGACCAGTCAGCGACGTGGCGCTGCAGGAAGTAGCGGGTCTCCACACGTCCGGGTCGCCCTCGGGGAGGTCGCACATCTGCCTGCCCGCGTAGGGAGATGAAGAGGATCGCTGCCTGTCGCACGACCAGCCGAGCACGAGCGTGCGGTCCGCGATCGTCGGGGCGAACCAGCGACACGCCATCCACTAATGGAGGCACCCAATCGCAGCGAGAACATCGGGCAGGTCACGGCGACGACCTCCAGAGGGGCGTTCTGGCTCGCTCCCTGTGGCAGGAATGCTCCGCGCGCGGACGCGACTCTTCGCGGTGGCAACGAACGTCGCTTGGCGTGTCGCTTGCTGGAACCGTGCGCGCCGGTCCGTCGGGCCTACCCAAGCCGTGCCCTGCCGCGGGTTGGGTGCGCGAAAGCCCGGGGGGCCGGCGCCTCCGAACGCGGTTCGACGTCACGATGATTGCAGCTCCAACTTCTTCGGATGGCAGCGTGTCCGCGATTCGCCTCGAGGATCTCGCGCTCGTCGGCAACTGCCAGATCGCCGCTTTGATCGAGCGCCGCGGCGCCATCGTCTGGTGCTGCATGCCGAGGTTCGACTCCGAGCCGATCTTCGGCGCGCTGCTCGACGAGCAGAACGGCGGCCGCTTCACGGTCGAGCCCGCGCGTGGAGGTGCCGGGACGCAACGGTACCTCGAGAACACCAACGTGCTCGAGACGCGCTTCGACGACGAAGACGGCAGCTTCCGCTTGCTGGACTTCGCGCCGCGTTTTTCGCTGTACGACCGCATGTTCCGCCCGACGCAGCTCGTTCGGATCGTCGAGCCTCTCGAAGGCAGTCCGCGGGTCTGCGTTCGGTGCGAGCCGCGGCTCGGCTGGTCGCGGCACGAGCCCGTCGCGCAGCACGGCTCGAACCATGTCGACTACGGAGGCTTCGACAGCAACCTGCGTCTGACCACCGATGTGCCGCTCGCCTATCTCGACGCGCGACCGTTCGTGCTCGCAGGCCGTCGTCATCTCGTGCTGAGTTGGGGTGCGCCGATCGAGGAACCGTTGCAGCCGCTGTGCGACCGCTTCCTCGCCGAGACCGTCCGGTACTGGCAACGCTGGGTGAAGCACTGCAACATCCCGCCGCGATATCAGCGCGAGGTCATTCGCTCGGCGCTCGTGTTGAAGCTGCACTGCTACGAGGACACGGGCGCGATCGTTGCCGCGATGACGACATCGATCCCCGAGTCTCCGGCGAGCGGTCGCAACTGGGACTACCGCCACTGCTGGCTGCGCGACGCCTACTACGCGCTCGGAGCCTTCCGCCGCCTCGGCCACTTCGAAGAGCGCGAGCGCTTCCTGAGCTACCTCGTCGACGTCGTCGCCGGGACGCCGGATCTCCACCTCGCGCCGCTCTATCGCATCGACGGCACCTCGGACCTGCACGAGCGTGTCCTCGAGGGTTGGCCGGGATTCGCGGGTCACGGTCCGGTGCGCATCGGCAACGGCGCCGCGATGCACGCTCAGCATGACGTGTTCGGGGAGATGGTGCTCGCGCTGGCACCGATCTTCTTGGACGACCGCTTCAGCGCGGAGCGTTCGGAGACCACGCTCGACGTGCTCGAGCGACTCGCACGCAAGGCGATCAGCGTCGTCGGCTCCCCCGACGCGGGCATCTGGGAGTACCGCACGGAATGGAAGCCGCAGACGTTCTCGAGCACGATGTGCTGGGCCGCTGCCGATCGCATGGCAACGGTCGCCGCGCGCCACCGCCCCGCGGTCGCCTCCGAGTTCCGCCACGCGGCGTCGCGGATCCGCGAGGAGATCGCAGCGCGAGCGTGGAACCCTGAGCTCGGCAGCTTCGTCGCCAGCTACGACGGCACCGATCTCGACGCGTCGTTGTTGCAGATGGCGACGCTGCGGTTTCTCCCGGCCGATGATCCGCGACTGCACGGCACGATCGACGCGATCGAGCGCTCGCTCTCGAAAGACGGCTGGCTGTTCCGCTACCGCGTCGACGATGGGTTCGGCGCTCCGGAGGTCGCGTTCGTCATCTGCACCTTCTGGCTCGTCGAGGCGCTCGCGATCGTCGGTAGATCTGCCCTGCCCAGCACGCCGGTGATTCCTCGCCGACGAGCTCGTCGATCTCCAAATCACTGCGTTTCTGCTCGAGGCCGGCGATCCCCAACGTGTGTGCGGTGGGAAACGCCCGCTGCGCGCTGGGCACGAACATATGATGACAGTTGCTGGGAGCGACGATAGCGACGACGCGGCCGAGCGCCTCGATGCCCTCACGCGTTGAGTCGTCGATCTCGACCGAAGAGTGCAGACACAGCCCGTCGGCGAGCCGCAGCACCGTCATCCGGGTGAGCAGTCGTGCGCCGGCTAGCCGGATCGGGTGCTCCTTCACACAGACTTGGTTCGGAACCAACTCGCGCAACGTCACGGTCAGATCT
>DASZPU010000624.1:0-10702 GCA_035550195.1 Nannocystaceae bacterium
CGAAGCCGACGGCGGCGTGCTCGACAGCATCGGCACGAACTCCGGCACGGTCGTGGGTGCAGTGCTCGCATCGGGCGGTGCCGTGCTCGATCGCGGCGCCGCACCGCAAGTGGTGACCGTCGCACCGATCGACGCGGACGAGGTCGCCGACGGTGACGTGCAGCTCGAGCTCGTGGTCGCGGACTCCGAGGAGGACGAGTTCGTCGCGGACTTCTACCTGCGCCAAGTCTCCATGGCGGACGACTTCACGATCGTGGTGCTGCCCGACACGCAGTACTACTCCGACCCGGATTCCGGCAAAGGCGGCGAAGCACAGTTCTTCCACGACCAGACGCAGTGGATCCGCGACAACCGCGAGCTCTACAACATCGTCGGCGTGATCCACAACGGCGACATCGTCAACCACGGTGCGCGCGACGAAGAGTGGGCGATCGCGGACGCGGCGATGGCTCGGCTCGAGACCGCCGAGCCCGCGCTGCCCGAAGGCATGCCGTACGGCGTCACGATCGGCAATCACGACCTCAACACGTTCGAGCAGACCGACGACAGCGGGAACTTCAACAAGTACTTCGGCGTCGCGCGCTTCGCCGGTCGCGACTACTACGGCGGTCACTACCTCGGCGACAACGACGAGAACTGGGTGACGTACTGGGCCGGTGGTCTGCAGTTCGTGGTGGTCAACTTGCAGTGGGACGAGACGCCGAGCCCCGCGGTGCTCGCGTGGGCGCGCTCGGTGTTCGAGGCGCACCCCGACGCGTTCGGCATCCTCAACACGCACTTCCTGCTCGACGGGCAGGGCGAGTTCGGTGCGCAGGGGGAGGCGATCTACGAGGCGTTGAAGAGCACGACGAACGTGCACTTGATGACCTGCGGACACGTGTCGAACGAGCAACGTCGCACCGACGTGTTCCAGGGCCATCCGATCCACACGATGCTGGCCGACTACCAGAACGAGCCCGAAGGCGGCGCGGGCTACCTGCGCGTCTGGGAGTTCTCGCCCGCGAACGACGAGCTCACCGTGCGCACGTACTCGCCCACGAAGGACATGTGGCTCACCGAGGACCGCAGCGAGTTCACGCTGGCCATCGACATGCCGGGCGCGGGCGGTCCGTTCGAGAAGATCGCGACGATCGATCCGGCGGGCAGCGGTGTCGCAACGACGGTGCCGGGCCTCGCGAAGGGCGGCACCTACGAGTGGTACGCCGAGGTCAGCGACTGCGCGCACACGGTGAAGACCGACGTGCAGCGCTTCACGACTGCGCCTTAGAGCATCGACGCGACGCGCTGCAGCAACCAGCACGCAGCGACGCTGCCGATCGCGTACGCGGCCCAGGGTCGCAACGATTCGGCGCGTCGCTGCCCCAGCGCGCGCACGACGAGCGCGCTCGCGAGCACGATCGCGAGCTGCCCGAGCTCGACGCCGAGGTTGAAGCACACGAGGCTCGCGCCCAGCCAGTCGCGCGGCAGCCCGGCGTCCGCGAGCGCGCCCGCGAAGCCGAGCCCGTGCACGAGCCCGAACACGAACGCGACCGCCCACGGCGCACGGCGTGTGAAGGTCGCGCGATCGTGCAGCGACTCGCGCGCGACCAGCACGACGCTCGCGGCGATCGTCGCTTCGACCGGCGCGCTGGCGAGCACGAGCGTGCCGGTCGCGGCCAGCAGCAGCGTGAGCGAGTGGGCGATCGTGAACGCGGTGACGGTCGCGATCAATCGTCGGAGCTCGCGCGTGCCCACCACGAGCAGGAGCCCGATCACGAATGCGACGTGATCGAGACCGGTCGCGATGTGCTCGATGCCCGAGCGGATCCACGCGAGCGCCGAATGTCCGAGCGGACGCTCGAGCTCGATGCGCGCGTCGTCTTCACCGACGAGCGTCTCGAGCTCGCGACCATCGAGGAAGCGCACGAGCGTCGCGACGCGGGCCCGATCACCGCTGAGCCCGTGCAGCTCGATCGCACCGTGCATGCCGGTCTCGCCGCACTCGAGCTGCGTCGCAGTGGTGGCTGCGTCGAGTCGCACCGGCCGACAGTGCGCCGGGAACACGATCTCGATCGGTGCATCGCGTCCGGCGGTGTCGACCGGTGCCTTCCACGCGACGGCGAACGTGCCGGGCTCCACCTCGACGATCGTCAGCACGCCGGGTCGCAGGCCGTGCGCCGCCGCGGCCGTCGATGCGAGCGCGACCAGCCCGAACGCGAGCGCGCGTGCGCGCATCATGGCGTCGTGACGACCTCCCAATGCGCACGCAGAGCTTCCTTCTCCGTGCGCAGTGCTTGCTCGCGCGCGGTCGCCTGCCAGTCGTGGCGGACCTCGTCACGCACGGTGTCGAGCTCGGGCGCCGCGGATGCGACGCGTCGATCGACGCGCACGAGGTGCAACCCGGTGCTCGATCGACGCAGCACCCAGCTGCGCTCCGGCTGCGTCGCGAGGCCCACGACGAACGCATCGCCGAAGCGCTCGGCGAGCTCGTCGATGCGGCGACCACGGAAACGGCGACCCCCGGAGAACGTGTCACCGAGCCCGTTCGGATCGGCACCGTTGTGCAAGAGCGCGAGCAGCTCGCGTGCGCGCGCCTCTGCGGCCTCGTCGGTGCCGGCGACGAACACCTGCGTCAAGTCGATGCGATCGGGGATCGACCAGCGCGCAGGATCGGCTGCGAATGCGGCGCGCAGGTCGTCGTCGCTGGGCTCGGGTACGACGATGCGCTCGCCGAGCACGTAGGCCATCTGCCCGGCGATGCGCTCCCGTACGAGCGCATCGCCCTCGGCGAGGCCGCGCGCGAGGCCCTCGCGGTAGAGCACCTCTTCGTCGATCCAACGCTCGACGAGCATCGCGAGCTCGGCGTCGGTCGGCGGCGACGGATGGTTCTTCGTCCACTGCTCGGCCAACGTGCTGCGCAGGGTCGCGTCGACGACGATGGGGCCGCGCGGCACCGCGAGCCCACCGCACGCTTCGGGCGCGGTCGCGTCGCGCTCGCGCGTCGCTGCATCGAGCGTGAACAAGAGCGCGCCGAGAATTGCGAAGTGGACGAGAGGCTCGCGTACGAGCGCGCGCACGAGCGCCACTATAGCCGGTTCAGCGCGATTCCGGACGCGCGCGAGGGGTATCTACGCGCCGCGCATCGGTAGTACGATGATCGCGGATGCGAGGGGAAGCGCGCGCCGGATTGCTGGTGCTCGTCGTCGCCGCCGCGTGCGGCTTCGACACGAGCGGCGCCGCATCGGCAGGCTTCGGCATGAGCCTCGGTGAGGGCGGACAAGAAGTCGGTGAAGGCAGCGAGCACGCGACCGGCGACAGCAGCGACATCGAAGACGCGGGGACCACCGCCGGCAGCGTCGACGGATCCGGATCGAGCGGCGCACCGCAACAGTGCGAGAGCTGCGGCGCCGCGGCACCACAGGGTTGGCAAGGTCCGTTCGCGATCTCGGTGTCGAATCCGCCGGATCCGAATCAGGCGTGTGCGCAGGGCTGGAGCGAGCACGTGTATGCGTGGCGCGAGCTGCATGCCGATCCCGCGACGTGTGGCTGCTCGTGCGCGCCCGCGGGTGGCTCGTGCAACGTCACCGCAAGTTACTTCGCCGACTCGGGCTGCACCGACATGAACGCGAGCGGCAGCAGCTCCGGCGACTGCAAGGACATGTACACCGGGCAGGGCCACGACTACGTCATGGTCAGCGGCACGGCGAGCGGCGCGAGCTGTATGCCCGTGCCGACCACGATGGTGCCGCCACCGACGTGGACCGAAGGCGCGTTGCTCTGCGCACCGCCCCACGGCGATGCATGCGACGGCGGCACGTGCTTGCCCGCGACGCCGAACGGTTTCGACGACGGTCGTTGGTGCATCACCGCCGAAGGCCAGCAAGCCTGCCCGGACGCGACCTACTCCCAGCCGCTCGTCGTGCATCGCAACGTCACCGACTCGCGCACGTGCTCGACGTGCACGTGCAATGTGCAAGGCGAGGTCAGCTGCCCGGGCCACGTCGATCAGTTCGGTGCGATCCTCTGCCCGAACTTCTTGCCCGCGGCCGATCTCGCGGTGGGCGGCGGGTGCCAGGCGTCGGGTGTCGGCGGCATGGACGGCTGGTCGTTCGCATACGACGGCACACCGCCGTCGTACGGATGTCTGGGAAGCGGCTCGGTCGCGATGGGCGACGCGCTCGCAGCCGATCCGATGACGATCTGCTGTACTGCTCAGTGAGTGCGAGCTTGCTCGTCGACGAACAGCTCGACGTGCTCGTCGCCGGGCAGGCGTCGCAGCGTGAGGATCTCGCGTGCATCGCAGGCGCTGGCGATGATCGGCGAGCTCGTGGTGAGGATCCACTGCACGCGCGGCAGCGCAGCACGCAGCGCACCGGCGATCGCTTCCTGCACGGCGCTGTCCTGGTAGAGATCGATGTCGTCGATCGCGATCGCACCTTCGGCGGTGCGCGGATCGGTGCCGGGATACGCCGCCCACAGCGTGCGTACCGACAGCGACGCGATCGCGACCAGATGACGCGCGCGCGTGGGCAGCCCGTCGAAGGGCAAGCGCCGCGTGCCTGCGCTCGCGAAGCACGGCTCGAGCGACACCGGATCGACGCCGAGGTACGAGAAGCCTGCGAGCCGCACCAGCGCATCGACGACGTCGCGCATCGCTGCGCCCAGCAGCCGCATGTCGAGCGGGCTACGCTCGCGCAGCTCGTTGCGCTCGCGCTGCCCGTGGGGCACGAGCGCCGCGGCGATGGCCGCATACGCGAGCGCTTGCTTGGTCTCGCGGGTGAGATCGCTGCGGTTCGCGTCGTCGAGGTTCACGGTGGCGCGCACGTCGTAGTGCGCGACGGTGCGCGTCGGCGCATGCAGAGCGACCGGCTGGCGCGAGAACCAGCGAATGGTCGGGAACGTCGCGAACACGAACCCGCCATCCTTCGCGCGCCGCTCGAACAACGCCTGCTCGCGGCGGCGCAGCACGATCGCATCGTCTTCACCGGGACGCGATTGCGACGGTGTCGCGACCGACAACGGATGCGGACGCTCGGGATCGTCGACGCCGAGATGCCACTGACAACGCGCCTGCGGAGCAGCACCGAGCGCACCACCGAAGAGCACGGTGGCGTTGCCGGGACGCGTCGCGCCGATCGCCGACAGCAGCACGGTCTTGCCGACACCACCCGCTCCGTGCACGACGGTGAGCAAGCGCGGACGTCCATGCTCGTCGCAGAACGGCAGCTCGATCGTCCCGAACGGGGGCACGTTCTCGAGCTCTGCCGAAACCAGGTACATGCCGCGGCCCGACCACGAGCATAGCAGCCCGCGGCGGAACGCCAGACGCTGCGCGCGGCGCCGATGCAATGCGATCTCGCGCTCAGCGGTAGGGGGCGCTATCCTGACCGCCGAAGCGACAGGCACATGGCAAGCACGTCTGGTCCACCGAATCAGCCGCCACCGGGGCAAGCGCCGGCACGCGCGCAAGCACCTGCAGGTTCTGTCGCTCAACCCGGCGGCGAAGAGCTGCTCTACTACGGTCCCGCGCGCCACGGCGCGTATGCGTGGGACTACTTGAAGTGGGTGCTCGCAGGTGTCGCGGGCGGCACCGCGGGCTTCTTCCTCGGCAAGATCGCGATCTTCCAGACGTGGCCCCTGTGGGTGCTGTCGTTGATCGGAATCCCGGGGATCATCTGGACCTTCTTCAAGCACGCGACCACGCGCTACAAGCTCACGCTGCGTCGCATCGAAGTGGAGAAGGGCGTGTTGAGCAAGACGGTCGACAGCCTCGAGCTGTGGCGCGTGCTCGACGTGCGCTTCAACCAGAGCGTGTTCGATCGCATCCTCGGCGTCGCGAAGGTCACGGTGATGAGCACCGACCAGACGTCGCCCGAGCTCGTGCTCTACGGTCTGCCCAACGCGCGCGCGCTGTTCGAGCGGCTGCGCGATGCGGTCCAGCTCGCGCGCCACTCGAACCGACCGATGGAGCTGGTCGGTGGCGATCACGGTCAGCTCGAAGACATGGCGCACCACCATCAGTAGCGCTCGAGCCCGGAGGGCGCGACCAAACTACTCGGGCAGCACTGCTTCGATCTGCGCGTCCTCCACCCAATCGGTGGTGACGATCTTCATGCCGGGCGCGATGAGTGCCTGCACCGGCGTGTAGTCGGCGTTCCACACCTGATCGTAGACCGAGCCGCCGGGATCGGAGACGACCGGATACGTCATGCCGTAGTAGTCGGCCCAGCCGGTGAGCTCGGCGGGCGAAGGCGGTGAGCCCGACTCGTTCTCCATGTACATGGAGATGATGATGAGCCCGCGATCCTTGTACTTCTGATACGTGGCTTCGAGACCCGAAGCCTCTTCCTGACAGCCGCCTCACCAGAAGGAGCCGTCGGTCAGCAAGATCGCTTTGTGGCAGAAGTCGTAGAGCCGCACCGACTCACCGAATTGATCGGAGAGCGAGATGTCGGCGAGCACGTCGGCGCCAGGCGTGACGTCGTCCTGGCAGTCGCCGATGTCCCAGTCGCCCATGTACGGGCTCTGCGGTGGCGCGTCGCCGGCTTCGCTCGAGCCCGCGTTGCCGCCGGATCCGTCGTCGCCTTGGCTGTCCTGCGTGATCGCGGTGTGACTCGAGGGCGCGTCGCCGGAGCCATCGTCGCCGTTCGACGACGCGCCGACGCCCGAGTCGTCGGCATCGGCATCGGCATCGCCGTCGTCGCCGTTGCCGTCGTCGCCGTCGGGCAGCGGGATCACCCACGGCTGCTCCGGTGGCCCGCGCGTGTCGCTGCAAGCGCTCGCGACCCACAGCGTACCGGTCACCCAGCCGCCGAATCGCGCTCCCATGGTCCTGTGCGTCGCCACGCGCCCGCGCGAGAGCAACACGCGTGCCATCGTGGCGCGCTTCGCATGCGCGGCCTCCGGGCGATCGCTCTGCGCACGTGTTGCGCGAACTGTGCGATCGCCTGGGCGACTCGCGCTACGCCGGTGGCGACGACAGCTCGCGCACGATCGCGTCCGCGGCTTCGGCGGGGTCGGCCGCCTGCAGGATCGGCCGGCCCACCACGATGTAGCTCGCACCGTCCGCGACTGCACGCGCAGGCGTCATCACGCGCTTCTGATCGGCGACGTCGGCACCCGCGGGGCGAATGCCGGGCACGACGCGCGCGAGCTTCGGTGCCACTGCGCGCACGCGACCGAGCTCGCTTCCGCTGCACACCACGCCGGCACAACCAGCTTCGCGTGCACACACCGCACGCATCTCGACCAGCTCTTCGACGGTGCGCGTGTGTCCGGCCTGTCGACACGCGACGTCGTCTTGGCTGGTGAGCACGGTGACCGCGAGGATGCCGAGCTCGCCCTGTGCTTCTTCGACGCACGCTTGCAGATGCGCGGTGCCGCTGCCCGCGTGCACGGTGACGAACTTGACGCCCAGCGATCGCGCGCTGCGGATCGCACCACGCATCGTGTTGGGGATGTCGTGCAGCTTGAGGTCGAGGAAGATCTCGACGTCGGGCGCGAGCTCTCGCATGCCGCGGACCACCGACGGTCCTTCGGCGACGAACAGCTCGAGCCCGATCTTGAACATGCCGACGTGACCGGTGAGCGTGCGCGCGACGGCGAACGCTGCGTCTGCGTTGGGCACATCGAGCGCGACGATCAAACGCTCTCTCGGCGCGGGACGATCGAACATGGGAGCGTCGGCCGCCGGGGACATGCGCATGCAGTTCTAGCCCGAGCGGCGCGAGCCGGGCAAGCTGACGGCGTGACATCACCCAGCGACCCGCGCGCAGACCTCTTCGACTTGCTCGAAGACGCCGTCGCGCAAGGGATCTTTCCCGGCTGCGTCGCGATCGTCGGGCGTGGCGACGCGATCGTCTACCACGAGGCACACGGCACGCTCGGCTCGCACGACGCGTTCTTCGCACGCTACGAGCCGGTCGCGCGCGATACCGTCTACGACCTCGCATCGCTCACGAAGGTGCTCGCGACGACGACGCTCTTCGCGCTCGCGATCGGTCAGCAGAAAGTGGCGCTGGAAGAGCCCGTGCCGAGCCCGTGGGCGCGCGCATGCCCGGGTGCGACGCTCGCCGATCTGCTCGAGCACTGCGCCGGCTTGCATGCGCATCGCGAGTACTTCACCGAGGTGCAGCCGTTCGATGCCGAAGCGGTGCTCGAGCGCGTGTGCGGTACGCCGCGTGCTGCGATGCCGCGCGAGCAAGCGGTGTACAGCGATCTCGGCTTCATGATCCTCGGCGCGTGGCTCGAGCGCATCTTCGATGCGCCACTCGATGCGCTCTTCGCCGATCGCGTCGCGTATCCACTCGGGCTCGATGGTGCACCGCTGCCGCGCGCAGGCTATCGCCGCATCGTCGATGCGACCGCGATGACGCCCGCAGCGATCGAGCTGCGCATCGCACCGACCGAGGTCTACGACCCATCTTTGCACCCGAACGGCGCGCCGTCGCACGTGCCGGTGCGCAGCGCGTTGCCGGTCGCGCACGGACAAGTGCACGACGACAACGCGTGGGTGATGGGCGGCGTGGCCGGACACGCGGGGCTCTTCGGCGATGCGTGGGCCGTGCACGAGATCGCTCGCGCATGGCTGCAGACGAGCTTGCCCGGCGTCGACGCGAAGCTGCGCGATCGCTTCTGGCAGCCGAGCACCGTGGCCGGATCGACGCGTAGGCTCGGCTTCGACGGCCCTTCACCCGACGGCAGCGGCGCGACCGGTGATGCGCTGTCGCCCCGGTCCGTGGGCCATACCGGCTATACCGGCACGAGCGTGTGGATCGATCCCGACACGCAGAGCATCTACGTGCTCTTGTCGAATCGCGTGCACCCGGTGCGCACGAACGACGCGATCAAAACTCTGCGTCCGCAGTTCCACCGCGCCGCGGCAAAGCTGTAGCGTCGATCCACGCGCCATTCGCGAACGCTCCGCGGAGCTGCTCGTCCAGCGCGGGGAAGCGTTCGGCGAATGCGTCGGTGTCGATGCGGTCCGCGAGCACCATGCCGTGACGATCGAGCACGGTGAACGTCGGCTCGTCGCCCGCGTAGAGCGCGACCTCGTGATCGCGGGTGCGCAGCGTCATGATCGGTGGCGGCGTGGGCTCGTGCGGCAGCGCCTTTTCGCACGCATCGGTGCGCGCGTGCTCGCCTTGCTGCGCGCCGACGTACGCGGCACCGAGCGCGGCGACCAGCACGAGCGAAGGCGCGCTGCAGCGAACCATGCCCTTCATCTTGTCCTCATGCCGCGTTCTCGACAAGCGGGGCTGCACGGGTGGGCAGCGCCCGCACGTAGGCCGAGCGCGAAGGTCGTGCGTGTGGAGCCCGGCGGACATCCGCGCGACCCTTGCCCCAGCACACCACCATGAAAACGACGCATCGACTCAGCTTGCTCGCCCTCCTCGCGCTCTCCTCGGCCTGCGCCCACGGCTCGATGTTTCCCGCCGCGGAGACCGATCTCGCGCTGCATCGCGTGGTGCTCTACCGCAACGGCATCGGCTACTTCGAGCGCCACGGTGACGTCGATGGCGATGCGCTCGCGGTGAAGGTGCGCCGCGATCAGGTCGACGATCTGCTGAAGAGTCTGACGGTGATCGATCGCAGCACCGGCAAGGCGGTGAGCGTGTCGATGCCGCTCGATCCCGAGAGCTGGGCGAGCGCCGCGCTGGCGACGCTGGCGCCGGGACGCGGCAGCTTGGCGAGCGTGCTCGACAACCTGCGCGGCACCGAGGTCGTGCTGCGCACCTCGGAAGGTCCGCTGCGTGGGCGCATCGTGATGGTCGAGCAGATCGTCGACGAGCCCGATCCCGGCGCGCGCTCGTTTCGCCCGCCGACCGGTGAAGGTGCGCACCAGATCGATCATCGCGTGACGCTCTTGCAGCGCGACGACATGAAGGTCGTGCGGCTCAGCAAGATCCACGGCGTCACGTTGAAGGACGGCGATCTCGCGCTGCAGCTCAATCGCCGGCTCGATGCCAGCGCCGGGCAGGGCATGTTCCAACAGGTCGAGGTGGTGATCCGCCTCGCGGGCAAGAAGGCCCACGACCTCGCGGTGTCGTACGTCGTCGCGGCACCGATGTGGAAGCCGACGTATCGCGTGGTGTTGCCCGAGGCCGGCAAGGGCAAGGCGCTCTTGCAAGGTTGGGCGGTGGTCGACAACACCAGCGGTGAGGACTGGACGCAGGTGTCGCTCGGGCTCACCTCGGGCGAGCCGATCGCGTTCCGCTACGATCTGCACACGCCGCGCACGGTCGGTCGCGCCGATCTCACCGAAGCCGGCGTGTATCGTCGTGCTGCGGTCGCGGTCGGCGAGACCAGCTTCGACGACGCCGTCGCGCAAGGCGATGCGGCACCTCCTCCGCCCGCGTCGGCACCCGCGGATGCACCGGCCGCGGGCCTCGAGGACGGCGAGTACAACATGGGCCCCGGTGGTGGCGGCGCGGGTCGCAGCAGCGCCACGACCTCGTCGCGCGGCATGGCGCAGGAGAAGGCCGCGAAGGACTTCTACGACCGCGACGAAGCGGCGAAGACGGAGGAAGAGCAGGCGATCGACTACGACGCGCTGCGTCGCAGCACGATGGCGAGCGCGCGCAACAAGTCGATCAGCGGGCTGACGCGCTTCGATCTGCGCGACAAGGTCACGGTGCCGAACGGCAGCTCGACGATGGTCGCGATCCTCAACGAGCAGGTCGAGGCCGAGCAGACCTTCTTGTATCGACCGGGTGGTGCGGGC
>DASZPU010000625.1:0-2917 GCA_035550195.1 Nannocystaceae bacterium
TGCGGCGCGAGCTCGAGGCGCGCGCGCGTGTCGAGGCCGCGCTGCGCGTCAGCGAGCAGCGCTATCGCGAGCTCTTGCAGGCGCTGCCCGTCGCGGTCTACAGCACCGACGAGCACGGGCGCTTGGTGACGTTCAACGACGCGGCGATTGGATTGTGGGGACGCGCGCCCGAGCGCGGCCGCGATCGTTTCTGCGGATCCGTGCAGCTCTACACGCCGAGCGGCGCGCAGCTCCCGGCCGAGCGCTCGCCGCTCGCGGTCACGCTCGCCGAAGGTCGCGCGCAGTCGCGGGTGGAGATCGTGGTCGCGCGCCCCGACGGCAGCCGTCGCAGCGTGCTCGCGCATCCCCAGCCGATCCGCGACGACGATGGTCGCCTCGTCGGAGCGCTCGACGTGCAGGTCGACATCACCGATCACCGCCTCGCGGAATCGGAGCTCGCCGGCACCCGCGATGCGCTCGCGCTGCAGGTCGCCACGCTCACGCGACTGCGCGAGCTGGGCACGCGACTCGCGGGCCCGCTGCCGCTGCGCTCGGCGCTGCAGGAGATCCTCGCGACGCTCGTACAGCTGCACGGCGCCGACTTCGGCCTCATCACGCTGTTCGACGCGCTCACCGGCATGCTCGTGCACGGCGCGAGCATCGGCTTCGAAGCGGACGCGCTGCGCGAGCTCTGCGACATCGCGCCCGAGCACGGGCTCGGTGCGTGCGGAGCCGCCTTCGCGGATCGCCGCCGCGTGGTGATCGACGACGTCGAGCACGACACCACGTTCGATCACTGGCTCCCGACCGCACACGCCGCGGGTTTTCGCGCGGTGCACAGCACCCCGGTGATCACCCGCAGTGGCGATCGCCTCGGTGTGCTCTCGGTGCACTTCGCGGCCCCCCGCCGCCCGACCGAGCGCGAGATCCAGCTCGCCGACATCTGTGCGCGCGCGGCCGCCGACACCATCTCGTCGATGCGCCAGCAGCAGACGCTGCAGGAGGCCGATCGGCGCAAGGACGAGTTCCTCGCGATGCTGGCCCACGAGCTACGCAACCCGCTGGCCGCGATGCGCTACTCGCTGGAGATCCTGCACATGGGCGACGGCGATGGCGACACGCTCGCGCGGGCTCGTGGCTCGCTCGATCGCCAGCTCCTGCAGATGGTGCGGCTCATCGACGACCTGCTCGACGTGAGCCGCATCAGCTCGGGCAAGATCGAGCTGCGCCGCGAGCTCGTCGATCTCTCGCAAGTGCTGCGCGATGCCGTCGAGACCAGCACCGCGCACATCTCCGCCGCGGGTCACCAGCTCGACGTGCAGCTGCCCGACGAGCCGGTGCTCGTCGACGGCGATCATGCGCGGCTCGTGCAGGTGTTCGGCAACCTGCTCGCGAACGCGGCGAAGTACACACCACCCAAGGGCCACGTGGAGCTCGTGCTCGCGTGCGAGCAGGGCTGCGCGAAGGTCATCGTGCGCGACGACGGCGTGGGCATCCCGCCCGCGATGCTGCCCAACGTGTTCGAGATGTTCACGCAGGTCGACGGCAGCAAGCAACGCTCGCAGGGCGGGCTCGGCATCGGGCTCGGCATCGCGAAACGACTGGTCGAGATGCACGGCGGCACCATCGCAGCGACCAGCGAAGGACCGGGGCGCGGCACCGCGTTCATCGTGCGGGTTCCCGCCTCCGTCGGTCGCCATCCGTTCGCCCACGAGGACGATCACGCCGACGCGCCGCGCACGGCCGCGCGCAGCCTTCGCGTGCTGGTCGCCGACGACAACGAAGACGCGGCCGAAGGCCTGCAGATCCTGCTCGAGTCGATCGGGCACGAGGTGCGGCTCGCCCACGACGGCGCGGCTGCGCTCGAGCTCGCAGAAGCCTGGCGTCCCGACGCGATGGTGCTCGACATCGGCATGCCGCTGCTCACCGGGCTCGAGGTGTGTCGCAAGGTCCGCGCGCGTCCGTGGGGCGCCGACGTCGTGCTGGTCGCGCTCACGGGCTGGGGTCAGGCCGACGATCTCAAGCGCTCGTTCGAGGCCGGCTTCGACCACCACGCGGTCAAGCCGCTCGACGGCGCGAGCCTGGCACCGTTGCTCGCCCGCAAGCGTCGCGCATCGCGGGCGATCGAGCTCGACGACGACGATGCGATCGCGGGCTCGTAGCTACTCCACCACGATCACTTCCACGTCGCCCGTGCGCGCGATGACCTGCACGCCGACGTCTTGCGCGTGGCGGTGGAGCGCGAACGTCACGCGATGCTCACCGACGCGCAGATCCTCGATGACGATCTCGTCGATGCACGTCGGCAACATCGGACGCGAGAGCTTCACCTGCGCCGGATTCGCGGAGACCTGCAGGCCGAGCACGGCTTGCAGCAGCGCGAACGCGGTCGCGCTCGCCCACGCCTGGGGCGAGCACGCGACCGGGTAGAGCGTGGGACCGCCCGCGCTGCGGCGTGCGAAGCCACAGAAGAGCTCCGGCATGCGCTGCAGATCCATGTGCTCGCTGCTGTCGAGCATCGCCTCGAGCACGCGCACCGCGTGCTGCTTGAAGCCGTAGCGCGACAAGCCGAGCGCGACGAGAGCGTTGTCGTGCGGCCACACCGAGCCGTTGTGGTACGCGGCCGGGTTGTAGCGCGCGGCCTGGGTCGACACCGTGCGGATGCCCCAGCCGGAGAACATGTCGGGCTGCAGCATGCGCTCGGCGATGCGTGCGGCGCGATGCGGCAGCGCGATGCCGCTGAAGAGGCAGTGGCCCGCGTTCGAGCTCACCACCTTGCACGGGCGTTTGCCGCCGTCGAGCGCGAGCGCGTAGCAATCGAGCTCGTCGGACCAGAACGCGGCATCGAAACGCTGCTGCAGCGCGGCGGCCTTCTCGGCGAGCACTCGCTGGTGGGTCGCATCGCCGAGCATGCCGGCGATGCGCGACGCGGTGACGA
>DASZPU010000626.1:0-2356 GCA_035550195.1 Nannocystaceae bacterium
CGCGCCGGAGCGTGGCGCTCAGCGCGAGCTCGCGGCGCGCCTGCTCGACCCGATCCACCGCGAGGTGTCGCTGGCGATGCGACGCCATGCCGCCGCTCGCGGTCGCGACGCGCGGCAGGACGTGCTCGATCTCGTGCAGGACGTGCTGCTGACGCTGCTCGAGCGCGATGGGCAGGAGCTGCGCCGCTGGGACCCCGATCGCGGGCGCAGCCTCGAGAGCTTCGTTCGGCTGGTCGCTCGTCGTAAGGTGGCCCGTGTGCTCGGGCAGATCCGCGGAAACCCCTGGGCGCTCGCGCCGGTGGACGCCGCACCCGATCCCGCCGACGTCGCCGCGGTCGTGCGCATCGAGCAGCGCGAAGCGCTCGAAGCGATCCTCGATGGGCTGTACGCCAGCATGGAGACGCGCGATGCGGAGCTGTTCGAGCTCTCGTTCGTCGACGATCTCGATGCGGACGAGGTCGCCAAGCGCATGGGCATGAGCAGCGGAGCCGTGAACGCGTGGCGCTACCGCGTGCGCAAGACCGCGCTGCGCCTGGCTGCGCAACACGTTTCGCACGGTGACAACGTGTCATCGACGGCGGGGCGCGTCGCCAAGGGGGAGGCAGCCGATGGACGATGAGCTGCTGTCCACGCTGGGGCGAGTCCGGCGGGACGAGCTCGCCGAGCCCTCGGCGGAGGCCGAACCCGTGCACACCGCCGAAGCCCCGCTGACGAACACCGAGCGCACGCGCGTGCTGGATGCCGTGTTCGCGAAGCTCGAGGCGGAGGATACCGCCGCGAGCGGTGCGAAGGTGATCACGCCGTCGCGCTGGCGATCGGGCGCGCTGCTCGGCGCCGTGTTGGCGATCGCCGCTGCGCTCGTGTTGGTGATCGCGCGACCATCGGTGCGTCACGACGACGAGCTCTCCGCGCTGCCGAGCTTCACGATCACGCGGCTCGAAGGCGGCACGTCGGCGGTGCGGTCGGATCCTCGCGCGGGACCACTGCACCTGCGCTCCAGCTCCGACGCGATCGACATCGTCGTCACGCCCGGCACACGCGTGCACGAGCAGCTCGCGGTGGTCGTGGTGGCACGCGGTGGAGACGGTGCCCCGCGCATGGCGGTGATCACCGACCTGGTCGAGCGCTCGCCCGACGGTGCGCTGCGCATCCGCGGTCCGTTGGACCGCTTCATCGTGCTCGCGCCCGGCAAGTGGACGATCGAGTGGCTGGTGAGCCGCGCGGGCGCGGAGCCGCAGTCGATCGCGGCGCTCGACGACGCGAAGGCGAAGCGCGCGTGGCGTAGCGTGACGACCGAAGCTATCATCGCCTCCTGAAGCGATCGTCTCGCTGGCTCGTGATGCTCTTGCTCGCGGCGTGCGACGAGCCGCCCGCGACGATCGACGTGTCCGATCCGTCGCCGACGGTGGTCGATCCGGGCGCGCCGGAGATCTACGGCTGCCTCGCGCTGCGCGACGGCGCGTGCTGGATGCCCGAAGGCCCCGGCAAGCTCGGCGTCTGGCTCGACCTGGCGCCCGATGCCGACGTGCGCACCTCGATCGACGCAGTGGACGTCGAGCACACGAGCCGCAGCGCCGATCGTGGGCTCCGCATCGCGATCGGCGTGCCCGAGGACGCGCGCGCCGTGACGCTCACGGGCGTGGATCCGCCGTGGCCGAGCCCGCTCACGATCTCGTTGCAGCGCGTCCCACGTCTGCCCGTGCTGGCCGAAGCGCGGCAGCTCCACGCCGGTGGAGACGTCGCGGGCGCGCGTCGACTGCTCGAGCGCCACACCGTCGAAGATCCACTCACGGCGATCCGCATCCAGGATCAGCTGCGGGCGCTGGCGTGGGCCAACGGCGACACCGAGGAAGCGATCACGCGCGCGACCGCGGTCGTCGAGCTCGCACGCGCGAACGACTATCCCGCTCATCTCGCCGATGCGTCGTTCAACGTCTTCTACCTCCACTACATCTCCGGCGAGCTGGTGCGCGCACGCGAGTGGGCGGAGCGCACGGCGAACGAAGGCGCAGGCGCATCGCGGTTCGCGTTGATCCGCGCCTACGAAGAGGGCTTGCTGGCCGCGGGCACCGGCGATCCCGACCGCGCGGAGCGCAGCTTCGCGACGGTGACGCGATTGGCCGAACGCGCCGGGCACCTGCAGCATCTGCTCGCGGCGCTGCAGATGCGCGCGGTCATGCTCGCAGAGCTGGGACGTGCCGACGATGCACGTGCGGTCGCAGCCGAAGCGATGCGCTATGCGTTCGACGAGACCACGTCGTGCAACGATCGCTTGCGCATCCTCGACAACATCGCGTGGGCGTCGATTCGGCTCGCGCAGGGCGGGCTCGACTGGGATCCGCCGTTCGAGATGCTC
>DASZPU010000627.1:0-1522 GCA_035550195.1 Nannocystaceae bacterium
TCTCGGCCGTGAGCTTGTCGATCGCCGCGGCGTGGATCGCACCCCGGTCGTCAGCCCTCGTTCCCCCAACCCTGTCCGTCGATCGGGAAGAACGCTTGGTTGTCGAAGAAGTAGGTGCCGTCGCCCGCATCGGTGAGCACGAGCGGCACCATGATCGGGATGTTCACGCCGACCACGTCGCGATACCACTGATCGAAGTTGGCTTGATTCGTCGTGGTCGGCGTCGGTCCGTTGTAGACTGGCTTGTCGTCACCACCGAGGTTCGCCTGCACGATGCCGGGGTCGACACCGAGCACGTACTCGAAGTCGGGATGCGCTTCCTGGAAGTCGCGCACCGCCGCCATGATGTTCTGATCGCCGGCGCACTCCATCATGCCGGTGGAGTCGATGCCCGAGCCCTGGCCCACGTCGAACACACCGACGGTCACGCTGCTGGCGGACGATGGCGTCGTATCGGTGGATCCACCCGAGGATTCGCCCGCGGTGCCGCTCGGCGACTCGCTACCACCGGTGCCGTGATCCGCACCGCTGGTCAGCGTGATCGAGCCGATGGAGCCCACGCTGGCGCTTTCGTTGCCGCGCGCATCGTCGTCCGCTGCGCAACCCAACGTCGCCGATGCCACCAGCATCCACGCGATCGTCTTCATGCTGTCGCCCCCCAAGGTCGCAGCTTAGCGCGATCACACCAATTCGGCGAGCGGATGCAGCTCGGCATCTTCGCGGCGCATGCGGCGACCCAGTGAACGCAGGACAGTGCGCAGCTCTGTAGCGAAACGATCCGCTGCGGTCGCGATGCGTTCGCGATCCGACCACTCTTCCGCGAACGCGAACACCTCGTCGTAGAGCCCGAGGCCTTCGCCGTACAGGGCGGCCGCACGATCGCGGACCTCACGATCGTCGTGGTCGAGCAACGCGGGATAGAGCCGCTCGTTCTCCGCGCGCGCGTGCTCGCGGAGGTCGCCGACGAACTTCGCGAGCAAGCGCAGCACCCCGTCGGGATCGAGCGCAATGCGGGCCGGATCGAGCTCCGCGACGATCTCCGCCGCGAGTCGCTGCAACGAACCATGCTGCTCCGCGAGCCGTTCGCCGAGCGACGCGTCGTCGTCCGACGGCGCCCGGCCATCGCGTTCGAGCAAGCGCTCGGCATCGACCTTCGCGCGCTCGAGCATGCGTCCGTGCGCGCCCTCGGGCAGATGGGCGAGCTGCTCGTCGATGCGCGCGAGCGCGCTGCGTGCTCGCGTGCGGGCCAGCTCGCCCTCGCCGAGCGCCGCCGCCGTGCGTGCGCTGCCCAGCTCGGCGCGCCACGCCAACGCATGACCGATGCGATCGAAGCAGCCGAGCGCGCGCTCGTACAACGCGCGCGCCTGCACGTACGCGCCCTCGGCCGCACGCGCGTCGGCGAGCTCGCAGAGCGCGATGCCTTCGTACTCGGTGCGCCCGGACGCAGCACAGGCTTCGCGCGCCGCATCGAGCATCGCGATCGCCTCGGCGCGGCGACCGAGCGCGAGCAGCATGCGACCGA
>DASZPU010000628.1:0-6421 GCA_035550195.1 Nannocystaceae bacterium
TGTCGACTTCGGTCGACACGCGGCCGCGCTCGCGAGCGGCTTCCCCAGCGCGCACGCGCGCACGACCAGCTATCTCGACCATCCGGTGTTCAACAGCCACCACGCCGAGCACGAGATGCTGCGCTACATCCGGCGGCTCGAGTCGCGCGACCTCTCGCTCACGACCTCGATGATTCCGCTCGGCTCGTGCACGATGAAGCTCAACGCGACCTGCGAGATGGTGCCGGTGTCGTGGCCGGGCTTCGCGGCGCTGCATCCGTTCGTGCCCGCCGATCAAGCCAAGGGCTATCGCGAGATGCTCGGTGAGCTCGAGGGTTGGCTCGCCGACATCACCGGCTTCGACGCGGTGTCGCTGCAGCCCAACGCGGGCAGCCAGGGCGAGTACGCGGGGCTCTTGGTCATCCGCGCGCACCATCGTGCGAAGGGCGACCTGCAGCGCGACGTGTGCCTGATCCCGGTGTCGGCGCACGGCACCAATCCCGCGTCCGCGGTGATGGCCGGCATGAAGGTCGTGGTCGTCGCGTGCGACGACAAGGGCAACATCGACGTCGCCGATCTACGCGCGAAGGCCAGCGCCAACGCGGATCGTCTCGCCGCGATGATGGTGACCTATCCGTCGACGCACGGCGTGTTCGAGGGCTCGATCAAGGAGCTCTGCGAGATCGTGCACGCGCACGGCGGCCAGGTGTATCTCGACGGCGCCAACATGAACGCGCAGGTCGGGCTCGTGCGACCCGGCGACATCGGTGCCGACGTCTGTCACCTCAACCTGCACAAGACGTTCTGCATCCCGCACGGTGGCGGCGGTCCGGGCATGGGCCCGATCGCGGTGAAGGCCCACCTCGCGCCGTATCTGCCCGGGCATCCGATCGTGCAGACCGGCGGCGCGCAGGCGATCGGTGCGGTGTCGGCCGCACCGTGGGGCAGCGCGAGCATCCTGCCGATCTCGTGGGTCTACATCGCGGCGATGGGCAGCGCGGGTCTGCGTCATGCGACGAGCGCTGCGATCCTCGCGGCCAACTACATGGCGAAGCGGCTGTCGGAGCACTTCGACATCCTCTACACCGGCGAGCAGGGCATGGTCGCGCACGAGTTCATCGTCGATCTGCGCCCGTTCAAGGCCAGCGCGGGCATCGAGGCCGAAGACGTCGCGAAGCGCCTGGTCGACTACGGCTTCCATGCGCCGACGATGTCGTTCCCGGTCGCGGGCACGCTGATGATCGAGCCCACCGAGAGCGAGCCGAAGGCCGAGCTCGATCGCTTGTGCGATGCGCTCATCGCCATCCGCGAAGAGATCGCGAAGGTCGAGCGCGGCGAGTGGCCGCGCGGCGACAACCCGCTCGAGCGCGCGCCGCATACCGCCGCGGCGGTGATGGCCGACGACTGGAATCGGGCGTACACGCGCGAGCAGGCCGCCTACCCGGCGCCATGGGTGCGCGCGCACAAGTACTGGCCGAAGGTCGGTCGCGTCGACAACGCGTGGGGCGATCGCAACCTCGTGTGTGCGTGCCCGCCGATGGAAGCGTACGAAGAGTGATGCTTGCGGCCCGACCGGGCCGCGGCGTCGCTATCATATGCCGTTGAAGTCGCAGGCGTCGTCCATCCAGATGCACTCGAACTGGGCGGCGCAGGTCGCCTCGTCGGGGATCGCGGCGCAGTTCGTGTAGCAGTAGCCCGGCGGTGCCCACAGGCACAGCGCTTCGCCTTCGCACTCGGTCTGATCGGTGATGCCACCGCAGGGCAGGAGCTCGCCGGTCTCGCCGCTGCCGCTGTCGACGTCGTCGGTGTCGCGCCCGCTCGACGAGCTCTCGGCCGCGGTGGTCGTCGAGCTCTCGCTGCCCGTGCTGGTCTCCACCGACGTGGTCGTCGCGGTGGTCGACGTGGCCGTCGTGCCGGTGCTTCCGCTGCTGCTGTCGCTGCCCGACGCGCCAGTGGTTTCCGCACCGGTCGTGCCGTCGTCGTCGGCGGGACACGCCGTGCCGACCAGCGAAGATGCGGCCAACACCGCTGGTAGCGTCAATCTATGTGCAATCACCCGTGCCATGGCGACGAAGATAGCATGTCGCCACGTGAAGGCATCCGCGCACGCAGCCATGGATGGGCATCGTCATGTGCGTGCCGTCGCGTTCGATCTCGACGGCACCTTGCTGGATACGACGGGTCTCATCGTCGACAGCTTCGTGCACGTCTGCGAGACGCACGGACTGCAAGGGCTCTCACGCGATCACTGGGAGCGCGGCATCGGCCTGCCGCTGCGCGACGCCTTCGCGCCGCATGCCCGCGACGCGTTGCACCTCGACGAGCTGGTGGCGTGCTACCGGGCCTACAACCTCGCGCACCACGACGCGCGTGTCAGTGCGTACGACGGCGTGCCGGAGCTCATCGCATCGTTGCGGCAGCGCGGGCTCGGCATGTCGGTCGTGAGCAACAAGCTGCGCGCGACGGTGCACCGCGGCCTCGTCGTCACCGGCATGGTCGACGCGTTCACGCTCGTGATCGGCCTCGACGACATGACGAAGCCGAAGCCGGATCCCGAGGCGATCTTCCGCGTCGCCGAGGTGCACGGCGTCGCACCGCACGAGCTCGCGGTGG
This sequence comes from Nannocystaceae bacterium, assembly GCA_035550195.1. Lineage (GTDB taxonomy): Bacteria > Myxococcota_A > Polyangia > Nannocystales > Nannocystaceae > Xiheibacterium. Next base: position 2,593 of record DASZPU010000628.1, read on the forward strand.
TCGGCGACAGCCCCTTCGACATGAAGGCCGCCCGCGCCGCGGGAGCGCTCGCGATCGGCGTGGTGTGGGGCCCCGGTCAGCGCGACGTGCTGCACGAAGCCGGCGCGCATCGGCTCGCCGACACGCCCGCCGACGTGCTCGCGTGCTTGTAGCTACTCGCCGAGCTCGACGAGCAGCGTCGTGATGTTGTCTTTGCCGCCCTTCGCGTTCGCGAAACGGATCGACTCGAGCACTGCATCCTCGACCTCGAGATCGAGGAAGTAGCGCATCTCTTCCATCGACTCGACATAGCCGTGGAAGCCGTCGCTGCACAACACGAAGCGATCGCCCGCGAAGAGCGGGACCGGCATCGTGTCGACCTCGACGTAGTCCTTGTGGCCCACCGCGCGCGTGATCACGTTGCGCGCCCGGCTCTTCGCGGCTTGATCGGGCGTGATGAGCCCGTGCTTGAGCTGGTAGTTGATGAGCGTGTGATCTTCGGTGAGCTGATCGACCATGCCCTGGCGCACCAGGTACACGCGCGAGTCACCGACCTGACCGACGATGCCGAGCCGACCGCACACGAGCAGCACCGAAGCGGTGGTGCTCATGCCGCGTTGATCGGGATCGAGCTGGCCCATCGTGTGGACCATGTAGCAGGCGTTCTGGATCGCGCCGCGCACGATCTGGCAGAGCTGTCCCGCACGCGCGGTGGGATCGCCGATCGCGGCCTCGCGGATCGTGGCTTCGTGGCGCTTGACCCACTCCCACACCAGCTCGACGGTCTCTTGGCTCGCGACCTCGCCCTTCGCACGCCCACCGACACCATCGGCGACGACGAAGAGACCGAGGTCCGGATCGGCGAGGTGCGCATCCTCGTTGTGATCCCGGGACAGGCCCGTGTCGGTGTGGCCGAAGTAACGGATCTGCATCGGGGAGGCCGGGAATCCTACCACGGCGGCCTCGATCACGCCCAAGGACGCAACGGCAGCGCGGCGAGGCGTTCTGCGAGCGCCGCGGGTAGCGGCGCGTCGACGCGCTGTTCGCCTGGACAGCTCGCCGAGAGATCGAGCGCGCTGCAGTGCAGCGCGAGCGCGCCGCGGCCGTGACCGTAGCGAGCGTCGCCCTCGATCGGGACACCGAGCCAGGCGAGATGGACACGCGCCTGGTGGCGATGTCCGCCATGCAGCTGCAGCGCGACGAGCAAACGCGCGTTGCCGTCGTCCTGCGCGGCCGCGGCTGCGAGTGGCACGAGGATGCTCGTGGTGGGTCGACCATCTTCGCGCACGGCGACGAGCTCCTTCGTCGCGCCGCGTCCGAGCGACAGCGTCAGCGCGAGTGGTGAGACGGCTCGCGGGCGCGGCAGGTCGTGCGGGAGCAGCCGGTCGTCGCCGTGGACCTCCACGAGCGCGGGCGTCGTGCGCGGCGGCCACGTCGGTGCGCGTGGGGTCTCGCACAGCGCGACGTAGAGCTTCAACGTCGTGGGCTGGACGATCGCCGCTCGGCCGGCGCGCCATGCCGCGGGCGTGCGTGCGAACGCGACCACGCCGGTGGTCTCGCGATCGAGACGATGCAGCGCGCCGCCTTCGCGCGGATCGTCGCTGCTCGCGGCGCACTCGGGGTGCACGCGCGCGACGGCGTCGGCGAGCGCAGGCGGATCGCTCGGCCGCAAGCGATGCGTGTGCAGATCGGCGGGCTTGTCGACGTAGACGAATGCGTCGGTGCACGCGAGCACGCGCGGCGGATCGATCGCGGGCGTTGGTTCGAGCTCGAGCTCGAGCCGATCGCCTTTCGCCACGCGATGCGACGGCGGCACGCGCTTGCCGTTGCAGCGCAGCACCCCGCGCAGTCCGAGCGCTCGCGCGGCGCGGCGCGAGAGCCCGGGCACGCGCCGACCGAGCACGACGTCGGCGCGCTGTCCGACGTCGTCGTCGTCGCCGACGATCATGCGGGGCGCTCGTGCGCGCGGTGGTCGAGCACGAGCAGCTCGCAGGGCTCGCCCGCGGCGATCTCGGTGATGCCCGCGGGCACGCGCACGAGCACTGTCGCGTCGGCGATCGAGCGCAGGTTGCCGCTCAGCTGATCGACCAGCGGCAGCACGCGATCGTGATCGATGCGCGCGCGCACCCAGGGCTCGCGGCCACGCTCGCCCGGGATCGCCGCGCCCGCGATCGCGGTGCGCAGGGCAGGGCAGGGCTCGCCGCGCACGCCGGCCATGCGGCGCAGCATCGGGCGCACGATCAGCTCGAAGCCGACGAAGCTCGCCGCGGGATTGCCCGGCAGCGCGACGACCAGTGTGTCCGCGAGCGCGACGATGCCGGTCGGCTTGCCGGGGCGCATCGCGATGCCCCACACCAGCTCGCGACCGCCGAGGCGCGCGAGGCCGGCGCGCACGAGATCGTGATCGCCCACCGACGCACCCCCGGTGGTGAGCACGAGGTCGGCGTGCGCGTGCACGAGCGCGTCGTGCAGACGATCGGCGTCGTCGATCACGAGCGACTCGGAGACCACGTCCGCGCCCGCGTCGTTGCACGCGACCGTGAGCATCAGCCCGCTGGTGGCGATCACCTGTCCGAGCGCAGCGGGCTCGCCGATGCGCACGAGCTCGTCACCGGTCGAGAGGATCGCGACGCGGGGTCGCCGATGCACCGGTGCGATCGCGTGGCCGCACGCACCGAGCAACGCGAGCTCGGCGGGTCCGAGTCGCAGGCCCGCTTCCGCGATCGCCGAGCCGCGCGTCACGTCCGAGCCCTGCGCACGCACCCAGCGGCCCGCACGGATCTCGGTGACCTTCGCGCTATCGATCGCGACCACGTCACCGCGTCGCGTCGTGTCCTCCTGCGCGACCACCATGTCCGCGCCCGCAGGCAGCACGGCGCCGGTCGAGATCCGCAGCGCTTGCCCGCGCGCGAGCGTGCCCGTCCACGGGCGACCCGCCGCGCTCTCGCCCGCGATCGCGAGCTCGACGATGCCGCCGCCGCGCAACGCGTCGCACTGCACCGCGTAGCCGTCCATGATGCTGACGTCGGCGCCGGGTAGATCGCGCAGCGCCACGAGGTCGCGTGCGAGCACGCAGTGCGCCGCGGCGGCGAGCGGCAGCTCGACGATCGTCGTCGGTCGTGCGGCCGCGAGCGCGATTCGCTGCGCCTCGGCGAGCGTCGCGAGGCTCATTGCGGATCCGGGCGCCCGGGCAGGCGGCTCGTCTTCGCCGTCGACGGGTCGCGACGACGCGACTTCTTCTTCGGGCGCTCGGCCGCGGCCGGAGCTGCGCGTTTCGTCGGCGCTTCCGCGACGCTGGGCAGCTCGCTCTCGCCGTGCTCGGCCGCACCGTCGTCGCTGGGATCGAGCCCGTCGCGATCGGGCGCGCGTGGAGCGGGCGCGTCGATCGTGCCGCGCCGCTTGCCCTCGTCGACGTACACGATCACGACCTCGCCGGCGGTGAGCGCATGCTCGCGGCTGTAGCCGTTGATGCGCGCGAGGTCACCGCTCGTGAGATCGAAGCGGCGCCCGATCGCATCGAGTGTGTCGCCGCGCTTGGCCTTCACTGCGCGCCGCTCCTTGCCGCGACGCGCGAGCGCGGCCTCGAGGTGTGCCTGCGATCCGCGTGCGACGAGATCCACCTCGCCGCGCTCGTAGATCGCCACCTCCGCGCGCCCGGCATCGAACCCGCGCGGCACGACGACCTGCAGCAGCAAGCCCGGCTGCACGCGCGCCTGCGGATCGAGATCGTTCCACTGCACGATGCGCGACCACGACACGCCGAACGCCGCCGCGATCGACGTCGGCGTGCTCGCGCGCGTCGGCGCGAAGAAGACCAGCCGCTCGTCGGCACCGGGCGCGAGCGCGGGCA
>DASZPU010000629.1:0-7403 GCA_035550195.1 Nannocystaceae bacterium
CGCAGCGGCCGCGATCGCGATCGGCGTGATCGCCCTGCCCTCGTCCGATGCGCCCGCGCGCCTCGAGCCCGGCCTCGCCGCGCTCGCCGGCGACGAGCCGGCCGCGACCGCGAGCTTGCCCGGCATCCCGCCCGTCGCTGCGCCCGCGATCGCGCTCGCCGACGGCTCGGTCGCGACGCTGTACGACGGCGCGTCGCTCGAGCTGCGCGCGCAGACCGACGACGAGATCCGCATCGATCAGATCGGCGGACGCGTGCACTACGAGGTCGTGCCCGAGCTGCCGCGCACGTTCGTGGTCGAGGCCGCGGGCGTGCAGGTGCAGGTCGTGGGCACCGCGTTCTGGGTCGCGCACGAGCCCGCACACGTGCGCGTCACCGTCGAGCACGGACGCGTGCGCGTGAACCGACTCGGCGATGCCACGCAGGCCGAGCTCGGCCCCGGCGACGAGCTGCGGCTCGAGCAGGTCGACGACGAGCCGGTCATCGACACCGGCGACGACGAGAGCACGCGCCCACGCACGCGCACGAAGAAGCCGACCAAGAGCGACCCGCGTGCGACGGTCGACGAGCTGCTCGCGCGCGCCGATGCAGCCGCGGCTGCACGCGACACCGTTGGTGCGATCGCAGCGCTGCGCGAGATCGTCGACGATCATCCCAACGATCCGCACGCGTACAGCAGCGCGTTCAAGCTCGGCAAGCTCGAGCGCGCGCGCGGACGTCATGCCGCCGCGGCGGCGGCGTTCGGCAGCGCCGCACGTCGCTCGCCCTCGGGCACACTGTCCGCCGACGCGCGTGCCGAGGCGGCGATCGCATGGTTCGACGCCGGCCAGCACGACAAGGCCCGCGCCGCCGGCGAGGACTATCTCGAGCGCCATCCGAGCGGAGAGCACGTCGCCCGCATCCAGCGTATGCTGGATCGGTTGCCGTGATCGCAGCGCCGTCGTTGCTCGCGCTCCTGCTCGCCCACGCGGAACCGGCCGCGAGCGAAGCACAGATCGAAGTGGCCGCGCGCGACTGCGGCATGCTCGACGCCGTCGAGGTCACGAGGCTCCTGCGCATCGAGCTGCTCGCGGTCACGCAGGAGATCCGCAGCGGTCCACCGCTCGAGGTCGAGCTGCGCTGCGCCTCGCCGACGATGACGATCGCAGTCAGCGATCCGTTGACCGGCAAGCGACTCGCACGCGACGTGCCGTTGCCCGCCGACGAGCCCGGGCGCGAGCGCGTGGTGGCACTCGCGATCGCGCAGCTCTTCGCCGCGTCGTGGCTCGAGCTGCTGTTGCCGAGCGAGCCCGCACCACCCGCGAGCGATCCGGTGCCGCCGAAGCTCGCGCCGGAGCCCGCGGCCGTCGCAGCCGCGCGCACCGACGCTCGCAAGCGCGTGCGACCGCGCAGCCTCGCAGTCGCGTTCGGTGGCGTCGTGCGTGGTCGCGCGCTCGAGCGCACACCGACGCTCACCGGTGGCGGCGAGATCGATCTGCGCGGATGGTTCGGCGACGCCGCGATCGTCGTGCGCGTCGGGCTCGAAGCAGGCTCGGCTCGACGCCCCCAAGGCAACGTGCGCGCGCTCGCGGTGATCGGCAGCGTCGGCGCGGCCGGGCGCGTGCACGTCGGCGAACGCTGGGACCTCGGCGGGCTCGTGCTGGTCGGCGGCGGCTTCGCGCGACTGCGCGGCGATCCTTCGCAGCCCGGCGTCGAAGCGGGCGGCATCGTCGGTGGCACCGGGCAGCTCATGGTGGGCGGCGGGCCGCGGCTACGGCTCGGTCGCATCGCGCTCGAGCTCGACGCCGAGATCGGCGGCATGCTCCGTACACCGCAGGGCCAGGTGGCCGACCAACGCACCGTCACGCTCGGCGGTCTGTTCGTCGGCGGCGCGTTGCGACTCGCGATCGAGACCCCACTGCGCAGAGGACCCCGATGACACGTACCACGCTCGGCGTTCCGCTCCTCGTGCTCGCCTGCGGCGCGTCGCCCTCGCCCAGCGGCGATGGCAGCACCTCGACGTCCGACGGCGGCAGCACCAGCGTGACGACGAGCATGTCGTCGACGACGCAATCGATCACGACCGCAGCCGACTCTACCTCGGAGAGCACCGACACGAGCACGACGACCGCGGGCACCTCGGTCGACGGCGTCGATCTCGGATCGGGAGAGGAGACCGGTACGAGCGCAGGCTGTGGCAACGCGAACGCGCCCACCGGCGAAGCCGTGCGCGCACTGACGATCCAAGACGTACAACGCAGCTTCATCGTCGATGCGCCGAGCCGCATCGATCCCGAGCAGCCGCTGGCGCTCGTCTTCGTCTTCCACGGCAACGGCGGCAACGGTCAGGCGAGCCAGGGCATGGGCCTGCAGAACGTCGCGGGCGCGCAGGCACAGGCGGTGTTCGTGTTCCCCGACGGGCTCGAGTACATGGGCTTCGGCGTCGGCTGGGACGCGGTCTGCGAGGAATACGACATGGAGTTCTTCGACGCGATGATCGCGACGTTGTCGGAGGACTACTGCATCGATCCCGATCGCATCTTCGCCGCCGGCTTCAGCTGGGGCGGCGACATGTGTCAGGCGCTCGCGTGCTGTCGTGGCGACGTGGTGCGTGCGATCGCGCCGGCGTCGGGCCCGGAGTTCTTTCCCAGCACGTACCCCGCCGCATGCCCCGACACGGAGCGTCCGGCGTTCCGCATGACCTACGCGACCAACGACGCTTATCCGCCGCAGCTGTTCGCCGACACCATCGAGTGGCATCGCACCGAGCAAGGTTGTGCGGCGGATCCGATCGCGACCGATCCCGCGCCCTGCGTCGCGTACCAGCGCTGCGCCGAACCGGTGATCGCGTGCGAGTACGAAGGTCTCGGTCATGCGTGGCCCGGCGACTGGGCCGACGAGACCTGGGCGTTCTTCTCGACGTTCGAATGAACCGGAGCGTGCGCGACTACGTGCAGGCACCCGCTGCATCGGCGCAGCCACCAGAGCGACGCGTAAGGCCGCGCGCGCGATCGACATCTCGAGAGCGTGATCGCGTGCAGACCTGCGACGAAGATCGCATCGGCACGCAGCATCGCGGTGCTATCCTCGATCCATGACGCGGGTTGGGTCGTTCGCTTTCGCACTCGTATGTCTCGCTCCCGCGACGGCGCTCGCGGAGCAGGTATGCGGCACCGTCGACGAGTTCAATCAGGCGATGGCCGACGGCGGCACGTCGGCCACCGACGTCACGCTCACGTTCGACGTCGTCGGCGTGAACCCCAACGACTTCCCCGCGACGAAGGGCTCGCTCGCGCAGTTCCAGGACACGATGTGCGCCACCGGTGCGGACATGGGCATCAAGGTGTACGGGCCCGACGATCCACCCAACACTGCGCACCCGGCCGGCACGCTGAAGATGGAGTACGGCAACTCGTGCTGCGGCGGCGCGTGTGGCGAGAACTGGGCCGACCCCAATCCGTCGGCGGTCGTGTTCGTCGACGGCAGCGAGACCTGCAACGTGACGATGTGGGTGAGCCCGATGGACGCGGGCTACTCGCTCGCGTGCAACAACGGTCAGTTCGATGCGCTCGGTGGCAACCCCGAAGCGAACGCGGTGAACCGCATCAACTTGCTCACGTTCTTGCTGCCGGACGGCGGCACCACCTGGACCATCGACAACGCGACCGCGAGCAACGACATGGTCTGCTGGGAATCGGTCCCCAGCGACATGATGAGCGTCACCGTGCCGGTGATGGAGGACGTCGCCACCGGTCCCGCGTGGCCCGACCTCGTGTTCCCCGACGTCACCGATCTCGCAGTCGAGGCCGACGGCACCCTCGCGTACTTGAAGTTCGACGTGCCGCCGATCGACGGCAAGATCACCACGACGCGACTCTTCATGCGCAGCAGCACCGCGCCGTCGTCCGACGGTGACGGCGGCGAGGTGCATGCGGTCGCGGACAGCACGTGGACCGAGGGCGCGCTCACCTACAACACGCGGCCGGAGTACGACGCGTTCTCGCTCGGGCGCATCGGCCCTGCCGCCGCCGACGTGCTCGTGTCGCTCGAGCTGTCGACGCCGCTCGACGGTGACGGCCTGCATTCGTTCGCCGTGTTCTCGCCGCCCACCGACGGCAACGGCACGCACTTCTGGTCGAAGGAAGGCGCGCCGGAGCACGCCGCGTACCTGAAGATCGACTACATCGTCGTCGACGCCGACGGCGATGGTGCGAACGACGGCCCCGATTGCGACGACGCCGATCCGAACGTCAACCCGTCGGCGACCGAGGCGTGCAACGGCGTCGACGACGACTGCGACGACGATGTCGACGAGGGCTGCGACGGCGTCGACTCCGGTGGCAGCGACGCCGGTGGTACCGATGCGGGCAGCGACGGCAGCGGCGACGAAGCGGGCACCGGCTCGGCCGGCCAAGATGACGGCCCGGTGTTGCCCGGCGGTGGCCCGCGCGGCGCCGACACGGGCTGCGGCTGCACCACAGCGGAGCAGCGCAGCCCCCTGCTCCTGGGCCTCTTCGGGCTCCTGCTCGCTCGGCGGCGGCGCCCCGGTTGACTCGACGCGCGGCGGGTTTAGCCTCCCCGGCGCGAACCATGACCGACGTCTCGTCGACCACGACCCACCCGTTCAGGGCCGAAGTCGCAGCGGTACTGCGGCTCGTCACGAACTCGCTGTACACGCATCGCGACATCTTCCTGCGCGAGCTCGTCAGCAACGCTTCCGATGCGCTCGACAAGGCTCGCTTCGCGGCGCTCGTCGACGACAGCATCGAAGGCAGCGAGCTGGCGCCGAAGATCTCGATCACGGCCGATCATCAGCGCGGCGTGCTCGTCGTCGAGGACAACGGCATCGGCATGACCGCGGCGGAGGCCGAGCAGAACCTCGGCACCATCGCGCACTCGGGCACGCTCGCGTTCCTCGAGCAGGCGCGCACGCAGCAGCCGGGCGAGAAGCCCGACCTCGGCCTCATCGGCCAGTTCGGCGTGGGCTTCTACAGCGCGTTCATGGTCGCGAAGCGCATCGACGTCTACACGCGCGCGGCGACGCCGGGCAGCACCGGCGTGTTGTGGAGCTCCGAGGGCGACGGCGGCTTCACGGTGACGAGCACCGAACGCGCGAGCCGAGGCACGCGCATCGAGCTGTTCCTGCGCGACGACAGCAAGGAGTACCTCGATCGCTGGAAGCTGCAGGGCATCATCAAGCGCTACAGCGATCACGTGCTCTACCCGATCGAGCTCGGTGCGATCGCGGCCGACGGCAAGGACGACGAGCCCGCGCAGCAGGCCAACTCCGCGTCGGCGTTCTGGACGAAGAACCCCAAGGAGCTCGGCGACGAGCAGTACCAGGAGTTCTATGCCCACGTGATGGGCGGCTTCGTGCTGCCCTCCGACAAGCCGCTCCTGCGCTTGCACGTCTCGCTCGACGCACCGATCCAGTTCAAGAGCGTGCTGTTCGTGCCCGGTCGCCGGCCCGTCGATCTGTTCCAAGAAGACGCGAAGCACCTGCAGCTCTACTCGCGGCGCGTCCTGGTGATGGACAACTGCGACAAGCTGCTGCCGCCGTTTCTGCGCTTCTTCCGGGGCGTGGTCGACTCCGAAGATCTGCCGCTCAACGTCTCGCGCGAGATGTTGCAGGAGCACCAGTCGCTCGCGGCGATCCGTCGTCAGCTCACCCGCAAGGCGCTGGGCCTCTTGGCCGATGCTGCGAAGGACGATCGCGACACCTACGACAAGGTGTGGCGCGAGTTCGGCGTGTTCCTCAAGGAAGGCCTGCACACCGACAACGCGCACCGCGAGCAGCTCACCGAGCTCTTGCGTTTCGATCGCACCGGCGGCGAAGGCCAGCTGTGCTCGCTGCGCGAGTACGTCGACGCGATGCCCGAGGGCCAGCAAGCCATCTACTACATCACCGGCGAGGACATCGCCGATCTCGCCGAGAGCCCGCACCTCGAGGCCTGCAAGGCGCGCGGCTACGCGGTGTTGCTCATGACCGATGCGGTGGACGAGTGGGTCGTGCAGGACCTCGAGACCTACGCGGAGAAGCCGCTGGTCAACGTCACGAAGGGCGAGCTCGAGCTGCCCGCGAAGAGCGACGACGAGGCCGATAGCTCCGCGATCGCGGCGCTGTGCGAGCGCGCGAAGCAGGTGCTCGGCGATCGCATCAAGGAAGCGCGCGCGAGCAAGCGGCTCACCGAGAGCAGCGCGTGTCTCGTCGACGACGAGGCCGGCATCGGGCGCAACATGGAACGCATCCTGCGGATGGCGGGGCGCGAGCTGCCCAACAAGCCGCGCATCCTCGAGCTCAACGGCGGTCATCCGTTCGTGCGCGCGGCCCAGCAAGTCGCGGCCGAGCGGCCCGACGATCCGAAGCTCGCGCTGTGGATCGAGCTGCTCTTCGATCAGGCCGGGCTCGCCGAGGGCACGCTCGCGGATCCGGCGGGCACCGTGCGACGCATCCAACGATTGTTGGACGGCGCGGCGGGGGTGACCACCACGTGAGCCCACCGCTCGGCGTGCTGCTGTGCAACCTCGGCACGCCCGAGGCTCCGCGCGCGCCGGAAGTGCGCCGTTATCTGCGACAGTTCCTCTCCGATCCGCGCGTCATCGACATCCCTGCGCCGGTGCGCAAGGCGGTGCTCGAGCTCGCGATCCTGCCCAAGCGCCCGGCCGTGTCCGCGGCCGCGTATGCGAAGATCTGGACCGACGCCGGCTCGCCGCTGCTCGTGAACTCGCTCGCGTTGCGCGACCGCGTCGCCGCCGCGTTGCCCGACTGCAAGGTCGCGCTCGGCATGCGCTACGGCGAGCCCGCGGTCGAGAAGGCATACGCGGAGCTCGTCGCCGCCGGCTGCGTGCGCATCGTCGTGGTGCCGCTCTATCCCCAGTACGCCGCGTCGTCCACCGGCTCCACGCTCGAGGTGCTCTACGGCGAGGCCGCGCGCGCCTGGAACACGCCTGCGCTCACGGTCGTGCCTGCGTTCTACGACGACCCGCGCTTCATCGACGCGTTCGCGCGAGTCGCTGCGCCGGTGCTCGCCGAGCACGACGTCGATCACGTGCTGCTCAGCTTCCACGGCCTGCCCGAGCGCCACATGAAGAAGAGCGACATGACCGGTGCGCACTGTCTCGCGAGCGCGAGCTGCTGCGACGCGATCGGTCCGGCCAACGCGTGGTGCTATCGCGCGCAGTGCTACGCCACCGCGCGTGCGCTCGCGGGCAAGCTCGCGCTCGCACCCGAGCGGTGGAGCATCGGCTTCCAGTCGCGGCTCGGTCGCACGCCGTGGATCAAGCCGTGGAGCGACGAGGTGCTGGTCGAGCTGCGCAGCCGCGGCATCGAGCGCATCGCGGTGATGTGTCCCGCGTTCGTGGCCGACTGCCTCGAGACCCTCGAGGAGATCGGCATCCGGGCCGCCGAAGACTGGCGCGCACGCG
>DASZPU010000630.1:0-13402 GCA_035550195.1 Nannocystaceae bacterium
CCGAGGTTGTTCAGCGTCATCGCGAGCCGCGGATCGTCCGCGCCCTGCCCCGCGAAGATGTCGCGCGCGCGCTCGAACATCGCGCGCGCCGCATCGTAGTCGCCGCGACTGAGCGAGTTGCCGCCCTGCGAGACCAGCACCTCGGCGACCTTCGGATGCGCGGGCCCGAACGCGGCCTCGCGGATCGTCAATGCGCGCGCGTAGAGCTGCTCCGCGGCCGCGAAGTCGTGCGTGTCGGCCAGGAGGTTGCCGAGGTTGAGCGAGAACATCGCGACCAGCGGATGCTCGGGCCCGTAGATCTGCAGCACGCCGTCGAGCGCTGCGCGGAACTCCTGCTCGGCCTCGTCGTTCTTGCCGAGCGTCACCAGTGTCGCGCCGAGATCGTTGCGGCTGCTCGGCAGATCGGGATAGGTCTCGCCGAACGCTTCGAGCCGCACTTCGATCGCGCGGCGGAACTGCGTCGCGGCTTGCTCGTGATCGCCGTGGGCACCGAGCGCGCCGGCGATCGCGTGTGCAGCACCGGCCTGCAGCGCAGGCGGAGCCCCGGCGCGCTCCACCGCGACCTCGGCGGGGAACCGCAGCGCGAGCGCCTCGTCGGGGCGACGCAGCGTGAGCGCGAGCAGCTGCACGAGGTGGATCCACGCGTTGGCCTCGAGCATCGGCTGGCTCGCCGCCGCCGCCTCGCTCACCACCGCGCGTAGATCCGCCTCGGCCGACGCCGCATCGCCGCTCGCTCCACGCGCGCGCGCGAGCACGAGCCCCGCGTTGATGCGCGTGGGCGCGTGGGCCAGCGTCGCGGCGTCGCTCCACGCTCGCTCGGCGATCGTCACCGCCGTCTCGCCGTGGCGCGCTTCGAGCTCCGCGGATGCACGCGCGAGCAGATCGAGCACCTCCGACACGCGGTCGCGCTCGTCGACCGAAGGCGGCGCATCGCTGGAGTTCGGACGCAGCTCGACACAATCTGCGGGATGACCGAGGCGCAGCGCCGCACCGGTCGCGGTCTCGATGAGCGGCGCATCGGCGTTGCCGAGGACGTCGAGCAACGCCGACAGCTCGCGCAGCCGCTGATCGAGGCACTCCATGCGGCGATCGAGCAGCTCGGGCGATTGCTCGCCGCGCACCGCGGTGGCTTCGCAGATCGCGACGTGGCTGGTGGCCCAGCTGCTCGCGCGCTCGTCGAGGATCGCCGACGTGCGCTCCCACGCTTTTTCCGCGAACGGCACGCCGGTGGCTGCGAACGCGCCCGCGACCGCGGCGGTGCGCTCCGGGTTCCACACTGCGACGACGCGATCGTTGGCACCCGGGCACGGATCCTCGCGCTGGCCGATCGCGAAGACCGCTGCACCGGCCGCGACCACGGCCGTGCCCGCGATCGCGAGTCGCACGCGCCTGCGCTTGCGCGCGACGTGTTGCTCGAGCGCGGCGATGACCGCGGCCATGTCGGCGTAGCGCTGGTCGGGCTGCGGCGAGAGCATGCGCAGCACGACGCGATGCAGCCAGCCCGGCACCTCGCGATCCTTCGGCGGCGCGCTGACCTTGCCGTCGATCGCGTTCCACATCGCGGCCTGCAGATCGCCGGCGTACGGCAACGTGCCGTAGAGCGCTTCCCACAGCGATACGCCGAACGAGAACTGATCCGCCGCGGGCCCGACCGGCTGGCCGAGGATCTGCTCCGGAGCCATGTACGCGGGCGTGCCGACGCGACGACCGACCGCGGTGAGCCGTTTCTTGTGCTCGCTGTCGGGCGCGTTGCTGTCGTCGACGTCGGTGTCGGGCCCGTCGCTGCCGCCGTGCTCGAGCGCGAGCCCGAAGTCGAGCACGACCACCCGCCCGTTGGGTTCGATGCGCACGTTCGCGGGCTTGAAGTCGCGGTGCGTGATGCCGGCCGCGTGCGCAGCCGCGACGCCGCGCGCTGCGGGCACGAACACATCCACGATCTCGCGCCAGCTCCGTGCGCGGTGCTCGAGCCAGCGCGACAGCGGCTCGCCCTCGACGAACTCCATCGCGATGTAGAGGCGTTCGTCCACCACGTCGACGTCGTGCACTGCGACGACGTTGACGTGCTTCAGCTTCGCGAGCGCACGCGCTTCGCGGTGCAGCCGTGCGTGGCCCGTCGTGGTGCGCTTCGCGTCGGCGAACTCGCGCTCGCGCAAGAGCTTCAGCGCCACCTTGCGATCGAGCTTCGGATCGTAGGCCGTGCACACGACCCCCATGCCGCCCACACCGACGACTTCGAGCACGAGATAGCGGCCGATGCGATCGGGCAGCTCGTGGGTGTCCTCGCGCGGCGTGGTGGGCTCGGCGAGCTGCGCAGGCTCGTCGTAGCCGATCGTGGGCGAGCTGACGAGCCCGCCCGCGAGCACCACCAGCTCGCCCGTGGATCGATCCGACGACATACCCGGGAGATCGAGCATGCCCGCATCCGATCGCGTGCTCAAGAATCATCCCGGCGCGCGCGAACGCAAACCGTCCCTCGGGGGGACACCCTCGTTCAGAACCCGATTCGGCGCATCAGGAAGCGCGGGAGCATGCGGATGACCATCATGATCCAGCGCCAGATGCCGGGCGCGTAGACGACCGGCTTGCCGCGATCGAGCGCGCGCACCACCGCCTTCGCGACCGCTTCGGGCTCGCCTGCGAACGGTGGTGGGCGCAGGCCTGCGGTCATCCCGGTCTTCACGAAGCCCGGCTTCACGCACACGACGCGCAGGCCTTGCGCGTGGAAGCGGTGATCGAGGCCCTCCAGATACGCGGACACGCCGGCCTTCGCGGCGCCGTACAGCACGACGGGCTTGCGACCGCGCTCGCCCGCGACCGACGAGAACACGCAGAGCGTGCCGCCGCCCCTCGCGAGCAGCTGCTTCCGCGCGGCTTCACAGAAGAGCACGGTGTTGGTGAAGTCGACCGCGAGCACGCGCTGCAGCAGCTGCGCATCGGCTTCGAGCGCGTCTTGGGTGCCGAACATGCCGGCGGTGACGATCACCGCTTCGAGCCCGCCGAGCTGCGCCTCCGCTTCGGTGACGACATCGCCGAACGACTCGGGCTGCTCGAAGTCGCAGTGCGCCGTCGAGACCTTCGCGGACGGGCCGCGTACGCGCAGGTCTTCGGCACTCTTCGCGAGCTCTTCGGTGTCACGCCCGAGCAGGCACAGCGCATCGCCGCGCGCCGCGAGCTCGCGTGCGAGCGCGCGACCCATGCCCTTCGTCGCACCTACGATCGCGATCTTCATCGACCCAGCACACGCACGGACTGGGCGCTGCGGAAGCGGCCCTCGGGATCCCAGCGGCGGCGCACGTCTTCGAACGCGGGCAAGCGCGGCTCCATCGCGCGGAAGTGTTGCTCGCGCGTGAAGCCGTCCTTGGTGAGGTAGATGCGGCCACCCATCTCGATGACCTTCTCGTTGAGCGCGTCGACGATGTCCTGGGTGTCGTCGCGCACTGCGAGGTCGAGCGCGATCGAGATGCCCTTCATCGGGAACGACAGCATGCCGTGACCCTCGGCTCCGCAGTCCTTGATGACGCAGAGGAACGAAGCGCCGCCCTTGGTGGTGAGCAGTTCGAGGAAGCGTCGCGCCGCATCGGGGCCGGCCTCGTCGGGCAGCACGCACTGGAACTGCGTGAAGCCGCGGCGCCCGTACATGCGATTCCACGACAGGATCATGTCGAGCGGATAGAAGAACGTCTCGGGGTGCACGATGCCGGTCTTCAGGCGGCGCACGTGCTTGTGCCAGAGGAGCCAGTTGAACGCGCGGATCGACAGCCGGCTCAGCACGATCTCGGGCAGCACGAACGGCATCGTGATGCGACGCTTGGGCTGCGGCGGCTTCGCGGGCGCTTCGCTCGGCTCGGCCCAGCGTCCGCGCATGAGGATGCCGCGCCCCATGTTGCGTCCGCGCGAGAGGCAGTCGATCCACCCCATCGTCATCGGCCAGCGCTTCGCGTTCTCTCTCAGGCGCGTGACGTAGGTGTCGACGTCGTCGATGCGCTCGCTCTCCTGCCAGATCCACGGGCTCGGCACGCGCTCCATCGTGCACTCGACCTCGAGGATGTGACCGGTGAGGCCCATGCCACCGACCGTCGCCCAGAACAGATCGGCATGCTCGGTGGGCGAGCACTCGAGGATGCGCCCGTCGGCCACGCGCAGCTTCAGCTTCGTCACGTGCTCACCGAAGCAGCCGGCGACGTGATGGTTCTTGCCGTGCACGTCGGACGCGACCATGCCACCGAGCGTCACGTATTGCGTGCCCGGTGTGACCGGCGGGAAGAAGCCGCGCGGGAGCATCAAGCGATTGAGCGCGACGAGGGAAAGCCCCGCTTCGGCGTGCAATCGCCCGCTGTCGGGATCGAACGCGAGGATGCGATCGGCGAGCGGCGTCGCAGCGACCACGTGATCGCCCGCGGCCGGCAACGACGAGTCACCGTACGAGCGCGCGAGCCCGCGCGTGAGCGGCACGTGCTCGGTGATCGCTTCGAGGTCCTCCGACCGCAGCTCGCGCCCCGGCAGCGGCACGCGGCCCCAGCCCTCGAGCGTCTCGCCGGCCGCCGCGGGGACGGCCACCGCGACCGGCTCGCGCACGACCGCGTCGGCCTCGCGCAGCGAGCCGCCCACGCCGTCCGTACGCATCGCCTGATCCATCCGCGCGCGAGCATAGCACGGGCCCGCTTGCAGGGCCGCGCGAGCACGCCCACGATCCGCGGGCGATCCGCATGCCCAACGTCCTCGTGGTGTCCGGGGCCTCGCGGCCCGACAGCAACCTGCACGCTGCCATCGCGGCCGCCCGTCGCGCATTGCTGAGCGCGGGCGCGACCGTGGAGCTGTTGGATCTCGCGCGCACCAAGCTGCCGATCCTCGAGTTCGGCAACGAAGCCCAAGCGCGACTGCCCGAGGTCGTGCACGTGCGCGAGCTGTCACGCGCTGCGATCGGGTTCGTGCTCGTCACGCCCGAGTACCACGGCAGCATGAGCGGCGCGCTCAAGAACTGGTTCGACTTCCACTACCCCGAGCTCGCCGGCAAGCTCGCGGGCGTGATCTCGGTGACCGGTGGCGGCACCGGTGACATGTCGATCGCCGCGGTGAAGACGTGCTTCGCGTGGTGTCACGGCTTCACCCTGCCCTTCCACGCGACCGTGCGTCCGGTGGATTGCGACGGCGATCGCATCGCGTCGGACAAGGTGCTCGATCGCATCGCTCGCATCGCGCACGACGTGGTCCGCTATGCACCGCTCGTCCACGGCGCGTTCGTGCAAGCGCGTGGCTCGGGCAGCGATGAAACCGCGGGCTTCGCCGGCATGCACCGCGACGAGGAGCCCGGCTGAGCATGAGCGAGCTCCGCGTCCTGTTCGTCACCGCGCCCGAGGGCGACGCCGACCGCATCGTCGCGACGCTCGTCGAAGAGCAGCTGGTCGCGTGCGGCAACGTGCTGCCCGGCGCACGCTCGACCTACGTGTGGAAGGGCGAGCTGTGCAAGGACACCGAGGCGGTGATCTTCATGGAAACCATCGCCCCTCGGCTCGACGAGACGATCGCACGCCTACGTGCGCTGCATCCCTACGAGGTGCCGAAGATCGTCGTGTTCGCGCCCGAGCGCGTCAACGACGACTACTTGGCGTGGGCGCTCGGGTCCATCCGCAAGTGATGCACGAGGAAGCCCCACAGATCCGCCCACTCATCGATCTGCTTGCTGGTGGGCTTGCCGGCGCCGTGTCCCGACTTCGTGTCGATGCGGATGAGCACCGGCGCCGCGTTGGGTTTCTGCGCGTGCTGTAGCGCCGCGGCGAACTTGTAGCTGTGCGCCGGCACGACGCGATCGTCGTGATCCGCGGTGTAGATCATCGTCGGCGGATACGCGGTGCCGGCCTTCGTGTTGTGGTACGGCGAGTAGGCCAAGAGCGCCGCGAACTCGTCGGCGTTCGCGACCGAGCCGTAGTCGCTCGCCCAGCCCCAGCCGATCGTGAACTTCTCGAAGCGCAGCATGTCCATCACGCCGACGCCGGGCAGCGCTGCGCCGAACAGATCGGGGCGCTGCGTCATCACGGCGCCGACCAACAAGCCACCGTTGCTGCGCCCGCCGATCGCGAGCTTCTCCTTCTTCGTCCACTTGTTCGCGACCAGGTACTCCGCGGCCGCGATGAAGTCGTCGAACACGTTCTGCTTCACGAGCTTGATGCCGGCTTGGTGCCACGCCTCGCCGAACTCGCCACCGCCGCGCAGGTTCGGCACCGCATAGATGCCGCCCATCTCCATCCACACGAGGTTGGGCACGCTGAACGCGGGCGTGAGCGAGATGTTGAAGCCGCCGTAGCCGAACAGATACGTGGGCGCCGGCCCGGCCTTGCCGACGCCGCGCTTGTGCGAGACGAACATCGGGATCTGCGTGCCGTCGGCGCTGGGATAGAACACCTGCTCCGTGACGTAGTCGGCCGGATCGAACGCGAGCTTCGGCTTGCGCCACGGCTCGGTCTTGCCGCTCGCGACGTCGAGCTTCCAGATCTCGAGCGGCGTGGCGAAGCCGGTGAACGAGAAGTAGGTCTCGGTGTCCTTGGGCTTGCCGGTGAAGCCGGACGCGGTGCCGATGCCGGGCAGCTCGAGCTCGCGCTCCAGCTTGCCGTCCTTCGTGTGGATCGAGACCTTCGACTGCGCGTTCTCCAGCCAGCTCGCGATGAAGCGATCGCCGACGACGTTCACGCTCTGCAGCGTGCGCATCGATTCCGCGATCAGCTCCTTGCGCTTCTTCGGCGAGCGGGCATCGATCGCGACCAACTTCCCGCGCGGCGCACCTTCGTCGGTGACGAACCACAGCATGTCGCCTTCGCTGCCCACGAAGCGCCAGCGCGCGGTGAAGCCGGGCAACAGCTCGATGCTCTTGCGTGCCTTCAGCGGCTTGCGCAGATCCTGGACGATGATGGTGTTCTTCGGATCGGTGCCGATGCGCACCGTCATCACCAACCAGCGCCCGTCGTCGGTGACCTTCGTGTCGAAGCCCCACTTCGGCTGGTCCTTGCGGCCGTACACCAGCACGTCGTCGGACTGCGGGGTGCCCACTGCGTGGAAGAACACCTTCTGTCCGTAGTTCTCGCCCGACAGGCTCTCGCCGGGCTTGGGCTCGTCGTAGCGGGGATAGAAGAGGCCCTTGCCGTCCTTCGTCCAGGTCGGGCCGCTGAACTTGATCCACTTCAGCTCGTCGGTCGCGTCGTTGCCGGTCGCCACGTCGCGGATCTTCCACACCTGCCAGTCGCTGCCCGAGGCCGACGTGCCGTAGGCCATGCGCGTGCCGGCGTCGTCGAACGTGTGACCGGCGAGCGCGACCGTGCCGTCGCTCGCGAGCAGGTTCGGATCGAGCAGCAGACGTTCCTTGCCCTGCTTGTCGAGCACGTAGATCGGCGCTTGGTTCTGCAGACCGTCGTTGCGGGTCACCACCAACGCTTCGCCTTCGCGCTCGGGCACGCCCCAACGCACGAAGTTCCACAGCTCGGTGAGGCGCGTGCGCAGCTGCGCCCGCGCAGGGATCTGGTCGAGGTGCGCGAACGTGATCGCGTTCTCGGCTTCGATCCACGCGCGCGTCTCGGGGCTGTCCATCTGCTCGAGCCAGCGATACGGATCCGCGATCGCGACGCCGTGGTAGGTGTCCGTCGTGTCGCCGCGCGTCGCCTTCGGGTAGGTGATCGGCTCGGCGTTCGCGGCCGCTTGCACGTCTCCGGGCCGCTCTTCGTGATACGGCTGCGGCTCTTCGACCGGGCGATCGGGGCGACACGCGAGCAACGCGACGGCGAGCAGCGGGAGGCGACGCATGAGCCTTAGTAGCAGGTCGCAGAAAATCTGGGACCGGTCACAGGCGATCGATCGCGAGGGCGTGCGTGCCGCCACGCACCGCGTCGAGATCGAAGTCGGCCACGAGCTCGCGCGGATGCACGCGCTCCGCCGCGCGCACGAGCCCACACGATCGTGCGAGCTCGGCCACCACGCGCGTCGGATCGGCACCCGACTCGCGCAGCGTCGCCAGGTCGGGAGCGCCGTGGCGCTTGCTCAGCTTCTCGCCGTCGGGACCGTTCACGAGCGGCACGTGCGTCCACCGTGGCGTCGGCAATCCCAGCGCGCGTTGCAGCCACACCTGTCGCGGCGTGCTCGGCCACAGATCTTCGCCGCGCAGCACGTCGGTGATCTGCATCGCCGCGTCGTCGACCACCACCGCGAGCTGATACGCCCACGCACCGTCGCCGCGACGCAGCACGAAGTCGCCGATCTCGGTCGCGACGTCCTGCGCGAGCTCGCCCATCAACCGGTCGTTCGCGCGCGCGACCCCGGCGGGTGCACGCCACCGCAACGACAGTGGCCGCGAAGGATCGATCGCACCGTGCACGCACGTGCCGGGGTACACCGGCTCGCGGCCGTGGGGCGCGAGCGCGCTGTCTCGCAGCTCGCGACGCGTGCACGAGCACGCAAACGTCGGCAATCGATCGAGCGCGCGCTGATACAGCTCGCTGCGCTCCGACTGACGATACGGTCCGAACGCGCCGCCGACATCGGGCCCCTCGTCCCAGTCGAGTCCGAGCCAACGCAGATCCGCGACGACTGTATCTTCGAAGATACACTTGCTCCGCGCGGGATCGAGATCCTCCACACGCAACACGAAGCGACCGCCCGCCGCGCGCAGCTGCAACCACGCGAGCATGGCGGTGCGCGCGTTGCCGAGATGTTGTCGTCCCGTCGGTGACGGCGCGTAGCGGCCGCGTCTCACGGCGCCATCATGACATGCGGAGAGTCACGACGAGAGGCTGGCGTCGCGGCGGCGCTTCTATAAGCTCCGCGTTCGTGGCCGACCGGCTCGACATCTCGCAGCGCAAGAAGGACCACCTGGCGCTGTGCGCGGGCCCCAACGTGGGATTCCGCGGCAAGACCACGCTGCTCGAGCACGTGCACCTCGTGCACGACGCACTGCCCGAGCTGCACGCCGACGAAGTCGACACGACCACGACGTTGCTCGGTCGCAAGCTCGCGGCACCGGTCATCGTCGCGGCGATGACCGGCGGCACCGAGAAGGCGTTCGAGGTGAATCGTGATCTCGCGCGCGCAGCCGACGAGCTCGGGCTCGCGTTCGGGCTGGGCTCGCAGCGTGCGATGTTCGTGCGCCCCGAGACCGCGTGGACGTTCCAGATCCGCGAGGCCGCACCCAACGTGCTCTTGCTCGGCAACCTCGGCGTCGTGCAAGCGCGGCAGATGACCACGCAGCAGATCGCCGACCTCACCGGTGCCGTCGGTGCGAACGCGCTGTGCATCCACCTCAATCCCGCGATGGAGATCGTGCAGCCCGGTGGCGATCGCGACTTCTCGGGCGGGCTCGAGACACTCGCACGCCTCGCGGCGGAGCTGCCGATTCCGGTGGTCGCGAAGGAGACCGGCTGCGGGCTCTCGCGCAGGGTCGCCGAGAAGATCGTGAAGACCGGTGTGAAGGCGGTCGACACGAGCGGTGCGGGTGGCACGAGCTGGGTCGGCGTCGAAGCCCATCGCGCCGTCGACGAAGACGACAAGGCGCTCGCCGAAGAGCTGTGGGACTGGGGCATCCCCACCGGTGCATCGGTGCTGCAGCTCTCCGGTCTGCCGCTCGAGATCGTCGCCACCGGCGGCTTGAAGTCCGGCAGCGACGTCGCGCGGGCCGTCGCGCTCGGTGCGACCGTCGGTGGCATCGCGGCCGAGGTGCTGCGCGCCCACAAGAACGGGGGCTTCGACGGCGCGAAGGCGTTCCTGCGCCGCACGATCGCGAGCGTGAAGGCGATCATGTTGCTCACCGGTTGTCGCGACGTCGCGGCGCTGCGCAAGGTGCCGAAGCTGCTCGGCGAGCCGTTGCGCATGTGGCAGCCATGACGCTCGCGTTGCACTCGAGCGCGCGCGCGTGCGGCAAGATCATCTTGCTCGGCGAGCACGCGGTCGTGCACGGTCAGCCGGCGCTCGCGGCCGGCTTGCCCGATGCGTTGAGCCTGCACGCACGCGAGCTCGCCGATCGTCGCGCGCCGATCCGGCTGTCGATCGCGGCCTGGGACCTCGCGATCACGCTCGACGGCGACAGCGATCATCCGGTCGCACGCGCATGCATCGAAGTGCTGTCGCACTGCGACGGTCCGCTCACCGGCTGGGCGATCGACGGCATCGCCAACATCCCCGCACGCGCGGGCCTCGGATCGTCGGCGGCACTCACCGTCGCGCTCGCACGGCTCGCGCTCGGCACCGAGGCCGCCCACGACGACCTCGTGCAGGCCTCGCTCGCGGGCGAGCGCATCTTCCACGGCACACCGTCGGGCATCGACACCGAGGTCGCCGTGCGTGGCGGCGTGCTGCGATACGTGCGCGGCGAGCCGGCCGAAGCGATCGCCCTGCAGCGCGCCTTGCCGCTGGTCGTCGTGCCCTCCGGCGTGCCCCGCAGCACCGCGGATCAGGTCCAGAAGGTCCACCGCGCGGTCGACCGATGGCCCATGCTCGCGCGCCCGATGATCGAGCTCGTCGGACGCCTCGTCGATCTCGGCCAAGACGCGATGATCAAAGGTGATCTTCCACGCCTGGGCGAGCTCGCGGACCTCGACCACGCGCTGCTCACCGGCCTCGGGGTGTCATCGTGGATCCTCGATGAACTGTGCTACGTCGCACGCGGAGCCGGAGCACTCGGGGCCAAGCTGACCGGGGCCGGGGGTGGTGGCTGCATCCTTGCCCTGCCGAGCGGTGATCCGACCCCCCTGCTTGCCGCGTTTCACCACCGTCAGCTGCGTCCTCTGTGCTTTTCCATCGGGCCCGCGAACGAAGAGCCATGAAGCCCGCCAAGGCCACCGCGCACTCGAACATCGCCCTGTGCAAGTACTGGGGGAAGCGCACCGGCGTGCCCGCGGAGCTCAACCTGCCCGCGACGAGCTCGCTGTCGATGACGCTCGACGGGCTGTGGACCGAGACCGAGCTGCATCCCGCGAGCGCCGATCGCTTCGAGCTCGATGGCGCCGTCCATCAAGACGACGCCGCACGCAAGGTGTGGGCGCACCTCGATCGCATGTGGAGCGCCGACGGGCGCAGCGGCACGCGACCCAGCGTGCTCGTGAAGTCGACGAATCATCTGCCCACCGCCGCAGGGCTCGCCAGCAGCGCCAGCGGCTTCGCGGCGCTGACGCTGGCGGCAGCGGCGGCGTTCGACGTGCAGCTCGATCGCAGCGTGCTGTCGGGGCTCGCGCGCCAGGGCTCCGGCAGCGCCGCGCGATCGCTCTGGGGCGGCTTCGTGCGGCTCGATCGCGGACATCGACCGGACGGCAGCGATTGTCTGGCGCGCCCGCTCCTGCCCGCGGACCATTGGGATGTGCGGTTGTTGGTGATCCAGACGACCGCTGGCAAAAAGCCAGTCGGCTCCACCGCAGGCATGGAACGCTCGCGCACCACTTCGCCGTACTACGGCGCATGGATCGATGGATCGGAGGCCGATTTGGACCGCGCCGAGGCGGCCCTGCGCGTCCGTGATCTCGCTACGCTGGGATCGATCGTGGAGCACTCCGCACTCAAGATGCACGCGTGCATGATCGCGAGCGTGCCGTCGATTCTCTACTGGAACGGCACCACCGTCGAAGTCATGCGCGCAGTCTGGCAAGCGCGAAACGATGGGCTCGCGGGCTTCGTTACGATCGATGCCGGTCCCCACGTCAAGGTGCTGTGCGAGGCCAAGCATGCGGCCGAGCTCGCGACGCGCCTCGGCGCGGTGCCGGGGGTGATCGCGACGCGTGCGTGCGCGCCGGGGCCCGACGGCTGCGCGGAGGTGCTCGCATGAGCGTGCCCGTTTCGGCGCCCGGCAAGGCGTTCCTCATCGGCGAGTACGCGGTGCTCGAGGGCGCGCCTGCGATCGTCACCGCGGTCGACGTGCGTGCGGTCGCCCATGCCCCTTCGCACGATCGACC
This sequence comes from Nannocystaceae bacterium, assembly GCA_035550195.1. GTDB lineage: Bacteria > Myxococcota_A > Polyangia > Nannocystales > Nannocystaceae > Xiheibacterium. The sequence goes on from DASZPU010000630.1 coordinate 11,916, forward strand.
GGCGGCGAGCTCGGCCGTCGTGCACTGCGCCCACGCGCGCGTCGCTGCGTTCCTCGAAGGTCGTGGCGAGCAGGTCGGCGAGACGCCGGCGATCGAGACCGGCGGCTTCACGCTCGGCCAGCGCAAGCTCGGGCTGGGCTCGTCGGCTGCGGTCGCGGCCGCGGTCGTCGGGCATCACCTCGCGGGCAGCGGGCTCGATCCGAAGGACCCCGAGGTGCGGCAGCACGCGCTGGCGATCGCACAGGCGGCGCACTCCGAGGCGCAAGGCGGCACCGGCAGCGGCGCCGACGTGGCGACCGCGGTGCTCGGTGGCACGATTCGCTTCGTCGAGCGCCGCGCCGATCCGATCGCGTTGCCGTCGTGGCTCGCGATCGGCTTCGTCGATGCCGGCGCGCCCGCGCTCACCAGCTCGTTCGTGCAGGCGGTGAAGGCCGCGGCCACGCGCACGCCGGTGCCCTATCGCGATGCGCTCGCGATGCTGCGCGATGCGTCGGCGGAATTCTCGGCGGCCGCGGGCCAGGCCGATCGCAGCGGCTTCACGGCGCTGCGCCGCGCGGTCGAGCTGCACGTGCGTGGCCTGCGTGCGCTGCAGGCCTGCGCCGAGGTGCCGATCATGACGCCGGCGATCGACGCGATCATCGAGCTGTGCAGCAAGGCCGGCGTCGCCGCGAAGCCCTCCGGTGCGGGCGGCGGTGATCTGGTGGTGTTGCTCGCGGCGGATCGCGGCGCGATCGATCGCCTCGCGGAATCGCTGCGTCAGTCGGGCTGGCCGCTGCTCGGCGAGCTGCGGGCCGCCAGCGATGGTCTGCGCGCAGAAGCCCGCGTGCCCACCGTGTCGCGGCTGTCCGGCTTCTTCAAGCTCAGCGTCTCCGATCGCCGTCGTGCGGTCGCCGAAGCGACCGGCCTTCCGGTCGCGCGACTGGACGAGCTCGCGGATGCGGGCCTCGACGAGCACCACGCGAACCACATGATCGAGAACGTCGTCGGCACGTTCGATCTGCCGCTCGCGGTCGCGACCAACTTCCGCATCAACGGTCGCGACGTGCTCGTGCCGATGTGCGTCGAAGAAGCCTCGGTGGTCGCCGCGGCCAGCAACGCCGCGAAGATGATCCGCGAAGGCGGTGGCTTCGCTGCGCACAGCGATCCGCCGTGGATGATCGCGCAGATCCAGCTCGATCGCCCGAGCGGTGCGAAGCACGAGGTGATGAACGTGCTCGCGATCGTGCGCGAGCACGAAGGCGAGCTGCTCGCGGTCGCCGACGCGGAGCACCCGCGTCTCGTTGGTCGCGGCGGTGGTGCCCGCGCGATCGAAGCACGCGCGCTGGCCGACGACATGGCGGTCGTGCACGTGCTCATCGACTGCCAGGACGCGATGGGGGCCAACCTCATCAACGCGGTCGCCGAAGCCGTCGCCGAGCGCGTGGCCGCGCTCACCGGCTGGGTGCCGGGCCTGCGCATCCTGTCGAATCTCGCCGATCGCCGGCGCG
>DASZPU010000631.1:0-23140 GCA_035550195.1 Nannocystaceae bacterium
TTCGCGACGCCGTCGCCACAGCTGGCGGGCGTGCAGTCGTCGTCACAGGTCGCCGACGGGCCGGCGTCGTCGCAGTCCTCGGCCGCGCTCGCGTTGGTCACACCGTCGCCGCACGCGACGTCCGTGCAATCCGCATCGCAACTCGCCGACTCGCCCGTGTCGTCGCACGCTTCGCCGGCCATCGCATTCGCGACGCCGTCGCCACAGCTCGCTGCGGTGCAGTCCGCGTCGCACACTGCCGACGGTCCGACGTCGTCGCAGTCTTCGCCGGCGCTCGCATTGGTGACACCGTCGCCGCACACGACGTCGGTGCAATCCGGATCGCAATCGCCCGACTCGCCCGCCTCATCGCACGCTTCGCCGGCCGACGGGTTGGCCACACCGTCGCCGCACGCGACCGGCGTGCAATCGACATCGCAATCCGCCGACTCGCCCGCGTCGTCGCAGGCTTCGCCGGCCGCGGCATTGTGCAGACCATCGCCGCACGACACATCGGTGCAATCGAGGTCGCAGGTCGGCGATTCACCGGCGTCGTCACACTGCTCGCTGATCGGATTCACCACGCCGTCGCCACAGTCGGAGAGACTGCAATCGACGTTGCACACGATCGACAGTCCGCCGTCGTCGCAGGCTTCGCCGGCCGCAGGATTGACGACGTCGTCACCGCATTCGGCCGGCGTGCAGTCGGCGTCGCATTCCGCCGACGGCCCGGCGTCGTCGCAGAGCTCGTCGGCCATCGCGTTGGCGTAACCGTCCCCGCACTCGACCGACGTGCAGTCGGCGTCGCAGCTCGCGGAGTCGCCGGCATCGTCGCAGTCTTCGCCGGCGGCCAGATTGCGCACGCCGTCACCACACTCGGCCGGCGTGCAATCGAGGTCGCACGAGATCGACAGACCCTCGTCGTCGCACTGCTCGCCTGCATCGGGGTTGACGAGACCATCGCCGCACTCGGGCAGCGTGCAGTCTTCGTCGCACGTCGCCGAGCGCCCCGCGCCGTCGCACTCCTCGTTCGGCGTGACGACGCCGTCGCCACAGACTTCTTCGGGAGTGTCGGTGGTGCTACCGTCGTCCGAGCTCGAGCTCGCTTCGGATCCACCGCTCGTGCTCGTGCTGCTGTCGTCGAGCGATTCGGCGCCGGTGCTCGTGCTCGTATCGAGCTCCGTCGTCGTGCCGCTCGTGGTCGTCGAATCACCGCTCGTGTCGAGCCCGGGGAATTGCGATTCGATCACGTCGTCGCTGCAGGCGACCGGCCCGACCACGAGCACCCAGAGCGCGATCCAGCGCCCACCACGCATAAACGAAAACACCGGATCGAAGCATAGCTCGACCCGGTGCTCGGGGGATCGAAACGGGGATGATTTCAGGGCGCGGAATCGGACAGCGCGCGATCAGCCGTCTTCGGTCTCTCCGCCTTCGCTCTCTCCGCCTTCGCTCTCTCCGCCCTCTTCCTCGCCGCCTTCGGACTCGCCCTCTTCGCCCTCGTCTTCGCCGTCGTCGTCCTCGGCATCGGGCGTGCCGTCGTTGTCGTCGTCCTCGTCCTCGTCGTCGTCTTCGCCGTCGTTGTCGTCGTCCGCGTCCTCGTCGTCCGCTTCACCGTCGTCGTCGACGTCGTCCGCGTCCTCGTCGTCCTGGTGATCGTCGGTGCCGTCGTTGTCGTCGTCCGCATCGGACTCGTCATCGACGCCATCGTTGTCGTCATCGGGATCCTCGGAATCTTCGATGCCGTCGGCATCGCGATCGACGACCGTGGGCGAATCCGTCTGCTCGCAACCGAACGAGACGAGGCCGAGCGCAGCAAGCAGGGTCAAGGCGTGGGCACGAAGCATGGGTGTGGTCACCTCTTTCGAAGCCCAGGTTGCGCAGCCCGAGCTTCGATTACGAGGCGGCCTACAACATGCCGGACTTCGCGGACTCGGGCAGATCGCCGAGCGCGTCGGCGAACTGTGCCTCGAGCATGCCGGCGAGCTTCGCACGCTCACCTTCGAGCAGCTGCTCGGGTGCACCACTTTCGACCATGGTGTCGTACTCCCAGCGGAAGCGCTCGATCTTCACCGTGGTCGCGGGTTGATAGGACAGCAGCGGCCACACGTAGCGCTCGAGCGCGTGCTCGGGCGTCGACGACAAGCGCCAACGATTCGAGAGGTTGAAGCGATCGGCACCTTCGATCGCACCGGAGAGCCGCACGCCGACGAGACCGACGACGACGCTGCGCGCCTCGAGCAAGCGCGGCTGCACGCCGAACGCATCGAGACGTTCGAGGCGATCCTTCGCGGGATAGCGCTCGTCGCCGCGACGGAACGCGAGCCACGACATGAACTCGTGCGAGTGTCGCCACACCAGCCGCTGCGCTTCGACCTGTCCGATCATGCGCGCGAGCTTGCTGCCCTGTCGCGTCGCGAGGCTCGTCGCGATCTCGCTCATCTGCTCACGCAGCTCGCGATCGAAGCGCGACAACGATGCGCCGCTGTGATGCTCGTCGAGCACCGAGAGCGCGAGCGCGACGCCGATGCCGACGTGTCCCGACAGATGCACTTCGAGCTGCACCATCTGCTCGTACAGACCGGGCATGACGAGGCGCGCGCGCTGCTCGTCCATCGCGGCGACCTGGGCCAAAGCCTCGCGCTTGAGGTTGGTCAGGTTCTGGCGCAGCTCGTAGACCTCGGCGTCGAGATCGGGCGTCCGGACCTGGGCGAGGAAGGACTCGCGCGCGTTCGGCATTGGAGACCCGACTTTCGCAGGGGCTGCGCCCCTACGCCACTCGATTTGGTCGAGCCACGCAGATCGGCAGGGACTGAACGTGCGTGTAAGACGCGGAAGCGGGGGGTCGTTCCGAGACCCGCCGCGGCGATCCGTGCGTTCGACGGCGACGGCCTGTGCCGTTGGGCCATTCTTCACGAGAGCAGCCATGCGAAAAACCCACCGTACCCCGCCCGCCGCGCTGCTCGTGCCCGCCACCGTCGTCGTGCTGGCGAGCGGCGCCGCGTTCGTCGCATGCAATCAGGTACCGATCGAGAACATCGCGGGTCAGGCAGGTGCGGCCGCTGCGGTCGTCGATGCGGCGACCGGTCCTTCGGCCGCGGAGGTGACTGCGATCAGTGGACCCGGCGGTCTGCGCAGCAAGGATCTCGCGGACGGCACCTTCCTCGGCAAGGGCGCGAAGCTGAGCGCGGGTCAGGAGATCTGGACGCCGAAGGGCACGCTCGCGGAGCTCACGCTCGGACAGGGCGCGCGACTGCGGCTCAACGAAGACACCGCGATCACCGTGCCCGATCCCGGCGCCGACATCACGCTCGCGCGTGGTGAGGTCGTGGCGCTGGTCGAGACGAGCGTCGGCACGCCGTTGCAGCTGCGTGCGGGCGACGACCTCGTGCGCATCGAAACCGGTGAAGTGCAGCTCGTGCACGCAGGTGCGACGCGCAACATCGCAGTGGTGCACGGTCGTGCGATCGTCGAGAGCAACGGCAAGCGCGTCGAGCTCGGCGCGGGCGAGCGACTCACGACGCCGGTCGCGAATCCCGAGCGCGAGAGCAAGCCCGAGCTGAGCTTGCAGCCGCTCGCCGAGACCGGTTGGTCGCGGGCGTTCGAGCAGGCCGACGCGATGGTCGATGCGGTGCCACGCGGTGTCGGCAGCCTCACCGCGCGCGTGCCCGGCTCGCAGAACGAGAAGCAGCAGGCGCTGCGGCTCACCGATCAGCGCGTCACCGTGAACATCACGGGTCGGCTCGCGCACACCGAGATCGAGCAGGCCTTCTTCAACGATCGCGGTGCCGTGCTCGAAGGCATCTATCGCTTCCCGCTGCCCGGCGACGGCTCGATCTCGGGATTGCAGCTGCTGGTCGGCAATCGCTGGATGGAGGGCGAGATCGTCGAGAAGCAGCGCGGTCGCCAGATCTTCCAGCAGATCGTCGACGCCACCATCCCGCGCGATCCGGCATTGCTCGAGTGGGAGCGCGGCAACGTCTTCAAGCTGCGCATCTTCCCGATCCCCGGTCGCGGCGAGCGACGCGTGCGGCTGTCCTACACGCAGGTGCTGCCCACCGTCGGCGATGCGGTGCGCTATCGCTTCCCGCTCGGCGGCAGCGGTGCCACCGGCACGCCGATCGATCGCTTCTCGTTCACGGTCAACGTCGATCGCACGCAGGTCGACCTCGCGAAGATCGCCGAGGTCGAGACGCCGATGCTCGCGCTCGATCGCAGCGAGACCTCCGACACGATCCAGTTCCACACCGATCAAGTCGGCTTCACCCCGACCTACGACATCGGGCTCGACATCCCGATCGCGAAGGACGATCGCACCGTCCACACCGACACGCACCTCGACAAGGACGGCCAGGCCTACTTCATGTTGGCGCTGCAGCCGAAGCTCGAGTTCGCGAAGGACAGCCGGCCGATCCACTACGCGTTCGTCGTCGATCGCAGCCACAGCACCACGCCCGAGCTGTGGACGGTCGCGCGCGGCATGGTCGAGGCGATGGCCGGCGGCATGGAGGAGCACGACAAGTTCACCGTGCTCGCGTGCGACACCGCGTGCGACGAGCTGCCGAGCGGCTTGCAGGCCGCGAGCGCACCGGCGGTCGAGGCCACGCAGCGCTTCCTCGACGATCAGGATCTCGCGGGCGCGAGCGACATCGGCAACATGATCATCGAAGCCAACGACGCGCTGCTGCGCGCCGGTGGTGAAGACTCGCGCAAGGTCGTGGTGTACCTCGGCGACGGCTCGCCCAGCTCCGGCGAGCTCGCGCCCGACAAGCTCGCGAAGCTCGTGCAGGAAGGCGCACCCGACGTGCGCGTCGAAGCGATCGCACTGGGCTCGCGCTCCGATCTCGTCGCGCTCTCCTCGATGATCCAGGCCACCGGCGGCGACGTGATGCAGGTCGACGCGCGCGACGACTTCGACGAGATCGTCCGCGAGCTGCGACTGCGCGCCGAGGTGCCGGTGGCGAAGAACGTCCGCATCGATACGCCCGACGGCATGGTCGACGTGCGCCACAGCGAGACTTCCGGCCTGCGTCCCGGCGACGGTGTCGTCGTCACCGGCAAGCTCGCGCATCCAGTGAAGGGCGACGTGCGCGTCACCGCGGACGGGCCCGATGGCCCCATCGAGGCGCGCTTCGCCGTCGACGTGTCGGCGAGCAAGACCGGCACGCCCGCGCAGAACCGCCACTTGCCGCGCACGTGGGCGCAGATGGAGATCGCCCACCTCACGCGCACCGCGGGCTTCGATCAGCAGGCGCGCATCATCGCGTTGTCGAAGGACTACACGGTGCTCTCGCGCTTCACCTCGCTCATCGTGCTCGAGAACGATGCGATGTTCCGCGAGTTCAACGTGGTGCGCAGCGCCAAGACCACGGACAAGTGGACCGGCGTCGTCGAGCACGCCACCGAAGCCGCGAAGGCCGAGCCCACCGCACCGACGGGCACCGCGGATGTCACCGCGGGCACGACCACTGCACCACCGGCTCCGGTGACGCCGTCGTCGAAGCCCGAGCCCGCACCCGACGCGGAGAAAGAGATCGCGCGGCGCGAGGCACCCAAGGATCTCCCCGATCCGTTCCCGGGCAGCGCGCGCAAGCAAGAAGAGCAGCGCAACCGCGACTTCGACTTCTCCGAGGGCGGCGAGGCGAAGCCCACCGAAGCACCCACGGATCCCAGCAGCTTCGACGACGGCTTCCTCGGCAACACGCGCACGAAGGGCAAGGGCGACGTCGCGGGCGGTAGCGATGGCGACGACTTCGCCGATGCACCGGCGATCGCAGCCGAAGACGACGAAGCACCCGCGACCGGTGCGCGCGGTGGTGCGTTCGCCGAGCCGCCGCCGCCGAAGGCCACGAAGAAGACGCCGAGCGCGTCGCAACCCGCGAAGCCGTCGAGCATCGCGAGCGAAGACCTCCGCCGCGGCAGCGGTGGTTGGGGCGGCGGGCCCGGTCGCTTCCGTCCGCCGCAGCCGAAGCTGCGCATCGCCGCGGCGCCGCCGGCCTCGGGCAAGAACCTCGCGCTGGTCGAGTCGCTGCGCCGCACGGTGCAGGCGGATCCGTCGCGACGCACGGCCCACGGCGCGCTCGTGCGTGCGGCGATCCGCGTGGGGCATGCCGATGCGCTCGCGTTCGCGAAGGCGTGGGCCGACGTGGATCCGGAGCACGCGCCCGCTCTCACCGCGCTCGCCGACGTGCTCGCGGCGCAAGGTGATCCGATCGCGACGCGTGCATACGCCAGCGCGCTCGAGGTCACGCCGTTCTCGCGTTCGCAGCACGACGCGCTCGCACGCGCCTTCGCCAGCAAGGGCGACCTGCGTCGCGCGTGCTCGCACCGCCGCGCGATCGTCAGCATCGATCCGCAGGATGCGAGCCACCACGCCGACCTCGCGACTTGCTTGCACAAGGCCGGCCGCACGCCGGAAGCGCGGCTCGTCATCGCCGACGCGCATGGTCGTGCACGCACCGAGCTCGCGTCGTTGGCCCGTGCCGAGGCCGAGCTCGCCGGTGTCACCACGGCACCCGCAGCGCTGAAGGGTCAGCTGCGTGCGACGCTGACGTGGACGGGCGAGGACGATCTCGACGTCGCGATCGTCGACAAGGCCGGTCGTCGCATCTCCGCGATGCATCCCGCGAAGCTCACCGTGCGCGAAGGTGCGGGTCTCGAGCTGGTCGCGCTGGGCAAGGTGAAGGGCTCGGTGTTCGTCGAGGTGACGCGCGTCGGTGTGCGCGGCGGTGAGCGCCTGCCACCTTTGCGCGCCAACCTCGAGCTGCGCACGCCCAACGGCAACAAGAGCTTCCCGATCATCGTGGACGAGGGCAGCACCCGCGTCGCGAAGGTGTTCTGGTCGCTCTAGCAGGGTTGATCCGACACACACCGCCGTCCCAGCCTCGTTGCGCGGCGATCCGTCGCGCGGCATGCTCGCGACGATGACCATCTCGCTCGGCGCGTGTGTCTTCGCGATGGCGGCGAACGTCGCGCCGGAGCCCGAGGCGACGACGGCGTCCGCAGAATCACCGAGCGAGACCACTGCGGCTTCGTCGGCGGTGCCCGACTCGACGTGGTCCGCGTTGGTCGGCAAGCAGGTCGCGATCGAGACCAGCGAGGGCACGCGCAAGGGCGAGCTCACTGCCGCCGATGGCGATCACGTGGTGCTGATCGAGGACGACGGCACGGTGACGAGCGTGCCGAAGCGCGATGCGAGCGGCGTAAAGGTCACGCAACACGCACCGACGCCCGCACCCGCGGCCGCGAAGACCGAGAAGAATCCGGCCGACGCGAAGCCACCCGAAGCGCCGCCCGCCGACGCGCCGAAGGACGAGAAGAAGAGCAAGCGCGAGCACGCGTTGCTCGGCGCGTTCACGGCCCACGGCGGCGCGTATGCGAACTGGCGCGGCGACGGTGTGCGTGGCGGCGGCGGTGCATATCTGATGGACTGGGGCATCGGCATCAACGCGACGCCGGGCTTCGGCATGTACGCGATGGCCGGTGGCGTGCTCGGAGCACGCATCGACGACAAGACGATCCGCGCGAACGCCGGGCACCTCAATCTGATGTTCGCGTTCGGCGGCAAGTACTACCACTCGATGTTCGGCGCGGGCTTGGCGATGAGTCGGCTGAAGCTACCCGCGGGCGTGCAGAAGGATCTCGGGCTCTCGCTGCCGCTTCGCATGTTCGGCAAGCTGCCGCTGCCGCATCATCTCTATCTCGGCATCGGCATCGCGTACGAGCTCATGCTCGTGCGCGACTGGAAGCGCTTCGTCAACGTCATCGGTGGACAGATCATCCTCGGTCGTTGGTGAGCCGCGGGGAATCCCGGGCGTGCTTCGCCGCTTGTGCGGTGGGCCGTTCTGCATAAGATGCGCGCCGTGAACCGGTTTCGCGTTGCGCCGCTCGTGCTCGTGCTCGCTTGCAACAATGCGTCGACGCCCGAGCAGTCGAGTGACACGAGCTCGACCACGGGTGCGCTCGACGAGACCACCACGACGTCGACGCAAACGAGCTCGAGCGACGAGGGCTCGTCGTCGACCGGCACACCCGACGCGCCCGATGGCGCGGAGGCCTACGCGATCCACTGTGCGGCGTGCCATGGGCTCGATGCCGAGGGCACCATGCTCGCGCCCCAGGTGCGCAATCCCGTGATCGGCTACGCGAGCTGGATCGTGCGTCACGGTCGCGACGAGCTGCCGTATCCGGCCGCGATGCTCCCGATCGCAGCCGACACGCTCGACGACGGCACGCTCGCGCTCGTGCTCGCGCATCTGCGCGCATACGAAAAGCCCAGCGACGGCGAAGGGCTGTATCTGCGCTTCTGCGCGAACTGTCATGGCGACGATGCGCTGGGTGGACGCGTAGAGCAGAGCGTGCTCGGCGAGCTCGACGAGCTCGAAGAGAAGGTGCGCGAGGGCTCGGGCGGAGCCGACTACGGCAACCGCACCGAGTACATGCCCGCGTGGCCGACGGACGAGCTCGACGATGCCGACATCGCTGCGATCGCCGCGTATCTGTCGGGCCTGCCGGGCGCAGGCGAGGAAGAGGACGACGGCGAAGAAGAGGACGACGACGATTGATCGTCGTCAGTCACCCAGCGCGAAGCTGCCGGCCAGCAGCTGCGGCTCTTCGCAGACCACCAACGCACGATCGAGCGCGATGGACAACGCGCGTGCGGTCTCGTGCTGCAGTCGCATCGTGATCGCACCGACGGTGATGTGCAGGACTCCGCAGTCGCACTGCTCGATGCTGCAGGGGCCGAGGCTCGCAACGCGATGACGGGGATGGCTGTCGTTCATGGTCGTGACTCCACGCGGGGCGGCAAGGTGATGACCGCGAGATGCACCTCGGGGTCGGGATCGTGGGCAGAGAACGCGAGCGCGGCCTGCCCCCACGGCAACAGCCGCAGGTGCGGGATCGGCAGCGGCATGGTGAGATCGAGCGTGCGCCAGCGCTTCGTGCCGGGGTCGTAGAGCTCGATCGTCGGATCCGGCTCACCGTCGACGAGGCCGCCGACCAGCAGCAGACGTCCGTCGATCGCCACGAGCTCCGGTGAGAGCCGCGCGTGCGATGGACACGCGAGCTCCCGCGTCTTGCCCGTGTCGAGCGCGAGCGACTCGCACTGCGCGACCTCGGCGAAGCCCTCGGCGAGACCACCGATCATCACGTACTCGCCGTCGAGCACCGCGCCTCCGAACGCGCGCCGTCGATGCGGCAGCTCGAACGACGAGGGCCTGAGTGCGAGGTCGGGCAGCGCGCTCGTCAGCACCTGCCGCGGATGACGGAAGCGATCGGCCTCGGCGCGACGCGGGTCGTAGTCGAGTCCGCCCAGCAGGAAGAGCTTGCGTTGGTGCTCGACCAGCCCCGCTTGGCTGCGAGTGCCGGGCACGGCCTCACCGAGCGCGCTCCACTTCGCCGCGGCGAAGTCGTAGGCGAAACCGTCGGACCACGTGCGTGCGACCTCGCCGTCGTGGCCAAAGCCACCGAGCACGACGCCGACGTCGTTCGACGTCGTGATCGCGAGCAAGCTCTGCCGCTTCACCGGCAGCGCGGGACGTGGGTGCCATGCGAGCGTGCCCAACTCGAGCTCCCAGGTCTCGTCGACGAATCGTTCCGGTGCGAAGTCGTGCTGCTCGAGCCCATTGTTGCCGCCGACGACCAGCAGTCGATCGCGATGCAGCAAGAGGCCTTGGCGGTTCTTCGCCGAGCCGGGAGCGTCGAGCCCGAGCTGCACGAGGTGCGCATCGCGGCCGATGACGACGCGCTCCGTCGCGCGGATCTTCTGTCCGGATCCGGTGCCCGCGATGCCCCCGATCACGAGCAACGCACCGTCGTCGTCGACGAGCATGCGATGGAAGAACCGCGGGAACGCGAGCCGCCCGATCGCGCGCCACGCTTTCTCGCCCGGCTTCCACGACCAGATCGCACCATCGGCTCCGCTCGCGACGACCGCATCGCCGAGCGCGACGGCAGCGACGCCGAAGCCGACACCGGGGAGCTCGGGTGCCGACGACCATGTGCCGCTCGCGATGTCGAGCACGTCGACCTGCTCGGTCGGACCGGTCGTGCCCATGCCGCCGACGACGACGAGCTTGCCGGGCAGACCCACCAAGGCATGCGCGCGTCGCTTCACCGGCGCTGCGACGGCGATCCAAGGTGCTCCGGGTCGATCGACGGGACGATGCAGCGCGGTGTCGTGCCAGCGGCTGTGGCCGTCGCGATCGATCTTCCAACCACCGACGATCCACAGCTCGCCGTCGACGATGACGGCGTCGTGCGACGAGCGTGGATCGGGCAGCGCACCGAGCTGCTCCCAACGCTTCGTGCGGGGATCGAAGCGCGCGACGCGATCGAGCGACTCGAGCTCCTGCTCCTGGCCGGTTGCGTTGTGTGCGACGAGACCTCCGATCGCGATCACACCGGCCGCGGTCGCGACGAGCGGTGCGCTCTGCACCCGTCCGAGCCCGCTCGCCGACGACCAGCTCGCATCGTCGACGAGCTCGGCATGCATGAACGCATCGGACTGATGCTCGGCGTCGTAGCGATGCGGCTCGCCCATCCAACCGCCGAGCACGTACACACGATCGCCGTGCTTCGCCGCGCCGAAGCTGGTGAGGCCGAGCGGCAGCGCGATCGGTCGTGCGCGCACACGACTCGTCGCGAGGATCGAAGTTGCCCCCGTGCCGTCCGATGGGGTCGGGCGGTGGACGGCACGGGGGCTCGACACGGGCGCGTCGTGCTGCGGTGCACATGCGTATGCGGTCAGAGCCGCAAGGGCGGGGAGGACGACGCGTCGCATCGATTTTATTGAAAACGAATATCAAAATCTTGTCTACCAGTGGATCCACTCGATCCTGCGGGCACATCTCGTGAGACTTAATGATATTGACTTTCAAAATTATCCGGTCAGGCTCGCGGCCATGCCTCGACCTCTGCTCGCCCTCTTCCTGCTCCCGCTGCTCGCATGCCCGGCCGACGACGATGACGACGGTGCCGACACGAGCGGCGCCGACACGAACACGTCGTCGACGACGCAGAGCAACACGACGACGAGCTCGACGACCAACGCGTCGACGACGACGAGCACGTCGAGCAGCGAGACCAGCGAAGGTGGCGAGACCACGGACGTCACGGGATCGAGCAGCGACGACAGCGGTAGCGAGACCAGCGCGGCCGACAGCGGCAGCAGCAGCGGCGGCGCCGATCTCTGTGCGCCCGCGGACGGCGACGATCCGTGCATCACCTGTGCGAAGTCGATGTGCTGCGACGCGTACGCGGAGTGCTACGGCGATGCCGACTGCGTGTGCGCGGTCGACTGCATCCTCGAGACGATGGACTACGAGACCTGCCTCGGTCCGATGTGCAACATGCCGGATCCCACGCCGGCGATGAACATCGGCGTCTGCTACGGCACGACGTGCGCGAGCGACTGCGGGTTCGGCTGATGCGTGTGCTCGCGACACTGCTGCTCGCGGGCTGTGCCCACGATCTCGCGCACGCGAGCTCGGGCGCGATCGGGTGTGACCCGCAGGAGATCCGCGTCTCCGAGGTCGCGATCTCGTGGAGCACGACGAGCTGGCGCGCACAGTGCCGCAACACCGCGTTCCGCTGCGCCGGTGAGACCGCCCCTGCGTGCGTGCCCGAGCCCGCGACGAGATGACCCTCGCGATGCTCGCTGCGCTCGCCTGCCTCGCGCCTGCTGCCCCCGTCGAAGCGAACGACGACGAGGGCGCGCCGCAGGTCGAGCGACGCAAGGTCGTCGTCACCGGCACGCGCAGCGCTCGCACCGTTGCAGAGACGCCGGTCGCGACGCAGGTCACCGGTCGGCAAGAGATCGTCGAGTCGGGCGCGCAGAACGTCGCGGAGATCCTCGAAGAGACACCGGGCGTGCAGCTCGTGCGCGGCATCGGTGGCACGGGGCTGCGACTGCAAGGGCTCGATCCCAGCTACACGCTCGTGCTCGTCGACGGGCAGCGCGTCACCGGTCGCGTCAACGGCGTGATCGATCTGACCCGCATGCCCGCCGAGGACATCGAGCAGATCGAAGTCGTGCGTGGGCCGGGCTCGGTGCTCTACGGCGCCGACGCGCTCGCGGGCACCGTCAACATCGTCACACGCCGGCCCACGCGTCCCCACGAGGCCGAGGCCGGCGTCGCATACGGCAGCTTCGGCACGCTCGACGTCACTGCCCGCGCAGCGATCGCACGCAAACGCTGGAGCTCGGCGGTCGTCGCCGGCATCCACGACACCGATGGTTGGGATCGCGATCCTTCGGATGCGACCACCACCGGTCCGCGTTGGCGCGGGTGGAACGTCGGCACCACGCACGAGCTGCACGAGCTCGGGCCGTTCTCGCTGCGCGTGCGCGCCGACTACCTGCGCCGCGATGCACGGCGCATCGACGCGGCCGACAGCGGGGCGATCGTCGAGCGCCGCAACCTCACCGAGACGCTCGACGCGACGATCTCGCCGCACTTCGTCGAGGGCCCGTCGGAGCTCACGCTCACCGCCCACTACTCGCTCTTCCGCGATCAGCTGCTGCAGGATCAACGCGGCGCGACCGAGCAGGATCGCTACGAGCTCACGCTCGATCATCTCGGCCAGGCCACCGGCGTCTACGCCCACACGCTCGCGCACCACGTCGTCACCGCGGGCATCGACACGCAGATCGAGCGCTTGCACGCCGACCGCGTCGATCCGCCGCGCGTCGATCGCCACCGCTACGCCGTGTTCCTGCAGGACGAGTGGACACCGACGGAGAACCCGCGCGTCGCGATCGTGCCGGGCGTGCGCGTCGACATCGACAGCCTCTTCGGTGCCTACCCCACGCCGCGACTCGCCGTGATGGTGGTGCCGAAGCCGTGGCTGACGCTCCGCGCGTCGTATGGCCGCGGATTCCGGGCGCCGGGCTTTCGCGAGCTGTTCCTGCAGTTCGCGAACCCGAGCGCGGGCTACGTCGTGCGCGGCAACCCTGCGCTACGGCCCGAGACGTCGTGGGGCACGCAGATCTCCGCCGAGCTCGTGCCGCTGCCGTGGCTCGTCGTCGCCGCGAGCGTGTTCGACAACCGCTTGCGCGACACGATCGTGATCGACACGGACGCGGGCACCGAAGCCGACGGCAGCACGTCGACGTTCCGCTACCTCAACCTCGGCGAAGCGACCACGCGCGGTGCGGAGCTCGACGCCGTCATCGCGTGGCGCGACATCGTGCGCGTAGAAGGCTCGTACGCGTACCTGTGGACGCACGACGGCGAGAACGATCGCGTGCTGCCCGGACGCGCGCGCCACTCGGGCACGGCCGGGCTGCGGCTCGCACGCGAGCGCTGGGGCACGAGCGTGCGCGTGCGCAGTGCGATCTTCGGGTCGCGCACGTTCTTCGCAGACGAGGACGGCGATGGCGTCGAGCGCCCGCGCAACAGTCCGGCATTCGCGACGCTCGACCTGCGACTCGCGCAACGAGTGCTCGCCGATCACCTCGAGATCTTCGCCGGCGTCGACAACCTGCTCGACGCCGGTGATGCGACCGACAACCCGATCCCGCCGCGCTCGTTCTACGGCGGGATCACGCTGCGCTACTGAAGGAGAGACGACGATGAAACGACTGGTTCTCTGCGCCGCCATGACTGCGTGCGCACCCGATCTCGAGGACGACCTCGCCGACGACGACGGCGGCGCGGCCGAAGGCGGCGAGCAGATCACGAGCACCGTCGAAGGCGAGGTCGTGCACAGCACCATCGACGCGACCGACGAGGCCGCGTGGGTGCGCCTCGACCTCGAGACACGCGCACAGGTCGACGAGTCCGACGACGGCTGGGACCTCGCGTTCTCGCGCTTCAACGTGGCGCTGAACGGCGGCGTATCGGGCGATGGCGGCATGGAAGCCGTGCTGCTCGACGGCGTGGCGCTCGACGACGTGACCAGCATCCCGAGTGGCCCGTGGGTCACCGACGTCGCCGACGGTGACGATCACGGCGACGACCCCGACTATGTGACCGCGGGTTGGTACGACTACGACTTCGCGACGCACGTGCTCACGCCACGGCCGATCGTCTACGTGGTGAAGAGCGTCGAAGGCAACGCGTTCGCGCTGCAGATCGTCGCGTACTACGACGACGCCGGCAGCTCGGGATGGCTGCAGCTGCGCTGGAAGCCGCTCGCGTAGCGTCCCCGGGCTGCGCAGCGGAAAACCACAGCGGGGTCGACACGGAACCGCCGCGCGGGCGCCATGGCCTCGTGCATGGGATGGGCGCGCGGCGCTGCGTGGGGATCGTTGGTTGCGCTGGTCGTCGGATGTCGCGCGGCGGATGCGACGGATGACGACGGGAGCGGTGGTACTTCGGCCGAGAGCGAGACGTCGGGCACCGCGCCCGAGTCGGTGCGGCTGGTCGGCAGCGCGGAGAAAGGGCCGCTCGTGACCGGTGCGAGCGTGCTCGCGGCGCGACTCGATGCGAGTGGAATGGCGACCGGCGAGACCTATCTCGGTGCGATCGTCAGCGACGCCGGCGAGTTCGACATCGGCGACGTGCCGGCGGGTGTCTATCGGCTCGAGGCGACCGGCTTCCACTTCGACGAGGTGCGCGCGCATCCCAGCGAAGCACCGATCACGCTGCGGGCGATCGTCGAGCTCGGCGACGATGCGGGCGCGATCCATATCAATTCGATCACCGAGGTGACGCATCGACGCGTGCTCGATCTGATCGCCGAGGGTGTCTCGCCGAGTGACGCCATCGACCAGGCCGAAGCCGAGCTTGTCGCGATGCTGCCGCTCGGATCACCGGGCACCAGCGTGGACGAGCCGGGCACCGAGCTGTCGATGACCGCCGGTGATTCACCCGGCGCACGCTATCTGCTCGGCGTGAGCGCGACGCTCGCGAACGTCGCGTTGCAGACCGACGACGGCCAGAGCGTGGATGCCCGGCTGCAAGAATGGATGAGCACGATCGCGTCGGCATTGGTCGAGCAGACCACGCTCGGCGAGCACGAGCCCGCGTGGCTCGCCGCGCTCGCGACGCTGGACGCAGCGGAGGTCGAAGCCACCCTGTCCGCGCGGCTCGTCGAGCTCGACCTGCCGGCGGCGGTGCCGGATCTCGATCTCGTGCTCGATCAGGATCGCGACGGGGTGCGCAATGCCGACGACAATTGTCCGGCGTATGCGGACCCGGCCGAGGCCGACGCCGACGCCGACGACATCGGCGATCCCTGCGATCCGTATCCCTACGGCGATCCCGAGCTGCTCGTCGAGCTCGACGGCCTCGGTGATTTCGCACTCGGTGATGGTGCGATCTACTTCACCTCGCCCGGCGCACTGTGGGTCGCCGATGGCGACGGCGGTGGAGTCGAGATGATCGCGAGTGTGCCCGACAGCATCGGCACGCTGCGCTGGACGCCGTCGCGCTTGTATTTCCTGGTGGTCGTCGACGGCGAACAGAACCTGATGGAGATGGCGTTGCCGGACGGCGTGCCGAGCCTCGTGACGACCGCCGAGGTGGAGACCTTCGACATCGACGCGGACGAGGTGTACTGGGGACGTGGTGGGTATCTCTTCCGTCGCGCGCACGATGGCGACGAGGTGATCGAGTACGACGGTGGGGATTGGGGGCTCATCGACGTCTTCAACTTCGGCGTCGGCCCCTCGCAGCTCGTGGCGTCCTCGCAGCACGGCTTCGGCCCCGTCGCCACCGTCGCCGGCGAGAAGCACGGCACCGACTTCCCGGAGATCTCGGCGCGCATCAACGCCTTCTTTCCGTTCGAGGTCGACGACTACGCAGCCTACTGGACGGACCGCAGCGAGTGCGCCCTGTTCCGCGCGACGCTCGATGGTCTGCAAGACGAAGCGATCTGGCGCGGTGTGCAGGATGCCTCGTATTGCACGGGCATCACGACGCCACCGACCGCCGCGGGCGATCGCATCTATCTCGCCGGCGAGGACGAAGTGCGCCGCGTCGGCCGAGACGGCGGCGAGCCCCAGTTCGTCGCCGGCGGCGACTGGGTGAGCAACCCGTCGCGCGTGCTCGTCGACGACGAGTTCGTGTGGTGGATCAATCGCGCACCGCGAGCGATCGCCCGCGTGCGCCTGCCGTGGAACGGCCCCTGATCACCCGACCGGGGTCAGCGTGCAGTTCTCGCGGCACATGCTGCCGTCGACGCCGTTCGCGTCGCCGGCGTCGCATTCTTCGTGCTCGCTGTCGCGGATGCCGTCACCGCAGTACGGGCCGAGCGTGCAGTCGGCATTGCAGCCGCCGTAGCTGCCGACGTTGAGATCGCCGTCGTCGCACTGTTCGTGCATCGGATCGATCGTGCCGTCTCCGCAGTAAGGACCGATGCCGAGGCAGTCGGGGTTGCACATGCCGAAGCCGCCGGTGTTGTTCTCGGTGCCGTCGTCGCACACCTCGTAGGGCGTGACGACGCCGTCGCCACAGACCCAGTCGCACGCCGACGTCTGCGAGACGAAGCCCGAGAGGTTGAGCCGGAAGTTCGATTGCGTGGTGTGCCGCTCCGCGTGGAACACCGCGACCTCGTAGACCTTGCCGACCTCGAGTCGGTCGACGCACTCCTGCACGATGGCGCGCTGCGTGGCGTTCGGCTCCGCGGTGGGATCACCGAGGTTCATCGTCGCATCGACGGCACTGTGCAGACCGCCGATGTCGAGGCACAGATGGCCGTCGACGAACACCCAGACGTCGTCGTCGCCGCGGAACGCCAGCACTTCGTCGCCCGCGAACTCGAACCAGTAGCGGATCTCCGAGGTGAAGTTGAAGTTGTGACCTTCGTAGAGGATCTCCGGCGCAGTCGAGAGCGGGTCGGCCCACCCACGACCGTCGATCGGGAAGAACGCGTTCGAGTCGTACTCGTACACGCCCTCGCCGACGCTCGGCAGATCCAACCAGTCGACGACCGGAAGGTTCATGCCGGGCGTGTCGCGATACCACTCGTGGAACGAATCCGCGGTGTGGTACGAGGCGTTGTTGGGCACGAAGCTCGCGTCGGCCTCGGGCCGACGATCGGCGGCGAGATCGACCTCGACCATGCCGAAGGTGATGCCCGAGCCGCTGCCGTTGTTGAAGTCGATGTGGCGCGGATCGTCGCCATGGTTCCACCCGCGAACGTCGCGGAAGAGGATCGGCAGCCGCAGCGGGTCCGGCAGTGCGACGTCCGCGAGCGTGCACTCGAAGCCCGCTTCCACTTCACAGCTCGACGAGCAGCCATCGCCGCTGAAGCTGTTGCCGTCGTCGCAGTCTTCGGTGGTGCCGGGCAGGATGATGCCGTCGCCACAGATCGCTTCGCACTCGCCACCTTGGCAGTTGGGCTCGTTCGCACACAGCGGGCTGCAACCGTCGTAGGGCAGCACGTTGCCGTCGTCGCAGTGCTCGAGGCCTTGGGCGTCGCCGTCACCACACACCGTCGGCAAGCACGCCGCACCTGCGTCGGGACAGTAGAAGCCTTGCTCGAGCTTGCAGCTCTCGTTGCAACCGTCGCCGGGCGTCGCGTTGCCGTCGTCGCAGATCTCGAATCCGGCCAGCACACCGTCGCCGCACTCGGAGGCCTGGCACATCGTGCCCGGCAGTGGACACGCGTAGCCGTCTTCGAGCGCACACGATGCATCGCAACCATCGCCGGGCTCGTCGTTGCCGTCGTCGCACACCTCGGGCGACTCGACCTTCTTGTCGCCGCACACGATCGCGATGCACGGCACGTCGGGCACCGGACAGCGATACCAAGGCTCGACCGTGCACGACGCGTTGCAACCATCGCCTTCGGCGACGTTGCCGTCGTCGCACTCTTCGGTGACACCGCGCTCGCCGTCGCCGCAGACATCTTCGCCGTCGTTGCCGCTCTCGCTCGACGCAGCGCTCGACGATCCCGAGCTCGTATCGGTCGACGTTTCGTCGTGACCGACCGTGATGATGCCCCCCGACTCGCTGCTCTCGCCCGTGCCCGGCGCGTCCGTCGACGTGCACCCCGACACCACCGCGACGCTGAGGAGCGCCCAAACTCCATTCCGCCCGTTGTTCATCTGGATTACAGTTTGTACATCTTCTATACGGCGGCCGCTCGCTTCCGCAAGACCGCATCTGAATCGCGTTCCTGAACCCGGTACGCGGTTCGGGCCACCCCATTGCGCATGGGTCGCCTCCTCCGGCCCGGGATGAGACCACCGAACCTACAGGCGAGTCAGTCGCGTCGCTGGGCCAGCGCGATGGCTTCGTCGAGCGCGTGCGCGACCACGGTGTTGCGCCCGTCGTCCGCGATCACGCGCGCCATGTCACCCCGGTGGGATGAAGTCTTCGCATGCAGCCTTGATGTCGGCCACCGCTTCTTCGAAGAACGGATCGTACTGCCCGCACACGCGGCCCACGTGGCCGTGCGTGAACATCTGCGTGAGCTCGACGAGACGCGGCGACGGCTCCGCACCGGTGATGCCGCCGTTGCACTTGTCGAGCGCGGGGCACGGCGTGCCTTCGGTGACGCCGACCAGCGAGAGCATCACGATGTTGGTCTCGATCCCACCTTTGATCGCGACGATGTCCTCGTACCAATCGGGCGGATCGCCGGCCGAGCCGAGGCCCGGCGTCATCTCGCACTCGCCGCCCATGTCGGTCTCGTGATCGTCTTCCTCGTCGGTGATGAGCACGATGACGAGCAACGCGTCCTCGCGCAGGAAGTTCTCGTTGCACTCGCCGGCGTCGGTGTTGGGGGGCGTGAGCGCGGCGATGAGCGACTCGATCGGCTTCTCGTCGCCGCTGCCACCGATGCCGACCTTCGCCGCGCAGGTGAACTTCGACACCAGCTCGTCGGCCTCGGTCATGTAGCGATAGCCCGACGCGTAGGGCGTGCAGGTGTCGTTGCTCGACGCCGCGAGGAAGTTGCGCGTGACCAGCACGCCCGCGCGCCCGGCCACGCAGGAGATGTCGTTCGCATCGGTGCGGATGACTCCGATGTTGTAGCCGACCGCGGCATCGAGCTCGGTCTGGATCGTGCCGATGAACGCCGGGAACGCCATCGTGAGGTTGTCCTGCTCGTCCTCCATGCTGCCGCTGTCGTCCACGACGAACAGCATGTCGACCTTCTGGCAGACGGTGGTGTCGCCACCTTCCATCATCCCGGTGCCGGCACCGACATCGAGCTTGTCGCCGGTGTCGACGCTCGTCGGCACCGTCGTCGCAGCGCTCGTGGACGTCTCGTTGGCCTGCGTCGACTCGCCCGTGCTCGGGTCGGTCGTCACGGTCGGCATCTGTGTCGTCTGCGTGATCGTGTCGGAGGTCTGCTCCTCGCGTTGGTCGGAGCAGCCGGCCAGGGCCAGGAGCACGAGCAATCTCAGGCGACGATCCAACATCCTTCGATGATAGCCCCAGCCTTCAGCGCGTGGCCATCCAGATGTCGTAGTCGCCGTCGCGGTTGCTCGCGAACACGATGGTGTGGCCATCCGGGGACAGCCAAGGATCCTCGTCCGCTTGCGGCGTATCGAGCTCCATCACCGGCACCGGCTCGCCGAAGCCGCCGTCGACGATCTCGACGCGCCAGATGTCCTCCGCACCGACGCCGCCCGGGCGCACCGTCGTGAACCACAGCTCGGTGTCGTCGTCGTTCACCCACGGCGCACAGTCGCGGCCGTCGGCGTTGAGCCCGTCGAGCGGCACCGGCTCGTCCCATACGCCGCCCTTGGCGCCGCGAGTCGTGCGCATGAGCTCCCAGTACTGCGCGCCGAGGAAGTCGCGGCACGTGTAGCCCACGAGCTGGTCCTCGGTCATCACGAGCGAAGCATCGTCGACGTTGCTGGTGAGCTCGTCGATGCGCATCGGCTCGCTCCACGGCGCGTCGAAGTCGTCGCGCGTCGCGATCATCACGTCGTTGCCCCCGGGCGTGCCCGGCCACGATCCGCTGAAGCTGATCACGAGGCCGTCGCGCGACAGCTCGGGGCTCGCGTCCGCCGAGAAGTCGAGGCTGAGCTCGTCGACGCGTTGGATGTCGTCGAACGCTTCGTCCACGCTCGCACGCGTCGCGCGGAAGATGTCTTCGCTGCCGGGATCGCCGACGTTGCTGCGCGAGAAGAAGACCTCGAGCATGTCGCTGCGCAGCGTCACGTCGTCTTCGATCGCGTCGGTGTTGAGCTCTTCGACCGGCACCGGATCGCCGAACGGACCCAGCTCGCCGCCATCGGTCGAGTCGTCGGTGCCGCTGTTCGTGGCGTCCGTCGTCGGATCGCTGCCCATCGTCGCGTCGTCGCCGGTCGGCATCGACGTCGCGTCTTCGGTGGCGCCGCTGGTCGGCGCAGTCGTCGTCGGCATCGTCGTCGCAGCGGTGGTCGCACTCCCGCCGCTCGTACCGCCGCTCGTCTCGCTGCTCTCGTCACCCGGGATCCCACTCGTGTCCAACTTGCAGGCCGCGAGCACGAGCAACCACGCGGCACATCGCATCGAGTCCCCCATCGTTTCCCAGGATAACCCGATGCGGCCCCGCCTCGCGAGGAAGCAACGCGGCTCGGTATCGCGCGAGCGGCCTTTCGGGCACGTCCTGTCTTCGTCACTTGTCGCGCGCAACGTTTTGTCCTTTGCTTCGCATCGAAAGATGACCGCGCCCGCAGAGCCGACGATCGCCGAGCAAGCCGCCACCCGACGCACGTTCGCGATCGTGAGCCACCCCGACGCGGGCAAGACGACGCTCACCGAGAAGCTGCTGTTCTTCGGCGGTGCGATCCAGGTGGCGGGTGCGGTACGAGCCCGTCGCGCGTCGCGACACGCGGTCAGCGACTGGATGGCGATGGAGCAGGAACGTGGCATCTCGGTGACCACGAGCGTGCTCAGCTTCCAGTACCGGCTGCCCACCGCCGAGCAAGGTGAACGACCGTTCGACGTCAACCTGCTGGACACGCCCGGCCACGCGGACTTCGGCGAGGACACCTATCGCGTGCTCACGGCGGTCGATGCCGCGCTCATGGTGATCGACGGCGCCAAGGGCGTGGAGGCGCGCACCGAGAAGCTCATCGAGATCTGTCGACTGCGCGACACGCCGGTCGTCACGTTCGTGAACAAGTTCGATCGCGAGTGCCGATCACCGATCGAGCTGCTCGACGACGTCGAGTCGAAGCTCGCGATCAAGTGCGTGCCGATGACCTGGCCCATCGGCATGGGCAAGCGCTTCCGCGGCGTGTACGACCTCGTGCACCACCAGGTGCATCTGTTTCGTTACGCCGATGCGCACGGCGACGATCGCTGGCCGGACGCGGGGATCCCCGTGAGTGGTCCCGACGATCCCAAGCTCGACGAGCTGCTCGGCGATCAGGCGATGGAGCTGCGCGAGGAGCTCGAGCTGCTGGCCGCGGCGGCGCCCGAGCTCGACACGCACGCGTTCCACACCGGGCGCCAGTCGCCGCTGCTCTTCGGCTCGGCGATGAACAACTTCGGCGTGCGCGAGCTGCTCGAGACGTATCTCCGGCTCGCACCGCCGCCGCAGTCGCGCAGCGCGGTGACGGGTAACGCGGCCGTCACTCCGCCCGCGCCGGGCGAGCCCGTGCCCACGCGCGAAGTGGTGCCCAGCGAAGACGCGTTCTCGGGGTTCGTGTTCAAGATCCAGGCGAACATGGATCCCAAGCATCGCGATCGCATGGCGTTCCTGCGCATCTGCTCGGGTCGCTTCACGCGAGGCATGCGTGCGTTCCACTGTCGACTCGGCCGCGAGGTCGGGCTCGGCAACGCCACGATGTTCTTCGCGGCGAGCCGCGAGATCGTCGAAGAGGCGTACGCGGGCGACATCATCGGGTTGCCGAACCACGGCACGATCAAGATCGGCGACACGTTCACCGAAGGCGAGCTGCTGCGCTTCACCGGCATCCCGAGCTTCGCACCGGAGATCTTCCGGCGCGTGATCCTGAAGAGCCCGCTCAAGGCGAAGGCGCTCGGCAAAGGTCTGGAGCAGCTCGCGGAAGAGGGCGCGATCCAGGTGTTCAAGATGATGCTCGGTGCCGACTACGTGGTCGGCGTGGTCGGGCAGCTGCAGCTCGAGGTGATGAAGCACCGGTTGCAGCACGAGTACACGGTCGAGGCCGACTACGAGTCGGTCGAGTACACGACTGCGCGCTGGATCACACCGCGCACGGAAGGCCGCAGCGCGGAGGAGATCCGCAAGCTGATGGATCAGTTCCAGCGCAAGAACGACATGAACCTCGCCATCGACGCGCACGGCGACCTCGCCTATCTCGCGCCGAACAAGTGGAACCTCGCGAAGGTGGAAGAACGCTTCCCCGAGGTTCGCTTCTCGGCGACGCGCGAGCACACCTAGGACGGCGGGCGTTCCGCCGCCGGGCGCTGCAACCAACGGCGGTGCGCTCCGTCCATGCCGGGCAGATGGGGTGCGCGATCGATCCGGGGGTCGGTGCTGCGAGTAGCTCGGAGGTGCCGAACGTGGACGCACTGCCGTCGGAGCTGCGTCGTCGCATCGGCCTCGCGTGGCGCGACGCGGCGACGGCCGAGCACGCGTCGAGCGTCGCGCTGCGGCGCTTCGTGATGGAGCTGCTCGCGCTCGGTGCCCCGCTCGAGCTCGTCGGCGCAGCGCATCACGCGATCGCGGACGAGACGATGCACGCGTGGCTCGCGTTCGCGCTGGCGAGCGCGTACCTGGGCGAGCCGGTGGGGCCCGATGCGGCTGCGTCGCAGCATGCCGCGCGCAACGTCGCGGCCATCGTGCACGAGGCCATCGTCGACGGTTGCATCGGCAAGACGATCGCGGTCGCGCGCGCCGAGCATGCGCTCGCGCTGGTCGAGGATCCCGCGGTGCGCCGCGTGCTCGCAGTGATCGCGCGCGACGAAGCGCGTCACGCCGCGCTGGCCTGGCGCTTCGTCGCGTGGGCGCTGCACGAGCACCCCGAGCTGCGGCAGCTCGCGGTCGCGACCTTCGATCGCGCGCCCACGCTCGCGGCCGCAGCCGGGGATCCCGACGCTGCGTCGTTGCGCGCGCACGGCATCGTCCCGACCGACGACGCTCGCACGCTCGTCGAGATCGCATTCACCGAGCTCGTGCGCCCCTGCGCTGACGCGCTGCTCGACGAAGTACCGACGAGCGCCGCCGCGTAGCTCACCGCACGACGACAGCGGCGCTCGTTTCCTCGCGCAGTCGCGCGATGCGATCGGGCAGCTCGTTCGCCTCCGGTGCATACGGGCGCGCGGCGAGGTACATCGCGAAC
>DASZPU010000632.1:0-3814 GCA_035550195.1 Nannocystaceae bacterium
ATCGCCGCGAGCACACGATCGACGCGGGGCAGGGGCCCGCCGCGCTCGAGCTGCTCGACGGTCGCTTCGAGCCCGACCGCGTGATCGTCGAGGCACGCGGCGATCGGGTCGCGCGTCGTGGGGGGCAGTGCACACGCGGCATCGCGCGCGTCGAGCCATGCCGATGCGCGGCGATCGAGCGGACCCGCGACCGCAGACCACACGAATGCGCCGCGCTCTCCGTGTCCCGCGAAGGCTTGCTCGGCGCGCGCGCGCAGACCCTCGTGCCACTGCGAGTCGATCGGCAGCGGACAGCGCGACGTGGGCGTCGAGCCCAGCGCGAACAGACCGAGTCCGACGAGCACCGTGGTCGCGAGCACGCGGCGATGCGAGCTCGCGCGCGCCGAGCTGCGGAACGCGGCGAGCAGATCGCTCATCGTGCCGCGCGCACGCGGATCGTCGGCGCGTCCGCGTGCGATCGCACGACGCAGACGCCGCGGCCAGCGACTCGGCGCGACCAGCTCGTCGGCCGCGACGCACAGCGCATAGACGTCGGACGCAGCGCTCGGTGCCGCACCTTGCTCGACCTCGGGCGCGAGATAGCCGGCCGTGCCACCGCGCGCGCTCGCTCCGGCCGCGATCGCCAGCCCGAAGTCGATCACGCGCACGCGATCGTCGTCGCCGAGCAGCAAGTTCGACGGCTTCACGTCGCCGTGCACGAGTCCGACGTCGTGCGCTGCGGCGAGCCCGGCCGCGGCGTCGGCGAGCCAACGCGCGAGCTGCTCGTTGGTCGGTGACGTGCGCCGCACGTGCAAGCCGAGCGGCGCCCCGACGACGAGCTCCATCGCGATGAACGCATCGTCACCGTCGCGACCCACGTCGAACACGGCGACCACGTTGGGATGCGCGAGCTTGGCGAGCGCACGCGCTTCGTCGAGGATGCGATCCTGCTGCGCTCGTCCGTGCTCGCGATGGAGCACCTTCAGCGCGACCCGGCGTTGCAGCGCGTGATCCCACGCGGCGAACACGGTGCCCATGCCGCCGGCGCCGACGCGCGACAAGATGCTGTAGCGATCGACGCGTACCGGCGGCGCGGGCTCGCCGAACAAGCTCGCGGCGATCTGCCCGAACATCTCGCGCTGCACGAGATCGGTCGACGGACGCAACTCCGCGACCCGACGCGACAACCCGACCACGGCGTCGCGATGCTACCATCGCGGCGCGTGGACCCGGATCGCGAGCTGTTGCGGGCGTGGCAGGACGGCGATCGTCGCGCCGGCCAACGTCTGTTCGAGCGCCACTTCGATGCGATCGCGCGATTCTTCCGCAGCAAGCTCGGCGACGACGTGCAGGACCTCGTGCAACGCACGTTCACGGATTGCGTCGAGCGCCGCACGGGGCTCGCCGAAGACGCGAGCGTGCGCGCGTATCTCTTCGGCATCGCGCGCCACCGCCTGGTCGATCACCTGCGCACGCGCGAGCATGCGTTCGATCCCGAGCGCACTTCGATCGCCGAGCTCGCGACCTCGCCGAGCGCCGCGGTCGGTCGCCAAGACGAGCAACGCTTGCTGCGGCTCGCACTGCAGCGCTTGCCGGTCGATCTACAGATCACGGTGGAGCTCGCGTACTGGGAGGGGCTCGACGGGCCCGAGATCGGACACGTGCTCGGCATCGGGGCCAACACCGTGCGCAGCCGACTCGCACGCGCGCGCGATGGTCTGCGCGAGTCGCTGCGCGCGTTCGAGTCCGATCCTGCGCTCGTCGCCAGGCTCCAGGACGACCTCGAGCGCCGCAGTCGTGAGTTCGAGCACGATGAGTGAGTCGATCACTTCGCGTGCTCGCCCGCAGTGCACTGCATGAACGACGCGACCTCCCCCATGCCGACCTCGCTCAAGATCGTGATCGGCTTCTTCGGCCTCGGCTGTTGCTGGGATCTCTACGTGCTCACGACCGGCCTCGGCTCGACCATCGAGTGGGTGCGGCTCGCGATCGGCATCGCGATCATCGTCGGGCTCGTGCGCGGCAACGATTCCGTGCGCGCGATCGTGCGCGGTCTCTGCGTGCTCGGCGTCATCGGCGGTGTGATCGTCACGCTGCGCCTCGTGGCGTTCATCGGCAGTGGCCCCGCGTCGCTGGTGATCCCTGGGCTCGCTGCGGGCGTGCTGGCGATCGCTGGCTCGCTCTTCACCTTCTTCGTGCTCGGGCAAGAGCGCGTCGAGACCTGGATGGCGCGCCGCGCCTTCGCACGAACGTAGATGATCCTCGTCCTCGCCACCGCGAATGCCGGGAAGCTCGACGAGCTGCGCGTGCTGCTGGGCGCACGCGCGTTCGAGCTGCGCACTGCAGCCGAGCTCGGCATCGTGTTGCCCGAGGAAACCGGCACGAGCTACGTCGCCAACGCGCGGCTCAAGGCCGAAGCGGTCGCGCGTGCGAGTGGCGAGCTCGCGCTCGGTGACGACACCGGGCTCGAGGTCGCGATGCTCGGCGGCGCTCCGGGCATCGCTACCGCAGACTTCGCGGCGCAGCTCGGCGGCTGGCGTGCCGCGTGCGAAGAGCTCGCGCGCCGCACCGGCCTGCACCGCGGCGCCGACGTGCGCGCGACCTTGTGTTGCGCGCTCGTGCTCGCGAATCCCGACGGTACGCACGAGATCGGCGAAGCCCGCATCGCGGGTCGACTCGCATGGCCGCCGACGAACGCACCCGGGCTCGCGGCGATCTTCGTGCCCGATCCGCCCGAGCGCTTGCTCGCGGACGGCGTGCTCGTGCATCGCCGTCGCGCGTTCGAGCAGCTCACGAAACTCGGCCGATGAGCGCGAGGAACTCGCGCCGCGTCGACGCGTCGTCGCGGAACACACCGAGCATCTGGCTGGTGACCATGCCGACGCCGGGCCGATGCACGCCACGCGTCGTCATGCACTCGTGGGTCGCTTCGATCACCACTGCGACGCCGCGCGGTTGCAGCGTCTCGAGGATCGTCTGCGCGATCTGGGCGGTCATCTTCTCTTGGATCTGCAGCCGTCGCGAGAACACCTCGACCACGCGCGCGAGCTTGCTGATGCCGACGACGCGCTTGTCGGGCAGATAGCCGATGTGGGCCTTGCCGACGATCGGCACCATGTGGTGCTCGCAGTGGCTCTCGAAGGGGATGTCCTTCAGGATGACGACCTCGTCGTAGCCGTTGATCTCTTCGAACGTGCGTCCGAGGATCTCGACGGGATCGTCGGCGTAGCCGGCGAAGAACTCTTCGTACGATCGCACCACGCGATCGGGCGTGCCGAGCAGGCCTTCGCGATCGGGATTGTCGCCGGCCCAACGGATCAGCGTGCGCACCGCCGCCATCGCGTCGTCGCGGCTCGGGCGGTTCTGCGCCGAAGCCTCGCGCTGACGTTCTTGGGCGGCCTCGAGCTCTGCGCGACGGTTCGACATCGGCCGCAGCTCACCATGGCGGTCGCGCGCTTAGCAATCGCGCGCTACTGTTTCGCATGATCCGCGCACGGCTCGCGCTGGTGGTGCTCCTGCTCGTGTCGGCCTGCAAGGGCCAGCCGCTCCCGGCCGACAAGCTCGAGTACGCCGGGCAGTGGCGCGGCGGTGGCGTCGATCTCGTCATCACCGCCGACGGCGGCGTCTCCTACCGCAAGGTCTCGGGCAGCAGCACCGTCGAGATCAACGGCCCGATCAAAGGCTTCGACGGCGACGACTTCGTGGTCGGCGTGATGGTCGTGAAGACGAGCTTCGATGTGACTGCGCCGCCCCACGAAGAGGGCGGCGCATGGAAGATGACGGTGGACGGCGTGGAGCTCACGCGCAGGTAGTTTTGGTCGCGCCGTCCGGCGCT
>DASZPU010000633.1:0-5212 GCA_035550195.1 Nannocystaceae bacterium
GATCGTCGGGCAGGATGACCTTGCGCACCGGCTCGGACCACAGCTCGCCCGTGACGACGACGTGCGGCACCGGGCCGTCGGTGAGCAAGAGCTGCGTGATCGCGGCGCCCTCGTCGAGCGTCTCCGGGAGATCGAGCGCCGCATCGGGCACACCGGGCGCGCGCACGGCCAGCGCATGGAGCCGCAGCGGACGTGCGAGCTCTTCGAGCACACGACTGCGTTCCGACAGATCGCGGCCTTCCGCATCGACCGTGAGATGCCACGACACGCCGCCAGTCGCTTCGGCGATCGGGCTCCATGCGTCGGCGTCGTCGCGCTCGAGCACGTTCTCGCCGCTCGGCACGACGTCGGCGAGGTGCACGATCGCACCGGTGCGCTCCGCGATCGCCTGCACGCGCGCGACCGTCATCGCCGATCGCGTCGCGCGATCGGTGAACAGCACGATGCGACGGGCGCGTCCGGCGGGCGCGTCTTCGAAGAGCTTCGTCGCGTGCTCGAGCGCCGCATCGACGTGGCTGCCGTTCTTCGCTGCGAGCGTGGTGTGCTCGAGCAGCGCAGTGGCCTCGCCGACCGGCGCGAAGCCGTGCAGCAGATCCTCGGGCTTGCGATCGAACGCGACCACCGCGGCGCGCGCCTGCAGCTTCGCGGCGGCGAAGTGCGAGAGATAGCCGCGCGCGGCCACGAGCTCCGCGGCGATCGTCTCGTCGTCGATCGAGCGCGAGCGATCGACGAGCACCACGACGTCCGCCTTGCGCGGCAGCTTCGAGATCTCGCGGCCGGCTTCGAAGTCGTAGTGGAACAGCGCACGATCGTCGCCGAGTGCCACCATGGCGAGCGCGCCTTCGAGCGCGGGTGCGGCCGCGCGTGCGAGCGCGAGCTCGTGCTGGTCGCCGAGCTCGAGCACGTCGCCGCGCCCGACCGGCAGCCCGTCGACGAAGATCTGATCGCGCGCCGATGCAGCGTGCAGCTTCGCTGTGGCGCGCAGCGTATCGGTGCCGATCCGCGGCAGCGTCACGCGATAGCGGCCGTCCTCGTAGCTCGTGGGGATCACCATCGTGTACTCGATCGTCTTCGGCGCCTGCGGTGCACACGGGAACACCTGCAACGCGAGCTGCCAGCGCGAGCGCCACGAGAGCAACGCGGGGTCCTTCGGGTAGTAGCCGCCGATGCCGGTGAGCTCTTGATAACGCGCCGCCGCGAGCTCGGCTTCGAGCAGCTCGCCGTCGAACCAGTGCGGGCGACCATGCAGCTCGCCGAGCGTGCGCAGGCCGACCGCGACTGCGCCTTCGGGCACGTCGATCCAGAACATCGCTTGATCGTGGCGCTCACCGCCGTTCCAGACCGTGCGCCGCACGACCAGCTCCGCGTGGCCGTAGTGCATCGTGAGCGCGATGTCGTGTGATCGCTCGACCAGCAGCTCCGAGCGCGTGCCCGCGACCGAGTCCGCGTGCGCGATCGAGGCGGTGAGAGCGGCGACGAGCGCGATCGGGATCACGGGCGCACGGGTCATACGCGCCGTGACAACGGCCTCCGACCGAAGTTCCTCAGCCCGGGCCCGGTTGTGCGGGGACGAACGCGAGCGCGACGGAGTTGATGCAGAAGCGCAACCCGGTGGGCCGCGGTCCGTCGGGAAAGACGTGGCCGAGGTGGCTGTCGCAACGACGACAGCGGATCTCCGTGCGCACCATGCCGTGGCTCACGTCACGCACCGAGGTGACGTGCTCGGGATCGAACGGCGTGAAGAAGCTCGGCCACCCGGTGCCCGACTCGAACTTCGTGGTCGAGCGGAACAGCGGCAGGCCGCACAAGCGACACACGTACACGCCTTCTTCTTTGTTCTCGAGCAAGCCGCCACAGAACGGGCGCTCGGTGCCGTGATCGATCATGATGCGGCGCTCTTCGTCGGTGAGCCCGGCAGCGAGCGTCTCGCGCTCTTCCTTCGACAACGGCGACAGATCGTGACCGGACGCAGATCGCACGGCAACCTCCCGTGGGGCTGCGATCGTGACACGACAACGGCGTCGGCTCAACGCACGCGCGCGTAGACCTCGAAAGAAGTGCCGAGACCGGCGCGATCGATCCACTGCGCCGGAACGCGCCCCAAGCGGCCGAGCACGGCGGCGACGGTGGGCGCGCGGCCGCCGAGCAAGCGGCGCTGGACCGCGCGCGCGAGCGTGGGCGCATCGAGGTTCGAGAAGCTCGACCAGCGCACGGGCTCGAAGCCGCTGCGCTCGAGCAGACGCGAGAGCCCGGCCTTCGTGAAGAGCGCGAGATGATCGGGCGGCGTGATCATCGGGAAGTTGCGACCGAGCAATCGCGCGGGCAGGCCCGACATGCTCGGTGTCGACAGTGCGAGCACGGCACCGGGTGCGAGCCACGCTCGCATGCGTCGCAGCGCATCATGGGGATCGGGCAGGTGCTCGATCACTTCCCACAGCGCGAGTGCGTCGAACGGCTTTGCGGGTCGGAACGCCTCGAGGAACATCGGATGCACGACGTGACCACGCGCCGCGGCAGCGACGGCAGTGCGCGCCGGATCGACGCCTTCGATGTGCAAGCCCAGCTCGCGCGCGGCGTCGAGGAAGTGACCGGGCCCGCAGCCCACTTCGACGACGCGCGTCGCTCCGAGCGCGATGATCGTGCGCACGCGTGCATCGGCTTCTGCACGCATGCGCGTCGCGGCCGACTCCGCGGTTTCGTGGTAGTCGGGCTCGAGGTAGGTCGCTTGCACGACGTCGGCCGACGGCAGCGGCGCCACGAACAACGTGCTGCACGCGTTGCAGCGCACGCACGGGAATCCGTGCGAGACGAACGCCCACTCCGAGCGCGGCTCGCCGCAAGCGGGGCATGGACGCAGCGCGGTCACGGCGGCCGAGAGTAGCAGCCGCTATTTCGACAGGCACCGGGCGATGTGGTTCGCTCTTGCCCGCCCACCATGGACGACGCGGAGCGGCTCGAGCGGCTGAAGACCCTGTTGGCGATCGACGAGCGCATCACTGCGCTCGAAGCGAGCAAGGGCGAGCGAAAGCCGTGGTGGAAGAACGCGGCGCTGATCGCTGCGTACGGCGGGCTGCTCGCGCTCGTGCCGGCGTTCGTCACCGGGGTCGCGGGCTGGTTCGAGAACCAGCGCGAGCTCGAGCTCGAGTCGCGCAAGCAGAAGCACGAGCGCACGCTCGCGTATCTCGGGCTCGCGGTCGATCCGGAGTCGACCGAAGCGGCGCGTGCACAGGTGCTGCGCTTCCTCGCGTCGCTGCGAGATGATCCCGTCGGCGAGTGGGCGGCGGCGGAGCTCGACCTCGTCAACGGCAAGATCGCGGAGCTCAAAGACGAGAAGGAAGCCGTGATCGCAGACGTCGAGGTCGCCGATGCGAAGGCGAAGGCCGCCGAGAGTGCGGCGGCGCAGCTGCAGGCGGAAGCCGAGACCGATCCGAAGAACACCGCGGTGGTGAAGCAGGCCGCGGCGAAGACCGCGGAGGCGCAGCACCTCATGGCCGACGTGCGGCGCAGACGTGATCGCCTCGCGGCGCTGTCGACTCGCACCGGCGACGCGCCGCTCGAGATCATCCAGCTGCGCGAGGCCAAGGGCGCGCAGCTGCAGCTGCCCGAGACGACGACGGAGATCACCGATCCGGTGATCGGTCCGCCACGTCGGATGAAGTGACGAAGAGCTCGAGCAGCGCAGTGGGTCGACGCGCGTCGCCGGGATCGGCTTCGTCGTAGAGCAGTGTGCGCGCGCGCTCGAGGTGCTTGTGCGCGTCGTGGGGCCGCACGCGCGCCGCGATGCGTTCCGCGCGTGCGCGCTCGATCGCCGAGGTCTGATCGCTCGCGGCGTAGTGCGCGATCGCCTGCGCGATGTGGGGCTCGGCTCGCTCGCGCCAACCCGCGTCGACCGCCGTGATCGCGGCTTCGAGCTCGGCCCAGCCCAGCGCATCGTGATCGCCGGGCACGGTGGCGAGCCGCAGCGCGATGAGCTCGTCCCACGCCCGCATCGCGCCCTCGGGGTCGCCGTCGCCCCGCAGGCCGCGCGCGAGATAAGCGAGCGACACGATGATCTCGGCGTCGTCGCGCAGCTCGCGATCGATCCGCAGCGATCGCTCCGCGAAGCGTCGCGCATCGGCGAAGCGCTGCAGCACCAACGCCTGCTTCGCGAGGTTGTGCAGCGCCTGGGCCAGCCGCGCCGGATCGCCGGCCTCGTCGCGCTCGAAGATCGCGACGACCTGCGCGAGGCTGTCGTACGCGCCTTCGCGATCGCCGAGATCGCCTTGCGCGAGCGCGAGGTTGCCGAGCACGAACGCGATCATCGGATGGTGCCCGCCGAGCTGCGCGACCAACAGATCGCGCGCGCGCTCGAACGTGGCCCTGGCCTCGCGCACGTGCCCCTGCTGCATCTGCACGATGCCGAGCACGTTGAGCGGGCGCGAGAGATCGGGGTGCGTGTCGCCGGTGTCGCCTTCGATCGCAGCGATGGCCTCGTGCAGCGGCGCCTCGGCCAGCTCGGGATGTCCGGTCGAGCTGCGGATCGTCGCGAGCATCGTCAACGCCGACACGCGCGCGTAGGCGGGTGCGTCGTCGGCGAGCCCGGTCGCCAGCGCTTGCTCGGCTTCGTCGATGCGCCCGAGCGCGGCCAGCATCTGGCCTTCCACCGCGGCGACCTCGGCCTTCTGCGTCGGATCCATCGCGCTCGCACGCGCGAGTCGGGCCCACCGCAGCGCCTCTTCGTGGTGACCCTGCCACGAGGCACCGAGCGCGAGATCGCTGGCCGAGTCGCACGCGCTCGCATCGTCGCCGATCGCGTAGCT
Organism: Nannocystaceae bacterium; assembly: GCA_035550195.1. Lineage (GTDB taxonomy): Bacteria > Myxococcota_A > Polyangia > Nannocystales > Nannocystaceae > Xiheibacterium. The sequence continues at coordinate 4,800 of DASZPU010000633.1, forward strand.
CTCGAAGTACGCGGCCTCGAGCGTCGGCATCGCTTGCTCCCAGTGGCCGCGCAGCGCCTGCGCAGCGCCGAGCAGGCCGCGCGCGTCGGCGATGGTGGCGGCATCGCCGATCGACTCCGCACGCGCGAGCCTTCGCTCGAGTCGCGGCAGATCGTCGTCGTCGCTGTGCAGCGGCAGCGTGGCTCGCTCGGCCAGCAGCTCGCGCTTGAGCTCGCGCGCTTCCGCGGATGGCTGCGTCGATCGACACGACGCGGGCGCGGGCAGACGTCCCGCCGCACGCGCGGCGCCCAGCACCGCTTCGCGATCGCCGGTGGCCAGCAGACGCACGAGCTCGTCGCGCGCGATCAGCTGATCGTCGAGGCAAGCGATCATCGCGGGATCGGGGGTCGTCGCAGTGCACTGCTCCGCGCGTG
>DASZPU010000634.1:0-11331 GCA_035550195.1 Nannocystaceae bacterium
GTGAGCGCGTTGCCGGCCGCGTCGACGCCGGTGAGCTCCACCGCGTACGTGCCCGCACCTGCCTCGCCCTGGAAGAACACCGGCGCGCGCTCGAGGCACGCAGGTGTGGCGATCGGCTGGCACACCGGCTCCGCTGTGCCCACGTCGCAGAGCCGCGCCGCGATCGAGGTGAGCCCGATCTCGCCGCAGCTGACCTGCGGCTCGTCGTCCCACACCGTAGTGACGAGGCTGAACTGCAACCGACTGACGTTGTTGCCTTCGAACGAGTCGGGTTGACGCTGGCAGATGAGCTCCTGCGCGTCGATGAGGCCGTCGCGATCGTTGTCGATCCCGTCGACGCACTCGCGCGGCGCCGGGCCGAGCTCCGCGATGCCGAGATCTTCGGTGGCGTCGTCCACCACGTCGATGCGCAGGCAATCGCAGGCGACGTCGGTCGCGTTGCAGCCGAAGCCGTCACCGCTCTCGTTGGGATCGCACGCGCGATCGTCGTCCGCGACGTCGTCGCGCACCCACGGCACGCCGTTGCGTTGCACGCCGCGCACTTCGATCGCGTACGGACCGGGATCGAGCGTCGGCCCGCCGACGGTCGCTTCGGGGTTCTCGAAGCGCGACGTGAAGCACGGATAGATCGTCGCGTCGGCGACCTCGCCGAAGCCGTCGATCGAAGTGATCTGCACCGCGTTGATGCCGAGCTCGGTGCAATCGATCGCGCGCGTCACGTCGACGACGACGCCGTCGCGATCGACGAGGTGCCAGCGCACGCGGAAGCTCGGCGGTTCCTTGCACGCCGAGAGGGCGAGCACCGCGAAGAGGCCGAGCGCGTGACGACGGGACACGTCGAGGCGGACCTTAGCACCTGCGTCAACCGCAGGGCATCGCGGTGACATCGATGACGGTGGCACCCGCGCCGACCTCGACGCGGCGCGAGCACGTCGCCCCGTCGATGGTCACGTCGAGCCGATACGTGCCCGGATCGACCGCGGCGTACGCGTGCGTGCCCTCGAGACCCGCGCAGGGTCCGGGCGTGCCGGCGAGCCCGAGCCCGCGGTCGGACACGAGCTGCTCGCGGTAGAGCACGTCGGGCACGTCGCCATCGTCGTCCTCGGGTGGCTCGGCGAGCGCAGCCTCGGGATCGTCGTAGAAGAGCCCGAGCGCGAGCTCGCTGCACATGTCGGTGTGCACGAGCTCGATGCGCTGCTCGACCGGCGTGCGCGCGAGCTCCCACTGCTCGAGCGTGACCGAGCGCGCGAGCACGTCGACCGTGCGACTCGCGAGCGTCTGCGGATCGTCGGCGACGTCTTCGGTGAGCGTGACGTCGTAGTCGCGCGGATGCAGCTCGATGAACGCTTCGGAGGCGCGGCGGGCGAGATCGTTGGCGGTCTGGAAGCCGTCTTCGCACGCGAAGCGGAACGTGCCGTTGCGCTCGGGATGATCGACGTCGACGAGCGCGACCGCGATGCCCTCGATCGCGACGCCCTTGCAGGTGAGCACGCGCAACGCATCGTCGCCGTCGCTGGTGTTGGTCTCGTGGAAGAGCCACGACAGCTCGAGCCCGGTGGGAGTGTCGCTGGGGAACACGCACGCGCTCGCGGACATCGCCAGGGCGATCGCGATCACGGCCCGTGCAGCGCCGTCACTCACAGCCGCACGCTGCCACGTCGAGCGCAGAGTCGCCACCGAGATCGAGATCGACGGCGAGCTGATACACCTGCAGGTCGGTGACGAGGCCGCGCTGCACCGTGCGCGCGCGCGGGCCGGGCACCGCGATGCAGCTCGGCGGCGGCGACACGCACGGTCCGGCCGGCGCATCGATCACCGCGCGCACGATGAAGAGGTACGGATCCTCGGCGGCCGGCACGTCGCGCAACGTCGCACGCGCGGTGTCGCAGCCGAATCGTTGCGGCTCGATCACTTCGCAGTCGGCGTCGCACGATGCGGCGCACGACTCCTCGCAGATCGCGAGCTCGACACGCAGATCGACGCGCTCCGAGCCGCCGCTGCCGCGCGCGCGCACCCCACACGTACCGTCACCCGGCGCGAACTGACCCGCGGGGTAGATCGGGTCACCGTCGCGATCGACCCAGCGCCAGTTGAGCTCGACGACGCCGGCATCGACGTCCGAGCAGCCGGTCGCGAGGGCCGCCAGCACGGGCAGGACGAGCTTTGCCTGTGCACCACCCATGGAGTGCGTGGCGAGCTTAGCAAACCATTTGCAGACCGCCCAACTCGTGGACTCGGGATGAAAATGGTAGCCTCCCGATGCCGTGCTCGACTCGCAACTGTCCATCGTGTCGACGTTGGCGACCCCATTGGTCGCCGAGCTCGACTACGTCAAGTTGATCACCGACGCCCACGGCGTGGTGCTCGGCGTGCTCATCGCGCTGTTCACCTTCGTGGCGCTCACGATCTTCGTGGTGTTCTACAAGCTCGTGCACGTGTCGATGGCGCAGGCACAGTCGATCACGTTCCTCGACAAGTTCTGGGACAGCAAGCGACTCGACGACATCTATCGCGTCGCCGAGCAGCTGAAGTACAGCCCGATCGCGGCGATGTTCCGCGCGGGCTACATCGAGCTGTCGAAGGTGAAGAAGGCGGCCGCCGCTGCGCAGCAGCAGGGCTACGATCAGGCCAGCATGCACGAGCGCATGGATTCGGCGGAGAACGTCGAGCGAGCGCTCGCCCGCGCGCGCACGAGCGAGCAGACCAAGCTCGAGAACTTGTTGCCGTTCCTCGCGACCACCGGTTCGGCGGCGCCGTTCGTCGGGCTGTTCGGCACGGTGTGGGGCATCATGAGCGCGTTCGGTGCGATCTCGGCGAGCGGCAAGGCCGACCTCGCGGCGGTCGCAGGTCCCATCGCCGAAGCGCTCATCGCCACCGCGATCTCGCTCGCGAGCGCGGTCCCGGCCGTCATCATGTACAACTACTTCCAGCGCCGCCTGAAGGTGCTGGGCGCCGAGATGCAGAACTTCGGCAACGATTTCATGAACATCGTGAAGCGCCACTTCTTCTAGGCGCGACGTTCCCGAATCCCGACCGCGACGTGCGCGTCTGAAGCTTCTTCCGCCATGGCAGGTCTCATCAACAGCGACGGCGGGCACGAAGAGGGCGCGCCGATGAGCAGCATCAACGTGACCCCGATGGTCGACGTGATGCTGTGCCTGCTCATCATCTTCATGGTCGCCACGCCGATGATGCAGCCGAAGAACGCGGACGTGGACATCCCCGCCGGCCACGGCAAGAAGATGACCGAGGAGGAGTTCCTTTACGGAGTGATATCCGTGGATGGCGCCGGCAACGTCTTCCTCGGCACGCTGCCGTTGTCGAAGGATGCCGCGCAGATGCAGCAGGAAATCGCGGCGAACGCGAAGCTGCAGGCGGACGGCATGGTCTTTCTCCAGGGCGACAAGAACGTTCCGTTCGACCGGATCGTTGATGTTCTCGTGGCTCTCAAAGCGGCGCAGATCTCGTCGGTCGGCTTCATCGCGAAGCCCGACGACGTGGCGCTGAAGGGCAGCTGAAGATGAACAAACCCATCAAGGTGAGCAGCGGCAATTTCGTCGGCGCACTGTTTCGCACCGTCGGTCGCGACGTCGCCGATCTCTTCCGGCAGCCGTTCGCGGCGGGCGGCGGCATCGTCGGTCTCGGCCTCGTGTCCGCGCTCTTGTTGCTCGGCGGCACTGCGATGGCCAACGCGTCCGCGAACGACTGCGACGGCCTCACCACCACGCTGAACAACGCCCGCTCGGCGCGCGATCAAGTGGCGGGCAACATCGCGAGCCTCGAGACCGACATCGCCAGCTTGCAAGCGCGGCTCGACGGCGTCGAGACCAACCTCGTCAACGCGCCGACCAAGGAGCTCGAGGAGCGGAAGACGGATCTGAAGCAGCAGATCGCCGCGCTCGAGGCCAAGCGACCCGCGCTCACCGAAGAGCTCACGGCTGCGCAGGCGCACGCCGACGAGGCCGAGAAGACGCTTTCGGATGCGGAGTGTCCCGTCGAGGACGACTTCGAGATCGACTTCACGCCCGGCACGCTCGCGCGTCTCGGCGTGAAGATCGAAGAGAAGGACATGCCGCAGAAGATCATCGTGCAGGAGACGCGTGCGGAGGACGAGCCCACCGAGGAGACCCCGCAGAACACCGTCACCACCGATGACCAAGTGAAGCCCTCCGAGGAGCCGCCGAAGGACAAGCCCAAGGATCCGGCCAAGGAGAAGCCGAAGTTCAAGGACGACAAGGACAAGAAGCTGCCCACCAGCAAGACGCCGACGACGTCGAACACGCCCTACAAGAAGGACCTGCCGACGGTGCAGCAGAACCAAGGCGATCCCTTCGGTGACCCCGAGGGTTGGGACGACCTCACGCGCGACGGTGACCCGTGGGCGACCAGCGTGATGAAGGCGCTCAACAACATGCCGGTCGGCACCTACGCCGCGAAGGGTGCGAAGGGCACGTTCAAGTTCCAGCTCTACATCTGCAAGGACGGCACGATCAAGGACAACGGCGTGCTCAGCAAGGGCGGCAGCATGGATCAGGACGGACAGTCCGCGGTTCGGCTCGCGCTCGAGCAGCTCAAGATCCCCAAGCCCCCGAAGAAGGTGGCGGACTCGATGCCGAGCAGCTGCGCGAAGATCAAGTACACGTTCGAGTGGAGCTCGGGCAAGGTGAAGTGAAGTGATGGCCCGGCACTTCGGTGGCTCGTGGCGCGATGTCTTCGACAATCGCTGGGCGAGCGCCGGAGGTGGCCTGGGCCTCGCCCTTTCGACGCTCGCGCTCGCAGGGCTCATCGCCCTCGCAGGCCCGAGCGGCGAAGCAGCGGCGAGCGACGACGAGCTCGAGTTCATCCCCGGCACGCTCGCGCGACTCGGCACGCCGAACGCCGCGAACCAAGGCGACGGCAGTCACGAGCCGGTCGCGCAGCCGAGCGCACCGACGACGCCGGCACCGATCGTCGAGCCGGTCGCGCCGCCGCAGACCACGAACCACGCGACCACCGATCCCACGCCGTCGCGACCGTCGCGACCGAAGCCGCATGCAGGCGGCGGCTCGTCGTTGCCGCGGCCATCGGGTGGCGGAGCGCTACCGGGTCCGCCGCAGCAAGGCGGCACGCCCTTCGGCGACAAGGATGGTTGGGACGATCTGACGCGCGCCGGCGATCCGTGGGCGACCGAAGTGATGAAGCGGTTGAACGCGATGGTGGTGCGACCGTTCGCCGGCGATCCCGGTCCCGGCGTCGTGCGCTTCCAGATGACGGTGTGCAAGGACGGCAAGAACACCGAGATGCTGCGCAAGGGTGGCGACGCTGCAGCAGGCACGCACGACGCGGTCGCGATCGCAGTCGAGCAACTCGAGCTGCCCCGCATTCCGGCGAAGCTCGCCGCGACGATGCGCGAGCCCTGTATGAAGATCCGCTACACGTTCGAGTGGCGTCGCGATCGCGTGGAGTGAAGCTCGAGTCGCGGTGATCCGTGGCACACGCTCCACGAGCACTTTACGCTGCGTTTGGATCCCGATGACGGCGCGGTGGTTCGCAGAAACGCCGCTAAATAAAGGCTAGCGCCCCCTCGTCGCCCCTTTCGGAATCATGCGGGCCCCGCTATGCTCGGCCCGCACTCGCGTGAGGTCCACACCATGAAGCGAACCATCCTCGGTACTGCGACGCTCACTTCCATGCTCGCCCTTGCGGCGGTATGGGCAGGCGGGCGCAGCGACGACGCCATCGCCGTCGCCAACGCGGCGTACGAAGAGCCCACCACCAACATCGGCGGCAAGGTCGAGCTGTTGCGGCTCGCGGTGCCGGCCGGCGACGAAGTCGGCGATGTGCTCCGCCGCGACTCCGAGCTCTCCGCGGGCTTCGACGTCATCGATCGCAAGTCGATCCCCGCGGGCCTCATCAAGGAGACCGGCTTCGATCGCGAGAAGTGGAACTCGCTCGGCGCACAGGCCGTGATCAAGAACGCCAACATCGGCGGGCAGATCAAGTTCCAGCTCTACGACCTCGCGAAGGGCAACAAGCCGGTGCTGTCGCTCGGCTTCCCCGCCTCGGATCAGCGCAAAGCGGCGCACAAGTTCATGAACGAGGTGATCAAGTACTACACCGGCACGCTCGGCGTGTTCGGCTCGCGCATCGCCTTCGTGCGTACGCGTCGTAGTCCCGAGGTGAGCAAGAACGTGTTCACGATGGAGATGGACGGCGGCAACGTTGCCGGCATCACCAACAACCGTTCGCTGAACATCCTGCCGTCGATCGGCCCCGGTGGTCAGGTCATCTTCACCAGCTACGCGAAGCGCAACCCCGACCTGTGGATGAGCAGCGGTGGCGAGCCGGTGCGCGTCAGCAAGCAGCCGGGCCTCAACCTCGGCGGCGTGATGAACCCGCAAGGTGGCAGCATCGCGGTGACGCTGTCGAAGGACGGCAACAGCGAGATCTATCTCGTCGACACCGGTGGCGGCATCAAGGCGCGGCTCACCAACAACGCGGCGATCGACGGCTCGCCGTCGTGGAGCCCGGCCGGCAACCAGCTCGCGTTCGTGTCGAACCGTGCCGGTGGTCCGCAGATCTTCCGCATGACGTCGGCGGGTGGCGGTGCGAGCCGCATCAGCAAGAAGGGCGACTACAACCAGACGCCCGACTGGAGCCCCGGTGAAGGCGACCTCGCGAGCTGGGTCGCGTACGCGGGTCGCGACGGCAGCAACTTCGACATCTTCGCGGTCAACGTGAAGAGCGGGCAGCTCAAGCGACTCACGCAGGGCGGTGGTCGTCACACCGATCCCACGTGGGCACCCGATGGTCGGTTGATCGCGTTCACGTCGGCGGGTGGCATCACCATCGCCAACGAGGACGGCAACAACCAGATCCCGGTCATGAAGGCCGGCACCACTCCGGATTGGGGTCCGCGCGCGCTGTAGTGCGCGCCGTCCTCGACATCGGTACCAACACCGTGCTGCTCCTCGTCGGCGAACGAGGAGCAGACGGGCGTGTGCGCATCGTCGAGGATCGCGCGAAGATCTGTCGCCTCGGACAAGGCGTCGCGCAGAGCGGTCGCTTGTTGCCCGAGGCGATCGCGCGCACGCTCGCGGCGCTCACGGAGTATCGCGACATCGCGGTGCAGCACGGCGCGGAGATCGTCGCGGTCGCGACCGAAGGCCTGCGCATGGCCGGCGATCCCGAGCGATTCCTCGCGCCGGCGCAGCAAGCTCTCGGCGCGCCGATCCGCATCATCAGCGGCGACGAGGAGGCCGAGCTGTCGTATCGATCGATCGCGAGCGAGCACGCCGGCGGGCCGCTGCGCGTGCTCGACATCGGCGGTGCGTCGACGGAGCTCGTGGTCGGCGATGGCCTGCAGGTGTTCGAGCGCCGCTCGCATCCGATCGGCTCGGTGCGGCTCACCGAGCGCTTCGTGACGCACGATCCGCCGACGGCCCACGAGGTCGCGCAGATCGAGGACACCGCGCGCTTGGCCTTCGCCGGGCAGCCGGTGCCCCCGCTCGCCGAGCTGCATGGCTTGGCGGGCACGGTGACGAGCGCAGGCGCGTTGATGCTCGGGCTCGGCGAGTACGATCGCGATCGCGTCGACGGCACGCGCTTCACCGCCGAGCAGATCGTCGCGCTGCGCGATCGCCTGGCCGCGATGACGCTGGCCGAGCGCGTCGCGATCCCGATCCTCGGCACCGGCCGCGGCGACGTGATCGTCGCGGGCATGACGATCCTGGTCGCGGCGCTGCAGCACTGCGGCGCGACCACCTTGGTCGTGCGCGACCGCGGCCTGCGCTTCGCACTGGTTTAGTTTTGGTCGCGCCCTCCGGCGCTCTTCCTGGCGCGAGCAGTCATGCTCGCTCTCCGCCGCGGCAAAGCCACGTCGGGCTCGAGCCGGTGTGCTGCGTGCTCGCGATCGGTTCACCGAGTCGCTCCGATTCGCGATTGGCGGGCTTTCAGCGCACCGATTGAACCAACCAACGCGCGCCCCCACCTCGGGAAGGCAATGTCCCGTCGCTCCGTCGCGCTCCTCACCCTCGCCACCGTCGCGTCGCTCTCTGCAAGTGCGCGCGCCTTCGACTGGAACGGTCGCACCGTCACGCACGAGCTCGACGTGCTCGATGGCCGCATGGCGATCGAGTCGGGTCATCCGCTCGCGACTGCGCACGCGTTCCGCCGCGCCGAGACGGCGGCGAGCGATGACACGACCGGCCGCACTGCCGCAGCGCTCGAGTTCGTGCTCGGCGACGACTTCGCCGACGATCGCAGCGACGCGCTGCAGACCGTGCTCTTCGGCAGCTGGCTCAACGAGGTGCGCACGAGCCTCGACATGGGCGCGCCCGACAGCAAGCTCGACCCGCTCGCGTGGGCCGCGAAGTTCATGCGCTTCCGCTACGCGAGCTACCTCGACGGGCGCGAGAAGTCCGATCGCTGGTCGCGCTCGACCCACTACACCTCGTCGAACTACCAGCACAGCATGTTGGTGGAGTCGATCGATCCCGCGGAGTCGATCACGCAGGACGACGTCTTCGACGTGCTCGACGAGTACTCGTTCTGGGCGATGAACGCCGCGACGCTCAACCTCATCGTCGCGAAGAAGGGCCAGCTCGAGGGCAGCATGAGCGCCGACGACATCGACCTGTCGTGGGTCGCGGGCCTGCGCTACGTCGGCAGCGTGTTCCATCTCGTCGAGGACTCGTCGGTCACCTGCAACGCGGCGTCGCAGCGACACGTGGAGTTCTGCATCCCGGGCGACGGCCACACGTTGGTCGCGGAGGTCGACGGTCGCCCGCGCGTCGTCGCGCTCTCCGACAACGCGCACTACGAGCGCAAGGTCGAGGAAGGCAAGCCCCACGGTGCGCTCGACGATCTCTATCAGGAGGATCTCGTCGAGGAGGTCTACGGCGAGTTCGATCCCGCGATCGCGACCTCGGAGATCCTCGTGCGCATCGCGGTCGGCGTCGACGCAGCGGTGCACGAAGAGCTCGCCGACGTGCCGCTCTTCGTCGATGGTGAGCCCAACGCCGACTTCGACGCGAAGGCCTTCGCGATCTCCACGCGCATCGCTCAGGAGACCTTCGACGCGGTCATCGACCCGCGCTTCGCGAACGTCGGGCAGCGCATCCCGCTCACGCCGGTCCCCGGCGAGGACGACGAGAAGTTCGACGACGTCGACGCCGAGGACGCCGACGCAGACGCCGCAGGCTGCCGCGTGAGCGTCGGTGCGCCCAGCTCGCTCGCGTTGCTCGTGCTCGTGCTCGGCGCACGCCGACGTCGTCGCGCGGCTTGAGCTACCATCCGCGCGTGCGCATCGAGCTGCACTGCCACTCCACCTGCTCGGACGGATCGTTCCCGGCCGACGAGGTCGCGCACCGAGCCGCGCGCACCGGCGTGCGGATCTTCTGCCTCACCGATCACGACACCTGCGCGGGCTTCGTCGCCACGCGTGACGCGTTGAGCGATGTGTCGTGCACCGTGCTGCGTGGGCTCGAGCTGAGCTGTCGCGCGTTCGATCGCACCGTGCACGTGCTGCTCTACGGGCTGCAGGAAGGCGAGGCGCTCGCGCGGTTGCAAGCGCGCCTCGACGCCATTCATCTCGAGCGTAGCGATCGCTTGCGCGCGATCTGCAAGCGCCTGCGCACGCTCGGCATCGATCTCGACGAGGAAGCGATCCTCTCGCGCACGCACGGCCGCACACCCGGTCGACCCGACGTCGCGCGTGCGCTCGTCGATGCCGGCGTCGTGAAGACACCGCAGGACGCGTTCGCACGATTCCTGCGCGACGGTGGCCCGGCCGACGTGCCGCTCGATCGCCTCGGCGTCGACGAAGGCCTCGCGCTCGCGCGACCCGCCGGTGCGCGTGCGAGCCTCGCCCATCCCCACACGCTCGGCGATCCGTCGCTCGTGCGCGCGCTCTTCGAGCGCCACAAGTCGCAGGGCCTCGAAGGCCTCGAGGCCTACTACGGCGGCTACGCGTGGGCCGAGAGCGAAGGCTGGCTCCGCCTCGCGCACGAGCTCGATCTCGTCGCGACCGGCGGCTCCGACTTCCACGGCGAGATGAGCCCGCACGTGACGCAACCCGGCATCGAGCTGCCCGAGCCCCACGCCGCGCGGCTGTGCGACTGGCTCGGCGTGGGGCCGTCGGCGTAGCGGCGCACACCCTACGCGCCGCTCACGGAGAATTGCCGAAGGAGGTGGCCGCCAACGGCGGACAGCTCGTTCGAGTGCCGTAGGGACGCAGTCCCTGCGAAACAAAGCGACCGTAATCCCGGGAACACGTCCGAGTTGGTGACGTGAAGAACGATTGCGAGGCTCCGTGCGTTGCACCGGGCTCCGTCGGAGGACGCATGCGAATGGAACGCGGTTGGTCGTTGCGCGCTGCCTGGGCCGGAGTCGCGGCGTCGCTCCTCGGCGTGGGGCTCGCGAGCTGGAACTACAGCATGCTGCCTGGAGCCGAGCGGCTCGACTGGTGCGCGATGGTGATCGTGTTGCCGCTCTTCGCTGCGCTGTGCGGGATCTCGGCGGGGCTCGGCATCGGTGCCGGCACCGCCGCGGCCGTGCGCACGGGCGGTGGTCCGCGCAAGGTCGGTGCGCTGCGCATGATCGCGCTGTCGACGATCGGCGGCGTCGCAGGCTGCACGGTCCCGGTGATCGTCGGCATCGCGGGCTTCGGCTCGCTCGACGCACCGTATGCCGGCACCGCGAACCTCGTGTTCTGCATCCTCGTCGGTGCGACCACGTTCGTCGCACTGTGGGCGCCGCGGTTGTGGGGCAAGGAGCGTGCGGTGCTCGGACACATCGAGCACCTCGGCATCTCGGCGATGGCGACGAGCCTCGCGATCGCATCGCTCGGCATCCTCGGCGCATCGCTCGTCGCGACGCAGGGCGGCATGCCGAGCTTCGAGTGGTTCGCAACCACCGCGCGGGCAATCGGCCTGCTCGAGCTCGCGGCGTGGTGCGGCCTCGTGATCGGTGCGCTCGTCGGTGCTGCGGCCGGCTTCGCGTGCTGGCTGTACCTCTCGACCGCGATGGTGGTCGAACGCCGCATCCGTTAGTTACTCTCGTTCGAAGTGGACGAGACCGAGCTCGGTCGTACCCGCGGCTCCGAAGCCGCGATGACGCTGCGCAGCGAGCCGAGCAAGCTCGCGCGCGGCGACTCGCTCGGACGCTACGTCGTGCTCGGTCCGGTCGGCGCGGGCGGCATGGGCGTCGTCTATGCGGCCTACGATCCCGAGCTCGATCGCAAGGTCGCGATCAAGCTGCTGCATCCGACGATCGCCGGCGACGCGGACAGTCAGGGCAGTCAACGGCTCGTGCGCGAGGCGCAGAGCCTCGCGAAGCTCCAGCATCCCGAGG
>DASZPU010000635.1:0-12579 GCA_035550195.1 Nannocystaceae bacterium
GGCCGAGCTGGTGCTGCGCGCCGACGCCACGCGGCTCACGCAAGTGATCGCGAACCTGTTGAACAATGCCGCGCGCTACACCGATCCGGGCGGGCACATCAAGATCTCGGCGCGACGCGACGGCAGCCGCGTCGTCGTCGAAGTGCGCGACGACGGTCGCGGCATCCCCGAGCACATGTTGCCGCGCGTGTTCGATCTCTTCGTACAGGCCGAGCGCACCCGCGATCGTGCGCAAGGTGGGCTCGGGCTCGGGCTGACGCTGGTGCGTCGACTGGTCGAGATGCACGGCGGCACGGTCTCTGCGGCCAGCGCCGGTCCCGATCAGGGCAGCACGTTCACGGTGACGCTGCCGCTCGCGGAGCCGACCGACGTGCCGAGCACGCGACCGCAGGCGCCGACCGGTCGATTCCCCGTGCTCCGTCGCGGATCCGGGCTCGCGATCCTCGTCGTCGAGGACAACGAGGACAGCCGCGACATGCTGCAGCTGCTGCTCGAAGCGCGCGGCCACCACGTCGACGTGGCGGCCGACGGCACCGCCGGGCTCGCGCAGCTGCTCACCCAGCGCCACGACGTCGCGCTGCTCGACATCGGCTTGCCCGGCGTCGACGGCTACGAGGTCGTACGACGCCTCCGCGAGCAGCGACCGGATCGCAGCACGCGGCTCATCGCGATCACCGGATACGGTCAAGGGGAGGATCGTGCGCGCGCGCTCGCTGCCGGCTTCGACGAGCACCTCGTCAAGCCGGTGAGCGTGGTCGACCTCGAGCGCGTGTTGCCATCGGAGTGACAGCCATGCAGATGCAGGTACAGATCGATCACAAGCAGTTGCTCGACGTGCTCACGGCGGTGAAAAACGGCGACTTCTCTGCGCGCATGAGCACGGACGAAGTCGGGCTCACCGGGAAGATCCACGACACGCTCAACGACATCATCACGATGCAGGCCGAGCTCGTCGAAGAGCTGCGCCGCATCAACAAGGTGGTCGCGAAGGAGGGCAAGATCTCGCAGCGCGCCAATCTCCGCGGCGGGCGCGGCGAGTGGGCCAACGCGATCGATCTCGTCAACGAGCTCATCGGCGACATCGTGCAGCCCACCACCGAGGTCGCGCGCGTCATCGGTGCGGTGGCGCGCGGCGATCTCTCGCAGTCGATGGCGCTCGACGTCGACGGTCGCCCGCTCAAGGGCGAGTTCATGCGCACCGCGAAGGTGGTCAACACCATGGTGTCGCAGCTCGACACGTTCGCGGTCGAGGTGACCCGCGTCGCGCGCGAGGTGGGCATCGAGGGCAAGCTCGGCGGTCAAGCCAAGGTGCGCGGCGTCGCGGGCACGTGGAAGGACCTCACCGACAACGTGAACCTCATGGCCAGCAACCTCACCGCGCAGGTGCGCAACATCGCCGACGTGACCACTGCGGTCGCGCGCGGCGATCTGTCGCGCAAGATCACGGTGACGGTCGAGGGCGAGATCCTCGAGCTCAAGAACACCATCAACACGATGGTCGATCAGCTGAGCTCGTTCGCGTCGGAGGTGACTCGCGTCGCCCGCGAGGTGGGCACGGAGGGCAAGCTCGGCGGGCAAGCGCAGGTGAAAGGCGTGTCGGGCACCTGGCGCGACCTCACCGAGAACGTGAACCTGATGGCCGGCAATCTCACCGGGCAGGTGCGCAACATCGCCGCGGTGACCACTGCGGTCGCGCGCGGTGATCTGACCAAGCAGATCACCGTCGACGTGAAGGGCGAGATGCTCGAGCTGAAGAACACCATCAACACGATGGTCGAGCAGCTCGGTGCGTTCGCGTCGGAGGTGACCCGCGTCGCGCGCGAGGTGGGCACGGAGGGCAAGCTCGGTGGTCAAGCCGAGGTGCTCGGCGTGTCGGGCACGTGGAAGGATCTCACCGACAACGTGAACTCGATGGCGAGCAACCTGACCAATCAGGTGCGCAACATCGCCGACGTCACCACCGCGGTCGCGAAGGGCGAGCTGTCGCGCAAGATCACCGTCGATGTGAAGGGCGAGATCCTCGAGCTGAAGAACACCATCAACGTGATGGTCGATCAGCTGAGCTCGTTCGCGTCGGAGGTGACCCGCGTCGCGCGCGAGGTGGGCACCGAAGGTCGGCTGGGCGGGCAAGCCGAGGTCGCCGGTGTGTCGGGCACGTGGAAGGATCTGACCGACAGCGTGAATCGCATGGCCAGCAACCTGACCAATCAGGTGCGCAACATCGCCGAGGTCACCACCGCGGTCGCCAACGGCGACCTCTCCAAGAAGATCACCGTCGACGTGCGCGGCGAGATCCTCGAGCTCAAGCAGACCATGAACACGATGGTCGATCAGCTCAGCTCGTTCGCCGCCGAGGTGACCCGCGTCGCGCGCGAGGTGGGCACGGAAGGCAAGCTGGGCGGGCAGGGCGTCGTGCGCGGCGTGTCGGGTACGTGGAAGGACCTGACCGACAGCGTGAACGGCATGGCCAGCAACCTGACCAATCAGGTGCGCAACATCGCCGAGGTCACCACCGCGGTCGCGACCGGCGATCTCTCGAAGAAGATCACCGTCGATGTGAAGGGCGAGATCCTCGAGCTGAAGAACACCATCAACGTCATGGTCGATCAGCTCAGCGCGTTCGCGTCGGAGGTGACCCGCGTCGCGCGCGAGGTGGGCAGCGAAGGCAAGCTGGGTGGGCAAGCGCAGGTGCGCGGCGTCGGTGGCACGTGGAAGGACCTCACCGACAACGTGAACTCGATGGCCGGCAACCTCACCTCGCAGGTACGCAACATCGCGGCGGTCACCACTGCGGTCGCGAATGGTGATCTGTCGAAGAAGATCACCGTCGATGTGAAGGGCGAGATGCTCGAGCTGAAGGTCACCGTCAACACGATGGTCGATCAGCTCAGCGCGTTCGCGTCGGAGGTGACCCGCGTCGCGCGCGAGGTGGGCACCGAAGGCAACCTCGGCGGCCAAGCGGTGGTGACCGGCGTGTCGGGCACGTGGAAGGACCTCACCGAGAGCGTGAACCTGCTCGCGGCGAACTTGACCACGCAGGTGCGCGCCATCGCCGAGGTCGCGACCTCCGTCGCCGAAGGCGATCTGACGCGATCGATCGCCCTCGAAGCGCGCGGCGAGATGGAAGCGCTCAAGGTCAACATCAACCAGATGATCGGCAACCTGCGCGACACGACGCAGAAGAACACCGCGCAGGACTGGCTCAAGACCAACCTCACCCGCTTCACGCGCATGCTGCAGGGCCACCGCGATCTCGGATCGGTGGCGCAGCTCATCTTGCGCGAGCTCGCACCGCTGGTGAACTTCCAGCAGGCCGCGTTCTATCTGCTCGAAGGCGAGGGCGACAACATGGCGCTGCAGCTGGTCGCGAGCTGGGCGTATCGCGAGCGCAAGCACCTCGCGAACCGCTTCCGCGCCGGCGAAGGCCTCATCGGGCAGTGCGTGCTGGAGAAGCAGCGCATCCTGCTCACCGACGTGCCGGGCGACTACGTGCGCATCGGCTCGGGCCTCGGCGAGACCAAGCCGATGAGCGTCGTGGTGATCCCGGTGTTGTTCGAAGGCAACGTGAAGGCGGTCATCGAGCTCGCGTCGCTGTACCAGTTCAGCGACATCTCGCTCGCGTTCCTCGATCAGCTCACCGAGTCGATCGGCATCGTGCTCAACACGATCGCCGCGACGATGCGCACCGAAGACTTGCTCGCGCAGTCGCAGTCGCTGGCCCGCGAGCTCGGGCTGCAGCAGGCCGAGCTCACCGAGACCAACCGCCGGCTCGAAGAGCAAGCGCGCACGCTGCAGGCGTCCGAGGAGCGGCTCAAGACCCAGCAGGAAGAGCTGCAACAGACCAACGAAGAGCTCGAGGAGCGCTCGGAGCTGCTGCAGATGCAGAACGCGGAGGTCGAGCGCAAGAACCGCGAGATCGAGCTCGCGAAGATGACGCTCGAGGAGCGCGCACAGCAGCTCTCGGTGTCCTCGCGCTACAAGTCCGAGTTCCTCGCCAACATGTCGCACGAGCTGCGCACGCCGCTCAACAGCCTGCTCTTGCTCGCGCGCATGCTCGGCGACAACCCCGAGGGCAACCTCAGCGGCAAGCAAGTCGAGTTCGCGCGCACGATCCATGCGGCCGGCGTCGATCTGCTCACGCTCATCAACGACATCCTCGATCTCTCGAAGATCGAGTCGGGGGCGGTGCAGGTCGAGATCGACAACGTGGATCTCGCCGACGTCGAGTCGTTCTGCGCGCGCACGTTCGCACCGCTCGCGCAGGCGAAGTCGCTGGGCTTCGAAGTGGTGCGCGACCCCGATGCGCCGGCGCAGCTCGCCACGGATCTCCGCCGCTTGCAGCAGATCCTGAAGAACCTCTTGTCCAACGCGATCAAGTTCACCGAGCGCGGCTCGGTCATGCTGCGGATCGAGCGCGACCGTCGACCCGAGGCGCCGTCCGATGGGCTCGCGTTCGTCGTCACCGACTCGGGCATCGGCATCGCGAACGACAAGCAGTCGCTCATCTTCGAGGCGTTCCAGCAGGCCGACGGCACCACCAGTCGCCGCTTCGGCGGCACCGGGCTCGGGCTCACGATCAGCCGCGACCTCGCGCAGCTCTTGGGCGGACGCATCACCGTGCAGAGCACACCGGGCAAGGGCAGCGTGTTCACGCTGTATCTGCCCGCGAGCTACACGCGCCCCGGCAACGGCACACCGCGACTGCAACGGCGTGCGCCGCTGGTCACTCCGCGGCGCGAGCCCGAGCCGCCGCCGGCTCCGCGCGAGCCGATCGAGCCCGGCAGCGACGAAGGCGAGCTCGCCGACGACCGTCACGCCGTCGCGCAAGGCGATCGTGTGCTGCTCATCGTCGAAGACGATCTCGAGTTCGCGCGGCTGTTGCTCGGCATGGCGCGCGAGCGCGACTTCAAAGGCGTGGTGACGACGACGGGTGAGAAGGCACTGCAGCTCGCGCGTCGCCTCAAGCCCGACGCGATGACGCTCGACATCGGCCTGCCCGACATCGACGGCTGGCAGGTACTCGATCGCCTCAAGCACGATCCGCAGACGCGCCACATCCCGGTGCACCTCATCAGCGCGCACGATGCCGACTCGGTGCGTGCGCTCGCACAGGGCGCGATCGCGTTCCTGGCGAAGCCGATGGAGCCCGAGGCGTTGCGCAGCACCATCACCGCGCTGCGCAGCTTCGTCGACCGCAAGGAACGGCGCATCCTCGTCGTCGAGGACGACGACGTCCAACGCAAGGCGATCGCCGAGATGATCGGCAACGGCGACGTGCACGTCGACCTGTGCGCCTCCGGAGCCGACGCGCTCGCGCTGCTGCGCGAGCAGCGGTTCGACTGCATGGTGATGGACCTGGGCCTGCCCGACATGAACGGGTTCGAGCTGCTCGACAAGATCGTCGGGGACCCGGCGATCGAGCGGCCACCGATCGTCGTCTACACCGCGCGCGACCTCACCCCCGACGAAGACACCCGGCTCGCGCGCTTCGCCGACTCGATCATCATCAAGAGCGCGCGCTCGCTCGACCACCTGCTCGACGAGACCGCGTTGTTCCTCCACCGCGTCGAGAGTGAGATGCCGCAGTGGAAGCAGCGCATGCTCAAGCAGATCCACGCGACTCCGTTCGTGGGGAAGCACGTGCTGCTCGTCGACGACGACGTGCGCAACATCTTCGCGCTCACCAGCGTGCTCGAGACCCAGGGCATGCGCGTGTCGTTCGCCGAGAACGGTCGTCAGGCGCTCGACGTGCTGCGCGAGCACGAGGACATCGGGCTCGTGCTGCTCGACGTCATGATGCCGGAGATGGACGGCTACGAGACGATGGGGCGCATCCGCGCCGAGTCGCGCTGGGCCAACCTGCCGATCATCGCGCTCACCGCGAAGGCGATGAAAGGCGATCGCGAGAAGTGCATCGCCGCAGGTGCGTCCGACTACATCACCAAGCCCGTGGACGTCGATCAGCTGCTGTCACTGATGCGCGTCTGGCTGTATCGCGAATGATCGCAGCGAGGGGCTCCGTGTGCGTGGTAACTCGGACGACGATCTCCAGCTGACGCTGCTGCTGGACGAGATCCACCGCCGTTACGGATTCGACTTCCGGGACTACGCCCGCTCGTCGCTCCGTCGCCGTGTGCTCAACGCGGTGCGCACGGAGAGGCTTCCGGGGATCCCCGAGCTGCTGCGCTTGATCGCCGATCCCGCCGCGATGGAGCGCGTGTTGCTCGCGCTCACCGTGAACGTCACCTCGCTCTTTCGCGACCCCGAGATGTATCTCGGCTTCCGCGAGCAAGTGGTGCCGCTCTTGCGCTCCTATCCTTTCACTCGCATCTGGCACGCCGGATGTTCGACCGGCGAAGAGGTCTATTCGCTGGCGATCCTCATGCACGAAGAAGGGCTCTACGATCGCTGTCGCATCTACGCGACCGACATGAACGAAGTCGCGCTGCGTCGCGCGACCGAGGCGGTCTATCCCCTAGGGGTGCTCGAAGCCCACGCCGAGGATTACCGAATCGCTGGTGGCAAGGCGTCGCTGGCCGACTATCATTCTACGAGCTACGGGTACGCGATCGTGAACCACTGGTTGCGCAAGAATGTCGTTTTCGCGCATCACAATCTGGTGACCGATCGCAGCTTCAACGAGTTCCACGTCGTCTTCTGTCGTAACGTAATGATCTACTTCAATCGCCGCTTGCAGGACCGCGTGCATCGCCTGCTCTTCGAGAGCCTGCGCCGCTTCGGTACGCTCGCGCTGGGCTTGAAGGAATCGCTGGTCGGCACGCCCCACGAACGCGACTACGACGTGATCGACGGACGTCTCAAATTGTTCCGGAGGCGAGCATGACGAGCATCGTCGTGATCGGCTGCTCGCTCGGCGGCTTCAAGGCGGTGGGCGTCGTGCTCGCCGCGCTGCCGCGCGAGTTCTCCGCACCGATTGCGATCGTGCAGCACCGTGCGACGCACGGCACCGAGGACTACTGCGCCGCGCTGCAGCGGCTCACCGCCCTGCCGGTCGCAGAGGCCGAAGACAAGCAGTCGCCGATCGCCGGTCACGTCTACGTGGCACCGGCCGGTTACCACCTGCTGGTCGACGACGGCGAGTTCTCGCTGTCGGTCGACGACCCGGTGAACTTCGCTCGGCCGTCGATCGACGTCTTGTTTGCGAGCGCGGCCGAGTCGTTCGGTGCGCGCACCATCGCGATCGTGCTCACGGGTGCGAGCCACGACGGCAGCGATGGTGCGGGCGACGTGTTGGCCGCGGACGGCCGCGTGCTCGTGCAGGACCCGCGCGAGGCCGAGTGCGGCGTGATGCCCAACGCGGTGCGCGAGCGTCACCCCGGCGCGCTGGTCATGCCGCTCGACCAGATCGCGCCGTGGTTGCTCGCGAACGTGCGCTGATCAGCGCCGACGTCGACGACGGCCCGCGGCCGCGACGACGATGACGACGCCACACGCGAGCGCGCCGCTGCCCCAGGCGCCGCGATCGACCGCGCACGAGAGCGAGCCGCCGGCTTCGCCTTCGCAGTGGCCGTTGCTGCAGTGGCCTTCGGCGTAGCCCTCGACCTCGATGTCGAGCGCGGCCTTCAGCGCGGCGACGCACTCGTCGAGGTTGTTGCCGACGTCGACGTACTTGCCGTCGCAGAACAGCGCGCCCTCGGGGCGCGTGCACTGGGTCTCGCAGCCGCCCTTCAGCTCGGCCTGGCAGTCGATGAATCCATCGGCCTGGCAGTCGATCTGGCAGTCGAGGTTCGCGTCGGCTTCGCAGCGACCGTCGCAGCTCGCTTCACACTTGCCCGAGCACTCCGCCGACGGTGGCGTGCCTTCACAGTGGGCGTCGCACGAGCCCGAGCACGCGCCGCGGCACGACGCGAGACACTGCGAGTCCGAGCTCGAGCAGCGGCCGGAGCAGCTGCCTTCGCACGACCCGATGCACTCGGCGCGGCAGTCGAACTGCGGCGGGTTCGCCTCGCACTGCGCGTTGCACTCGCCGCTGCACTGCGCGCGACAGTCGGCAGTGATCTCCGCGTTGCACTCGCCATCGCATTGCGCGTAGAGCTGGCCGGCGCACGCGGCTTCGACCGTGAGCGGCGTGCACATCGCGACGCAACCACCGCTCGTGACGAGCTCGCAGTGGGCGTTGGCGGAGACGTCGATGTTGTTGCAGGCCTCCAGGCCTGCGCGCGCGTCGGTAGGCGCGAGCCAGAGCGCGGCAGCGGCAGCGAGCGGAGCAAGGGCAACGATTTTCATGAGTGGATCCTCTCTCGGTTGTTGTCGCTATGTGCACGCGCACGGGCGGCGCGCGCGATCTGTCGGCAAGCCGCGCAGACTTTGTCGGCGGGTTGACGCAGCACGTGGCTGCGACTCAAGCACTCCCCACAGACCGAGCAACGACCGTAGACGCCGCGATCGATCCACAAGAGTGCTTCCAATACCTGCGCGCGCTCGGGAGCGTCCTCCGCGGCGGTGGCGAGTTGGTGATCGAGGATCTGTCGTGCGCGCCGCAGGACGTGCTCGTCGACTGGGGTGCGGGGCCGTGACGAATTCATCGGGGGCCAACGGTGTGCAAAGACCAAACCGTTCGAGTAACGCGTGATCACATCGATGGACATGAGCGGATCGGCACAGCGTGGCGCGCTCGCACGTGCATCACGGCGCCATTGCCGGCCGCGCGACGCATGCCAACTTGTAGTCGCCGAGTCGCCCCACCGCATTGCGATCGGCGGAGGACGAAACCAATGATCCGTGCAATCACACCCATCACCGCATCGGCCCTGTTCGCGCTCGCGATTGGCTGCAACAACCCGGCTGAGAAGCAGGTGAACGAGCGCTCCGAAGCGCGCAAGGAGATCAACCAAGCCGGCCAGGACGCGCAGGAGAAGGTCGCCAACGCCCGCGAGGATCTCGCCGAGGCCGAGAAGAAGTTCGGCGAGAAGGTCGGCGATGCGCAGAAGGAGATCGCCGACGAAGCGAAGGAAGGCGCGAAGGAGATCGGTGACGCCGACCAGGCCGCGAGCGACAAGCTGATGGAGGCGAAGTACGAGCGCTTCGAGATCCTGAAGAACGAGTCGGAGAGCGCGTTCGCGACGCGTGCCGACGCCACCATCGCGCGTCTGCAGACGGACCTCGACACGGCCACGCAGCGCTCGACTGCGGCGGGCGCCACGAAGGACATGCAGGAGGCCGTGAAGGAAGCCGGCGAGGCGCTGGCCGAGGCGCGCACCGATCTCGTCGAGCTGCGCGGCAAGACCGGCAAGCTCTTCGACGACGGTCGTCTGGGCGTGGGCACCGCGATCAACAAGGCCCAGCGCGAGCTGACCGAGGCCTACGAAGAGATGGCCGAAGCCAAGATGTAAGCGTCGCTCCTTGGCTGG
Organism: Nannocystaceae bacterium; assembly: GCA_035550195.1. Taxonomy (GTDB): domain Bacteria; phylum Myxococcota_A; class Polyangia; order Nannocystales; family Nannocystaceae; genus Xiheibacterium. Next base: position 9,372 of record DASZPU010000635.1, read on the forward strand.
CTTGCCCCGCCGTGGCATCGCCCGGCGGGGCTTTTTCTTGCCCGCGTTTCAGCAGCGCTCGGCGTGCGACTCGGGCACGATCGTGCGGCCGCGACGCTCGACGCACGCGCGCGTGAAGCGGGCGCCGAAGAGCAGCACGTGCGCATCGAAGTACATCCACAGCAGCAGCAAGAGCACGCCGCCCGCCGCACCGGAGAGCGATCGCGTCGCGGCGTAGCCGAAGTACAGACCGAGCCCGAACGCGCCGAGCGTCGCGACGATCGCGGCGAGCAGTGCACCCGGTAGCACGTCGCGCCAGGTGAGCTCGACGTCCGGTAGCACGCGATAGATCGGCACCAGCACCGCGGTCGCGAGTGCGACGGCGGTCGCGGCCTGCATGACCCGCCACGGCCATGCACCGAACGGCAGCTCGCTCGCGAGCGCGGCGACGCCGGACCCGAACGACTGCAACACCATCGATGCCAGCAACAGCGCTCCGACGACGCCGATCAGCAGGAACGAGCTGAGCCGCTTGCGCACGAGCACCGCGAGCCGCTGCTTCCACGAGAGGTTCTTGCGCAGCTGCACACCCCACAGCGCGTTGAGCGTCTCCTGCAAGCGCGTGAAGATGCCGGTGGCGCCCCACGCCGCGATCGCGACGCCGATCGCGACGCGCCACCAACGGCCTTGCTCGAGCGCGGCCTGACGCACGAGCTCGTCGATGACGGCGGCCGGGGTCGTGCCCATCGCGGTCGTCACGTCGCTCACGAGGCGCGCGCGTGCGGCATCTTCTCCGTAGATCACGCCCACCATCGCGACCGCGAGCACGAGCATCGGGGCGAGCGAGAGCGCGGCGAAGAACGACACAGCGGCCGCGAACAGTGCGCTCGGGGCCTCCAGGTGATCGCGGATCGTGTCCAGCACGACGCGCGGCCAGCTCGCCGGCGCGTGGGTGTGCGACCGGGGATGCGCGGCGGCGTGGGCGATGGATGAGCTGCTCACGACCACAGGATAGGAAGCGAACGGCCGATCACCACCGGCCCTCGCGCCGATTCGACTTGTCCTGCGCGGTCGCAGCCGGCGGCGGTGGCCGACCGAAACGTTTGCGCCACCACAGCTCGACGCCACCCTTCGCGGCATCGCCGAAGAACGTCTCGACGCTCCAGTGCGGCGCCTTGATGGTGTACTCGAGGTGGATCTCCGCGGTGTTCTGGGTCTTCGGTGCGTTGTGGTGGTAGCGCGTCTCGAGATAGATCTTGCGCGACACTCGCTTGCCGACCGCGACGATGGGTTGATCGACGGTGTCGCCGAACGTGACGCCCACGCGATCGATGCCGAGGCGATCCTGCAGCTCGCGCTGCAGCACCGGGTTCTCGAACGCGACCAAGAGGTTCGCCGCCTTCGCCTCGACCTCGCCGCCTTCGCCCTTGTCGGCACCTTCGCTGCTGCCAGTGACGAGCAACGCGAACACGTCGGACTCCGGCAGCGGCGGATCGGACGAGAGTCGCAGCTGCGGCTTGCTCGCGCGCCCGTGCACGTCGATGTTGACGTCGCCCTCGGGGGTCTGGGTGACGGCGGTGACCGCTATATAAGGATCGAGCTCGCCGCGCTCGGGCAGCGTGACGCGCCCGCTGTCGATGATGAAGTCGTGGCCGAGGAAGTTGATGCGGCCGCGATCGGCGGTGAGGCTGCCGGTCGCGCGGATCTTCTCCCCGGCGTCGCGCTCGATCTCCACGCTGCCGCGCCACGTCATGTTGGCCTGTGGGCCGCGCACGAAGATCGGATCGCCGAGCTTCATACGCACACGCATCGACGGCGGGAGCAGGGGCTCGCGCGCGTCGGCGGGCGTCGGCTTGGTTTCGTCGCGTTTGCGGGTGGTACGGCCGCGCGCGTCGACGAACACGATGCCTTCGGTGGTGGGGAGCTCGGCCGGCGCCGTCGCAGAGGTGGTGAAGACGTCGAGCGTGGTGCGGCGCGCGACGACGTCGATCTCCGTACGCTCGCCGCGGGCATCGAGCTCGGCGGTCGCACGCGTCGAGAGCTTCATGAGCGGCATGCCCGGCCGCACGATCGGTAGCCCCGCGAGCGTGACGTCGAGCCGACCGGCAGTGTCACCGCGCGCGAGATGGAGGTTGCCCTTGGCCGTCGCACGGCCGGCGCCGCTCTTCGCGGTGAAGCGCGCGAGTCGGATGTCCTGGCGATCGAGCGCGAGATCGAGGCCGATCTTCTCGAAGCGCTGACGCAGCGGTACCACCGTGAGCGCGGCGTCGTGCAGCGCGATGCGGCCCTTCAGGTTGGGCTGCTGCAGCGTGCCCGCGACGCCGACGTGCGCGTCGAGCCGCCCATCGGGGCGATCGAGCGCCTCGGGCAGCAACGGATCGAGCCCGCGCATCGGAAAGTGCTCGGCGTCGAACGATGCGACGATCGGGATCTTCCGCCAGTCGGACTTCTCCGCGCCGAGCAGCGCACGCAACGGCGCCTGCGTGGTCGCGACCAGCGTGACCGCGCTGTCTTCGAACGGACCGATCACGACGTCGACGGTCTGTTGCGCCGGGCTCACCGCGAGGTGGGCGGCGAGCGGCGTGCCGACGCCTTCGCCGGTATCGAGCCGCGCGCGCACCTGGCCCATCGCGGTGAGCGTGTCGACGTTGCCGCGCGCGTGCAGCTCGGCGTTGAGCTCGAGCCCGAAGTCGTCCGGCAGCTCGACGAACGCCGCGATCAGCTGCTCGTCGACGGCGACGGCGTCGAGCTCGATGCGGTGGGGCGCCTGGCGATCCCACGCGACGCCGCCATCGGTCAGATCGATCGCGATCGGCAGATCGGCATCGAGCGCGACGTGCTCGACGCCGCGGGTCTGTCGCACCGACGCGCGCACGCGGCCGCGGCGATGCTCGAGCCCGAGCTCCAACGCGCCGAGCGGATGGCCGGCGAATGCGAGCTCGCGGCCGGTGAGATCCACGACGAGCTTCGGCGCCGCGGCGGTGCCTTCGAGCTCGGCCTCACCGTCGATGCGACCAGCGATGCCGCCCACGTTCGCGAGCCGGCCGAGCGTGCCGAGATCGACGTCGGCGAGCGCGAGCTGCAGCGCGTGGGGATCGGTGCGCCGCCAAGCGAAGCTGCGCTCCTCGAAGTCGACGTCGAGCGGCACGGTGAGCTCCAGCTCCAGCAATCGCACCGCGGGACCGCTGGCTTGCACGTGCGCATGCAGCTCGCGCTTGCCCAGCTCGGC
>DASZPU010000636.1:0-8935 GCA_035550195.1 Nannocystaceae bacterium
ATGAGACGCGTCGTGCTTGCGCTCGCGATCGTGCTCGGGTGCGATCGCCACGACGCTCCGGCGCCCGAGCGCGAGGCGAAGAGCAGTGGCGTGAAGTTCGACGACGCCGCGAAGGCGGAGCTGTCCGCGAGCTCGGCACCCACGCCGGAGGCGAAGGCGGAGATCGTCGAGCCCGCCCCCGTCCGCGCGGCGCCGTCCGGCAACGCGGACGCGGTGCTCGCGATCTTCGCGGGCGAGATCGAGGCCGCACGCTTGCCGCTGGTCGACGTCGATCCCGGCCACGCGTTCGAGCCGGGCCTGCGCGACACCGTGGCGCCTCGTGTGGTCCGCACCCGCGGCGGCGCTGCCGTCCCGACGGTGAAGATGTCGCCACCGACCGTGAGCGGCAGCCTCGACAAGGACATCGTCCGCCGCATCGTTCGCGCGCACATCAACGAGGTGCGCCACTGCTACAACCAGACGCTCGTCGTCGACGAGAAGCTGCGCGGCGAGCTCGAGATGACGTTCGCAGTGACGCCCGCCGGTGCGACCGACAAGGTCGCGGTCAGCTCGTCGACGCTGCCGGGTCCGCTCGGCAAGCGCATGGGCGAGTGCACCACGAAGGCGATCAGGCGCTGGAAGTTCCCCGCCCCGCCCGACGGCAAGCCGGTCGCGGTGACGTTCCCGTTCGCGCTCGCGCCCGCGTGATCACGCGAAGCGGACGCCGTCTTGCCACACCTGCTCGATGAGCGGCGAGCCGGCGTGATAGACGAGATCGCGATAGTCGTGCGTGGCGAGCACGAGCAGATCGGCGCGATGGCCTCGTTGCAGCGAGCCCACGTCGGCAGCGAGCCCGAGCGAGGCGGCCGCGTTGTGGGTGGCCGCGCAGATCGCTTCGGCGGGCTGTAGCTTGCAGCCGTAGCACGCGAGCGCGAGCACCATCGCGAGGTTCTCGAACGCACACGAGCCCGGGTTGCAGTCGGTCGCGACCGCCACTGCGACGCCGGCCTCGACGAGCGCACGACCGTCGGCGAACGGCTTGCCGAGCACGAGCGAAGTGCCGGGCAACATCGTCGCGACCACGCTCGCCTCGCGCAAACGCTGGCGATCGTCGTCGTCGAGATACAAGAGATGATCGGCCGACGATGCGTGCAGCTCGGCGGCGAGCTGCGCACCGCCGGTGGGGCCGAGCTCGTTGGCGTGCACGCGCAGCCCGAGCCCGAGCGCACGCGCGGCCGTGAGCACGCGCCGCGACTCGTCGACGTCGAACGCACCGCGATCACAGAACACGTCGGCGTAGTCGGCCAGCTGCTCGCGCGCGACGGCGGGAAGGATCTCCTCGCAGATCGCATCGATGTAGCCCGCGCGCGCGACCGGGCTGGTGCGCGCTTCGGCCGGGATCGCGTGTGCGGCGAGACATGTGGTGCGCACGCGGAAGCCCGCGTCGCTCGCGAGTCGCCGCGCGACGCGGAGCTGCGAAAGCTCGGTCGCGAGATCGAGGCCGTAGCCGCTCTTGATCTCGAAGGTAGTGGTGCCGCTCTTGCGCATTCGCTCCGCGCGCGCACGGCTCTGCGCGAAGAGGTCGTCTTCGCCGAGCGCTCGCGTCTGGCGGACGCTCGACAGGATGCCGCCGCCCTTCGCGAAGATGTGCTCGTAGTCGGCGCCGCCGAGTCGCAGCTCGAGCTCGTCCTTGCGATCGCCGCCCCACACGAGGTGCGTGTGCGGATCGACGAGCGCAGGCATCACGGTCTTGCCGCGCAGCACGATGCGCTCCGCGGTCGAGTAGTGCGCAGGCAGATCGGCGTGCGGCCCGACCCACGCGATGCGCTCGCCGTCGACGACGACGCTGCCGTGCTCGATGCGCCCGAGCTCCGCCATCGCCTTGCCCGCACGCGGCCCCGCGGCGCCCGCGAGCGTCAGCACGGTGCCGTCGGCGAAGACCTTCATTCGACCTTCTCGAGGATCGTGCGACCGGGCACGCGCACGCCGTGCTGCTTCGCGAACGTGCTCGCTTCGTCGTAGCCGGCGTCGACATGACGGATGACGCCCATGCCGGGATCGGTGACGAGCACACGCGCGAGGCGTCGCGCCGCACCGTCGGTGCCGTCGGCGACGATCACCATGCCCGCGTGCGTGCTGTAGCCGATGCCGACGCCACCGCCGTTGTGCACCGACACCCACGACGCACCGGCCGCGGTGTTCACGAGCGCGTGGAGGATCGGCCAGTCGGCGATCGCGTCGGAGCCGTCTTTCATCGACTCGGTCTCGCGGTTCGGCGACGCGACGCTGCCGCAGTCGAGGTGATCGCGACCGATCACGATCGGCGCCTTCACTTCGCCCTTCTTCACCATCTCGTTGAAGCGCAAGCCGGCTCGGTCGCGCTCGCCGTAGCCGAGCCAGCAGATGCGCGCGGGCAAGCCCTGGAACGCGACCTGCTCGCTCGCGAGCTCGATCCATCGCCGCAACTGCTGCTTCTCGGGGAACAGCTCGAGGATCGCGCGGTCGGTCGCGCGGATGTCCTCGGGATCGCCGGACAGCGCGGCCCAACGAAACGGCCCCTGCCCTTCGCAGAACAGCGGCCGGATGTACTCCGGCACGAAGCCTTTGATCTCGAACGCATCCTTCACGCCGGCTTTCGTGGCCTGCGCGCGGATGTTGTTGCCGTAGTCGAACGCGATCGTGCCGGCCTTCTGCAGCGCGCGCATGGCCGCGACGTGGCGGCCCATCGCGTCGATGCTCTTCGCGATGTACGTCGCGGCATCCTTGCTGCGCAGCGCGATCGCTTGCTCGAGCGTCATGCCGTCGGGCACGTAGCCGTTGAGCTCGTCGTGCGCGCTGGTCTGATCGGTGACGACGTCGATCGCGACGCCGCGCCGTACGAGCTCGGGCAGGATCTCGGCACAGTTGCCCAGCAGACCCACCGACAGCGGCTTCTTGTTGCGCTTCGCGTCGTCGAGCCAGGTGAGCGCCTCGTCGAGGCTCTCGCTCTTGCGCATGAGGTAGCGCGTCTGCAAGCGCCGCTCGATGCGATGCGGATCGACCTCGATGCACAGACACGCCGCGCCGTTCATCGTGGCCGCGAGCGGCTGGGCGCCGCCCATGCCACCGAGCCCGCCGGTGACGACGAGTCGACCGGAGAGATCGCCACCGAAGTGCCGCACGCCGCACGCCGCGAACGTCTCGAACGTGCCCTGCAGGATCCCTTGCGTGCCGATGTAGATCCAGCTGCCCGCGGTCATCTGCCCGTACATCGTGAGCCCGAGCGCCTCGAGGCGATTGAACTCGTTCCAGTCGGACCACTTCGGCACGAGGTTGCTGTTCGCGATGAGCACACGCGGCGCATCCTCGTGCGTCTTCACGATGCCTTGCGCGCGTCCGCTCTGCACGAGCAACGTCTCGTCGTTCTCCAGCGATCGCAGCGACGCGACGATGCGATGGAAGTCGGGCCAGCTGCGCGCGGCCTTGCCGGTGCCGCCGTACACGACCAGCTGATCGGGCGCCTCGGCCACCTCGGGATCGAGGTTGTTCATCAACATGCGCAGCGCCGCTTCTTGCGGCCAGCCTTTGCACGACAACGCCGTCCCGCGTGGTGCGCGAATCGTCGGAGCACTCATGATGGGAAGGAGCCTACCAGCCCCCGGTCGAGTCGTGGATCGGCGGCGGCACCGTCGTGCCGCACATCTTTCGCACACGACGGTCCGCGAGGTGAGCTAACCTGGCGAGATGGGTCGTGGTTGGGTCATCGGTTGCGCGAGTGTCGTGGTGGCGTGCGGTCCCGACGTCGGCAGCAACGACGACGACGACGGGAGCACCAGCGGAGACAGCACCGCGGCGACCGGCGGACCGACGAGCCAAGGACCGACGACCCACGTCGACGGTTCGAGCGAGTCGACCTCCACGCTCGATACGACCGCCAGCGGCACGGAGTCGAGCACCGGCGGCGACGAGTACGGCGAAGGCGACGCAGTCTGTCCGTTCCCGGCGCAAGGCGATCCGGATCCCTGCACGGAAGACGGTTGCTTCGAGATGTGCGGCACGCCGATCTTGTTGCGCCCGTATCCACTCGCCAGCGGTGCCGACACGATCACCGCGCCGCCGCGCCGCGGCTATCCGGCGTCGAGTGTCGTGCACGTCGGTGACATCGGCGTCCGCAACGAGTCGATCGGGATCACCGTACGCGATGCCGCGGACGTCGTGCTCGCCGAGCTGCCGTTCGTCGGCGGGCCGTCGGCAGTGGTCGACGACATCGTGCTGAGCAGCGCGGGCCCGATCGACTTCTCGGATCCCTCCGCGCCCGTGGTCCACGACGCGTGGCGTCCGCGGCTGCACGCGCCACAGAACGGTCAGCGTCCGAGCAGCGGCGTATGGCTGCTCGGCACGGCCCGCGGCGCGTTCGTGTTCGCGACGCCGGCGGGGATCTCGTTCGTCGATGCCAGCGATCCTTCGGCGCCCTTCGAGTCGGAGTGCGTCGCGATCGATCCCGACGAGACCATCACGCCGGTCGGCGTCACCGACGACACGCTGGTGCGCATTCGTTTGTACGGCGAAGGCACGGACCCGCCGCCGCGCGTCTTCTTGCACGACCTCGACGCCGGCGATCCTGCGACGCCGACGAGCGAGCTCCCGTTCGGCAACGAAGGGCGATGGGCGATGGAGGGCGCGCGCTTGATGCTCGAGAGCGCACCCGACATGGTGCTCTACGAGCTCGACCACGGCGCAGCGATCGAGATCGGCCGGCGGGAATGGAACCACAACGTGTACTACGGTCCGCCCGTCGTCGGCGGCCTCGCGTTCGTCTCCCCGAGCGAAGACGGCATGAGCTACGCGCTCGACCTGCGTGCCGACGGCGATCCTGCGGTGTACGCCGGACCGCGACTCGAGCCCAACGACTACGACGAGCAATGCTTGCTCACGTTCGACGTCGTCGAGGGCAGCGGTGAATCGATCGCGCTGTCACCGTGGTACGAGCCGCAAGGGCGCTTCGATCCCGCGATGCCGCCGATGCACCCGTGCGCGATCGAGCCGTCGCCGCCGCCGTGGTCACGCACGGGCGCGCTCGCGCCCACCGGCGATCGAGTCGCGGTGACCACCAACGACGGCGCGGTGGTGTTCGACCTGCAGGGCGGAGCGTCGACGTTGCTCGCCGAAGCGGAGGTCGGTCACTGGACCGCGGGCGGACTGCTGTTGGTGTCGTCGTATCAGGGCGACGTCGAAGGCAGCGACTTCATCGTGCAGGACGCCGACGATCCCAGCATCGCGCTCGGCGAGCTCGCGAGCCGCGGCTTCTATCACGGCGGCGCGGCCTCCTCGACGCGGCTGTGGTTGTTGACCTCCGGCGGCGAGCCACCCGGCCCCGATCGCATCGTGTGGTCGCTGCCCGTCGACGATCTCTTCGGTGCGCAGACCGACGCAGCCGTGCCCGCCGACGCGACGATCGACGCGATCGCAGCCGGCCCCGCCGAGGTCTATGCGATCGACGACGAAGGTCGCGTGCTCGTGTTCGACGAGGCCGGCAGCCTGGTGCACGACGTCGCGCTGCCCAACGGTGCAGAAGCCGAGAACGTCGCCGCATCGTCGCTGGGTTTGTTCGTGCGCGATCGCGACGGCGTGTTGCAGTGGCTCGCGCCCGAGACTGCGGAGCTCCGAACGGATGCGCACGGATGTCGCGAATGGCTCCCTCGCGCAGCCGACGACGAACGCCTCTTCGCGCTCGAGCACGACCCCGGCGGCACGACGTGGACGTCGGTGGGCTCGACGATCGCGATCGTGCCGACGCCGACGCGTGCGGGCGCGTTCGAGCTGGCGCTCGACGACTTGCGCTTGCCCGGTTTCGCCGGTGGCGTGCTTCCGGGACCGCCGCTCGTCGTGCTCGCCAGCACGCCCGTGTGGATCGAGTGACGAAGCTGCTCAGCCCTCGCCGCAGATGTCGATCGGATTGGGCACGCGCGGCCAGTACGTCACGATGTTCCAGCACATCTCGTTCTCGGTGCCGGGGCCACCCACGGTGGTCTCGGTGCGATCGGTCGAATCGTAGATGCAGTGGGTCTGCACCTCGTCGCCGGGCTGGATGACCAAGTCGACCGCGTTCATGTGCTGCGAGCCGAACAAATAAGGATCGTCGCGGTTGAGCTCGTACGACATCGCGCCGCCGCGCCAGACCTCGCTCCACAACACGCTGCCGATGTTGTGGGCGTGCATCGCGGTGCCGAACACGTTCATCGGCTCGGCGAGGATCTGCGAGGTCTGCTGGCTGGTGCACGTCGCGACGTGCTCGTACGCGGGCTCGCCCGGCGGGATGTTGATGCCGAGGATGTCGCCGAACACCATCGTGCCCGCCGCGTGCTCACGCAGGTTCTTGGTGATGTAGAGATCGAGCCCGCTGCTGTCGACCGCGCCTTGATCACCGAGCGGGTTGTTGTAGTGCACCTGCAGACGGAACGTGACCTGTCCGCCGGGGCCATCGCCCACGAGGAAGCCGGCCTCGGGCGGCAACCACCACTCGCCGCCGCCGGGCGCCCACGTCCACACCATCTCGCCGGCGAGATCGAAGCACTGATAGCCGTCGCCGAAGTTGCTCGGCGCCTCGAGCTTCGAGAGCACGTAGTGATGCACGTGCGCGACGTCGTCGACCTGCGGCACGAAGCCGACGACATGGCCGAGTTGATCGAGCGTGAACGTGAACTCGAAGCACGAGTACGTCGTCTCGGCAGTCGGCACCGGATACGCGTCGATGCGCAGCGGCACCGCTTCGGCGTCGTCGGGTGCGGTGTCGCCCGACTCGCTGCCCGAACCGCTGTCCTCCGTCGCATCGGTGGTCGCGGTGGTGCTCGTCGCAGTGGTGCTGGTCGGTTCGTTCGTAGTGGCGGCGGACGTGGGCTCTCCGCTCGTATCCTCGCTCTCGTCCGTCGTCATGCCCTGGCCATCACCACCACCGTCACCGCACGCCAAAGCGAGCGCGAGCGTGCCGAGATGAAATGTCCGAGCGGAGAAGCCCAAGTTCGCCACGGTCTCAGCTCTATCAGGCTCGCTGGTCGCCGTCACGGAGGTTAGTCACAACCTCCCGGGGAACCTCTATCTACTGGATCGCCAACAGCTCGACATCGAAGACGAGCATGCCCTTCGGGCGACCGCGCACGCCTTTGTAGGCCAGCTCTTCGGGGATCCAGAAGCGGCGGCGCTCGCCGAACACCATCAGCTGCAGACCCTCGGTCCACCCGGGGATCACCTGATCGAGCGCGAACGACGTCGGCTCACCGCGACGCACCGAGCTGTCGAACAGCTTGCCGTCGGTCGTCCAACCCGAGTAGTGCACGGTGACGGTGCTGGTCGCAGTGGGATGCTCGCTGCCGCTGCCCGGCTTCAACACCTTCGACGCGAGGCCCGAAGCGGTGACCTCGGCGTCGGCGGGTGGTTCCGCGACATCGGGTGGCGTGGACGGAGTGCCCGCGGGATCGCAAGCGACGAGCGCGAGCGCGAGCACGAAGAGGCGACGGGTGATCACGGCAGCGCGCAGTAGTCGGGGAAGCCATCGGGCAGACCGTTCGCGTAGGGCGACGGCTTGGTACCGAAGGGATGATCGTAGAAGAACTGCCACACGCTCGCTTGCGCGTCGCCCTGCGGGATCGAGTGGCCCATGCCGTGATCGCAGATGAAGCCGAAGCCACCGCGATCCTGCAGGCCCATCAAGTAGCGCTCGCTCGCATCTTTGAACGAGATGATGACGACGTCGTTCTCGCCGCCGTGGAAGATCATGGCGGAGAGCGGGTTGGCGGGATCCTGATCGGCCGGCGCGCCGCCGACGAATCCGCCGGAGTACGGCACCGCACTCGCGATGTAGCCCGAGCGACGCCAGCTCATCTGCGAGGTCTGCAACCCACCCGCGCTCATGCCGATGGTGTGGATGCGCGAGATGTCGACGCCGACCTGATCGATCGCGCAGCCGAGCACTTCGTCGGCGACGAGTAGATCGTCTTCTTGCTGACCGAGCACGAGGAACCACGGGAACTCGCCCGCGGCCGGGTCGTGATACGGCGCAGCGATGATGCCGCCTTGTGCGACGACCTCGTCGACGAAGCTCGCACCGAGACCGTAGAGCGCCTCGTTGGGCTGGCCGCCGGTGCCGTGCCAGTAGAAGACGAACGGGCCGTCCATCGTGCTCGCGGCGTCGGACATCCACAGCTTCACGCGGCGCGGTGCGATGCCGGCGGGCGCGAGCTCGACGTCGCCGGCGACGAGCTCGGGGCACGCACCGGTCGGCGTCGGCAACATCGTCGGTGGATCGGGCATCGGCGGCGCGCCGGTCGACGACGCTTCGCCTTCACCCGACTCTTCGGCGATTCCAGTGCTGCCCATCGTCGTCGCAAGGGTGGTCGCGACCATCGTGGTGCCGCTGCTCGAGCCCGCTTCGCCCGAGCTGCTGTCGGCCGCGGGCTGCTCCGACGCACCACACGCGAGCACGAGGCCCGCGACGACTCCGGCGACACGTCTCATCGCCGCACTATACCCGGATCGCGCCGCCGGTGATCGCAGTCACAGGATCCTGCAATCGGTCACGGGCGCTCGTACATCTGCCGCGCCCGTGCAACGCATCGTCGCATGTCTCCCACTGCTCAGCGCGTGCACGATCATCACGTCGCCGACCCAACCTTCCGGCGACGTGGTGACCGACGGCAGCGAGAGCTCGACGTCCACTGCGGACACCACGACCGATGCCCACGACGAGAGCACGTCCGGCCAGGTGTCGTCGGGCGACGAGAGCTCGAGCACGCCGGCCGACGAGAGCTCCGACGGCGGCGAGACGGAGAGCTCCGCCGACGAGACCGGTACGACGCCGCCGGGCGAGATTCTCTTCGCCGCGGACTTCGACGACGTGCGCTTCCCCGAGTACGGCTTCAGCTCCGAGCGCGTGACCGCAGGCCACTCGATGCGCACGGCGGTGCCGAGCGCAGGTCCGCAC
>DASZPU010000637.1:0-18997 GCA_035550195.1 Nannocystaceae bacterium
GCCTCTTGGATGAAGCGCGCGCGGGCGATCATCGCGCTCTTGAGGCCCTTGCTGCGATGGCTGACGTCGGTGCGCAGCACCTTGAGCGCCACCGTGCGCGCGAGCCTGCGATCGACCGCGCGATAGACGATGCCCATCGAGCCGGTCGCGACGCGCTCGATCATCCGATAGCGTCGCAAGCTCATCGCGAGCAGCGGCTCGATCTCCGGCAGTGGCGGTGGTGCGGGGCGGGATGGCATCCAGCGCGCCGAGTGGGTACGCGACCCACCCGGAGCCGGATCGACGCAGCCTCACGACATCTATTGCTGGAGCCGGCGAGAAGGACGCCGACTATTCGTCTTCGTCTTCCGCTTCGTCGTCGGGCTTGCCGACTTTACGCGGAGGATTGGGCCCGGTCGGCTTGGTCGCGAGCAGCTCCTCGAGCGGCTCGCACTCCCACTCGGTCTTGAGCAGCCGCGAGGCCTCGCTCTGGAAGTCTTTGTACGCAGCGGGCGAGCCGGCCGCCGCGGCGGCCTTCTTCGCGAGCGCGACCGCGGTGGGATCGGTGACCCCGGTCGCGGCCATGTCGTCGAGCCACGCCTGCGGTCGATCGGGCACCGTCGGGCTCTCGTCGTTGATGTCCTCGGCGAGGTTGCACATGTCGACCAGCGGCTTGCTGGTGAGCGTCATCTCGGCCATCGCCTTCACGCGATGCTCGCCCTCGCCTTCGCCGGGCGCGAGGATCACCGGTGCATCCGCTCGCTGCGCGGGCTTGGTGCCCGGCATCCCCGCACCTTCGGAGAACGGCTTGTTGCGCATGAGCACGTTCACCGGCCCGAGCGCGAGACTCGGCACGTAGGTGACGACCACGAGCCCGACCATCATCACGAGGATGTAGGGCACGACCGACTTGATCACCTCGCCGATCGGCTTCTCGAACACCGACGACGCGACGAAGAGGTTGAGGCCGATCGGCGGCGTGAGATAGCCGATCTCCAAGTTGACGATGAAGATGATGCCGAGGTGGATCGGATCGATGCCGAGCTTGATCGCGACGGGTGTCAGGAGCGGCGCGATGATCATGATCGCGGAGATCGAGTCCATCAGCGCGCCCGCGATCAGCAACAGCCCGTTGAGCACGAGCAGGAACTCGACCACACCGAGATCCCAGGACCGGATGAGCTCCACGGCCGCGTCGGGGATCTGCTCCAACACGAGGAAGTGGTTGAGCCCGAACGCCAGCGCCATGATGACGAGCAGCGAGCCCATCATCACCGCCGACTCGACCAGGATCTTCGGCATGTGGTGCATGCCGAGCTGGCGGTGGATGAAGAGCTCGACGATGAGCGCATACACGACGCTCACCGCCGCGGCCTCGGTGGGCGTGAACAGCGAGTAGATGCCGCCGAGGATGAGCACCGGCAGCAAGATCGCCCAGAAGCCCTCGCGGAACGTTCGCCCGACCTCGCCCCACGAGAACGGCACGCGCTCCGAGGTACCGGAGCGCAGGGAGTGGAACACCGCGTAGGCCGCAAGCAACGCGCCGATCAGCAGGCCCGGGAGCACGCCGGCCAGGAACAGCTCGCTGACGTCGATGGTGATCGTGCCGCTCGCGACGATCGCGAACACCAACATCGGGATCGACGGCGGGATCACGATGCCGAGCGAGCCGGCGCTCGACACCAGACCGAGCGAAAAGCGCGACTGGTACCCGGCCTTGATCAGCGCCGGATACATGATCGAACCGATCGCGATCACCGTGACCGGGCTGCTGCCGCTGATCGCCGCGAAGAAGATGCAGCCGCCGACCGCCGCGACCGCGAGGCCGCCCGGCATCCAACCGACCAGCGCACGCGCGAACGCGACGAGGCGGTTGGCGATGTCGCCCGCGCTCATGATGGCGCCCGACACCACGAAGAACGGGATCGCGAGCAGCACGTTCTTGGTGCTGAGCTCGGCCATGCTGGCGGGGAACGAGTCGTAGCCGCAGATCGTCTGGGGATCGAGCGTCGTGCACGAGCCCAGGTCGTCGTAGCCCTCGGCATACATCAGGAAGAGCAGCGCCGCGAGCACGCCGAGGATCACGAAGAGCGGGGAGCCGAGTGCGATCATCGCGAAGACCGCGACGATCAAGACGAGCGCGCCGAGGCTGCCGGCGCCCGACGTCTCCACGTCGTCCGGATCTGCGGCGGGGCCGGCCGCGAGCGCATTGCCGTCGCCACCCAAGGCCGCGAAGGCGAGCCAGCCGATCGCGACCAACGCGAGCGCGAGCCACATGCGACCGAGCGGCGAGAGCCCGCGCATCACGTCGCCTCCTTGTCGGACTTGTCGTCGGTGGATGCGTGACGATCGGTGACGACCTCGCTCTGCTTCGCTGCGGGTGCGTCACCGGAGATCGAGCCCGATGCGGCGTCGGGCCGTGCGACTGCACGCGGGCGCGGCGACGAGCTCGGCGGATCCACGATGGGCCGCACCGCCTCGGTGGGGATGTCGCTCTCGGGATTCAGCGGAGCGGTCGCGCCGCGCGTCGCTTCGTCGATGAGGCCCGCGAGCGGATCGCTCTCTTGCAAGCGTCCGCCGGCCGCGGCGACGGCGATGCCGAGGAAGCGCACCATCATCACGGCCCACGCGAGCGGCAGGGCCATGAACGCGAGGTACTTCGGGAGATCGAGGCCCTGCACGAGGCCGCCCTTGCCGGCGGTCGCGACGTTCTCCTCGTAGCCGAACAGCACGAGCCGGAGCGACAGGTACATCAGCGCGAAGCAGACCAGCGCGGTGACGAGACCGGATGCGCACGCGACCCACTTGCGCAGGCCGACCGGGATCACGCGCTCGAGCGCCTCGACCTTCAGGTGCTTGTTCTCGTACGTGGCCATCGACGCGCCGAAGAAGCCCACCCACAGCGTGAGCACGAGCGCGAACGGCTGCGACCAGATGAGCCCGTTGGGCAGCAGGCGCAGCAGCAGCTGCACGAGCCCGAAGCACACCGCCACACCGGCCGCGGCGAATGCCACGGCACGCGCATGCGCCATCGGGCGCGGACGCGTCGCGGTGCGGATGCCGAACCACCCCAGCCCGGTGAAGATCGCGAACGAAAGCCAAGGCGTCAGCTGCTCGAGTCGCGCGCGCGCCGGCGTGTCGGGCTCGATGACGATGGTGAACAGCTTCGCGAGCTTGGCGTACGCGTCGACGAGCTTGCTCGCATCGTTCGAGGCCGAGCGATGCACGACGTCGAGCACCACCGCGAAGGCCATCGCCAGCAGTGCGAAAACCACGAACGCGCGCTCGGCCCGATACACCAGCCGGTCGAGGCGCTTCAGGTGCTCGGTCACCGGTGCGGGAGCGTATCAGTTCACGCGACCGCTCGCACGATGGGACGCCGGCCCGGCGTCACACTGCGGCTTGGATCTTCTTGAGCAGCGCAGTGCCGGCCGGGCTCGCCCGCTCCAGGAACTTGGCGTAGGCGACCGCTGCGGTGGACTCGAAGGTGGCCCGTTCGGTGGCCGAGAGCTCGTTCACCGTGACGCCGGCGGTGCGGAAGTTCTCGACGAGCTGTCCGCCCATCGCCCGCACGCCACGACGGCTGCGCTTCGCCATCTTCTGCGGGTCCGCCATGATGATCGCCTGCAGATCGGCGGGCAGCGTCTCCCAGAACTTGCGCGAGAACACCACGACACCGGGCTGGTAGATGTGCTTGGTGAGCGTGAAGTACTTGATGCCCTGGTACCAGGACGCCGCGAACGCGAAAAGCGGCGTGTTGTCGAACCCGTCGACCACGCCGGTCTGCAACGCGGAGAGCACCTCGGTCACCGAGATCGGCACCGGTGCGGCACCGAACGCCTTCATCGTGTTGATGTGCGACGGCGACTCCTGCACGCGCATCTTCCGGCCCTTGAGATCCTTGATGGCCTTGATCTCGAAGGTCGAACCGATCGAGCGATAGCCGTTCTCCGAGTAGAAGCACAGCTTGTAGCCCGCGTCCCACAACAGCTTGTCGAGATCGTCGCGCACGACCTCGTCGAGGATCTTGTCGGCGATTTTCTCGGTCGGGAAGAGGTAGGGCAGCTCGATGCACTCGAGATCGGGCGCCGCCGATGCGAGCGCGCCGATGCTGCCGCCGAAGCACTGGATCGTGCCGCGCTTCGTCGCATCGGCGGTGGCGTTCTCGTCACCCAAGCCGCCACCGAAGTACGCCTTCACCTTGATGCGTCCGCCGCTCTGCTCGGAGAGCTCCTTCTTGAAGCGCTTCAAGTCGTCGTGCCACGGCGTGCCCGCGGGCGCGACGGTGGCGAGCTTGATCGTGAACTCGGGCTCGTCGGCCTTCGCGCGACCGATGAAAAACGGTGCGATGGCAGCGGCAGCGGTGCCGGCGACGAACGAACGGCGGCTCGAGGAGATACGACGACGGACCATACGGTCGTGGATTGTGCGGCCCGACCCTGGGTCCGCACAAGCCCGCGCGCGTGCTTTGTTCCAGCGGCGCCGCGTGCGGAAACTAAAACAGCTCGTCTTTCTCTTCCATCAGCTCGCGCGCCTTCTGCTTCTCGACGATGGTCTCCGGCATCACGTCGGCGATCACGTCGTCGGGCGTGTCGAGCACTTCCTTGAGCAAACGATCGAACGTCGCTTCGTCTTGCTCCTTCACCGCGAGCTCCTGCGCCCACAGGATCTTCGTGCCCACGTACTTCGGCTCGATCTCGAGCGACTTGTTGAAGTGCACCTTCGACTTGCCGAGATCGCCGCCCGCGAACGCCGGCGCGACCGCGTAGTACGCCCCGAAGTAACGGTGCGGCCCGCCGTAATAGAAGTTGGGATCGAGCTGGAGCACGCGATCCATCGTGGCCTTCACGTTGTCCTTCTGCCCGAGCAACACCGCGAAGCCCTTGCGCTTGGCCCACTTGCCCAGCGAGCTCGCGTACCAGTACATCGCCGGCACGCCTTCCTTCGGCACGAGCTTCACCGCTTCGGGCAGCTTGCCACCGCTACGCATCTTGGCTTCGAAGTCCGGTGAGACGGCGATCATCGCCTTCTCGCCCCACTTCACGCCGAGATCCATCATGCGCAGGTACTCCTTCTCGTTGTCGCGCAGATAACCATCCGCGAGGAAGTAGTTGCCGCGCGTCAACTTGACCAGCACGTCCGCGTTCTTCGCATCTGCGGCCGCGGCCTTCTCCCACGCTGCGATCGCAGCCTTGATCTCCGCGGGATCGGTGCGCTTCGCCCAGTGTGCATCGCCTTCGGCGATGAGCTTCTGCACGTCGGCCGAGCCGCCGCCCTGATCCTTTTTGTCGCTGTCCCACGCCGCCTTGCGGCCGGCACAACCAGTGGACGCGAGCACTGCGAGGATCACCAGATACTTGATCGACATGGGGCGCCCGCGGACATAACACCGCGCGCGCGGGGCCGTCAAACCGGGTTGCCGTCGGCATGCTACGCGGCGAGCATTCCCGAGCATGCGTACGCGCGTCGAAGCCTGGCTCGCCCGCACCAGCGGGCCCGCCTTCACGGCCTACGCGATCGGAGCGGCCTTCACCGCGTACTTCTGCATGTACGCGGTACGAAAGCCGTTCGCCGCGGCTGCGTTCGCGGACCAGGAGGTCGGCGGCGTCGCGCTCAAGATCGCCCTCGTGATGGGCCAGGTGCTGGGCTACGCGCTCTCGAAATTCCTCGGCATCAAGTTCGTCTCGGAGATCCGTCCGTCACGGCGACCACTCGCGTTGCTCGTGCTCATCGGCGCAGCCGAGCTCGCGCTGTTGCTCTTCGCGATCGCACCGCCTTGGCTGCAAGTCGTCGCGATGTTCTGCAATGGCCTACCGCTCGGTGCAGTGTGGGGGCTCGTGTTCGGCTTCCTCGAGGGGCGCCGCACCACCGAGATCCTCGGCGCGGGCCTGTCGACCTCGTACATCGTGGCGAGCGGCGCGGTGAAATCGGTCGGCGCATGGATGCTGCGCGAAGGGATCAGCGAGCGCTGGATGCCGTTCCTCACCGGCCTCGTGTTCGTGCCCGCGTTCGCGATCGCGGTGTGGCTGCTCGCTCGCCTGCCACGCCCCACCGTGGAAGACGAAGCGGCCCGCGTCGAGCGCAAGCCGATGTTCGGCGCGGAGCGGGTCGCGTTCTTGAAGCGCTTCGGCGTCGGCATCCTGCTGCTGACGTGCGTGCACACGCTCATCACCGCGTATCGCGACTTCCGTGACAACTTCGCGGCGGAGATCTGGCACGCGCTCTCGTTCGGCGACGTGCCGGCGATGTTCACGTACTCGGAGATTCCCGTCGCGCTCGCGGTGGTCGCAGGGCTCGCCGCGATCTACCGCATCGGCGACAACCGCCGAGCGTTCTTCGCCGTGCATGCGCTGATGGCCACCGGCACCGGCATGATCGCGCTCGCGACACTCGCGTTCGATCTCGGCGTGCTGCCGGGCCCCGCGTGGATGATCGCGATCGGCATCGGCCTCTACCTCGCGTACGTGCCCTACGGCACCGTGCTCTTCGATCGACTCATCGCCGCGACGGGCGCCGTGGGCACGGCCGTGTTCATGATCTACGTCACCGACGCCTTCGGATATCTCGGGTCGATCGTCGTGCTCGTGGTCAAGAACTTCGGCCACGCCGAGCGCTCGTGGCTGGAGTTCTTCCGCGGATTCTCGTACCTGTGCGGCATTTCCTGCTCGGCTGCGTTCGTCGCCAGCGCGTGGTACTTTGCCCGCCGGACGCGCTGATGAACGACGTAGCTGGTTCTACATCCGGGCCGCCCCCTTCGCGCGGAGCTGCGCTGCGCGTGCTCGATCGGATCGGCGTCACTGCATGGTTCAACGGTCGCGATCTCTCGCCGCGCGTGCACCTCGTGCTCGGCTTGCTGCTGCCGCTCGTGGTGATGGCCTACAACATGTATCGCGTACGCGACTTCACGGTCGACGACTCGTACATCTCGTTCCGATACGCGGTCAATCTCGTCGGCGGTCACGGGCTGGTCTACAACCCCGGTGAGGCGATCGAGGGCTACACCAACTTCCTGTGGACGCTCATCATCGCGGGCGGTCTGCAGTTCGGCGTCGATCCGCACGTGAGCAGCAAGGTGCTCGGTGCGCTCGCCGGACTCGGTCTGCTCGTCGTCGTCTATCGTCTCTCCGCGCGGGTGCAACCGCTCGGCGCACTGCCGTGCCTCGCGACGTGGTTGCTCGCGAGCTCGCCCACCACGGTGTGCTGGGCGATGTTCGGGCTCGAGACCTCGTTCTTCGCGTTCCTCATCTCGCTCGGTCTGCTCATGATGTTCGAGGAGCACGAGCGCGGACGCGGCTTCCCGGTGTCCGGCATCGTGTTCGCGCTCGCCGGGCTCACGCGCCCCGAAGCGCCGATGTTCCTCGGGCTCGCGATGATCCTGCTCGGGCCCAAGCACTGGTTCGCGAAGCAGAACCTGATGCGCGGCATCGTGTTCGTCGTGCCGCTGCTCGTGCACATGCTGTGGCGCCACGGCTACTACGGCAGCTGGACCCCCGCGACGCTCGCCGCGAAGACCGGCGATCTGAAGGCGCAGTGGAAGAGCGGGCGCGGCTACGTGCTCGCGTGGCTCGATCACAGCGGCCCGATCTGCTTCGTGCTCTTCTACGGCATCGGGCTGTCGATCGCCCGCAAGAGTCGCGAGCTCGCGACGTTCGCGGTGCTGTTCCTCGCGGTCGCGACCTACGTGATCCTCGTGGGCGGCGACTGGATGTCCTACTACCGCCACATGGCGATGGGCGAGCCGTTCATCTTCCTGTGCGTGTGCATCGGGCTGCGCCAGCTCGCGCAGAAGCGCGACATCGGTGCGCTCGTCGCCATCGCGCTCGCGCTCTCGTGGACGTGGGTCGATCGCAACTACGAGCTGGCCGACGCGCGCAAGAAGTTCATCAAGGAAGAGAAGCGCTTCTGGGACAACACCGCCGGTCAGGTATCCGAGTGGCTCGTCACGCACGGCAAGCCCGGTCGCGTCGCGCTCGGTGACATCGGCTACGTCGGCTATCGCACCAACTACCCGATCCTCGATCTGCTCGGGCTCGTCGATCCGGTGATCGGTCAGCTCGAGGGCGGCTACACCAAGAAGAACGGGCCCGGCTACAAAGAGCGCTTCTACGAGCTCATGCCGGAGTGGGCCGTGCTCATCCACAACGGACAAGACTGCAAGACCGCCGGGCTCAAGGCGGTGAAGCAGATCGTCGAGGACTCGCGGTTCCATCGCCGGTACGTGCTGATGGAGAACTTCCAGGTGAACTCCGACGGCAGCTGGTGCGTGTTCAAGCGTCGAGACTTCTGATGGCGGCGTCGGTCGGCGCGAAGGTCTCGGCCGCGCTCGCCGATGCGATGGTGCTCGATCGCGAGGGTAAGCCGTCGCAGCTCGGCCAGCGCTGGCGCGATCGTCCGGCGTTGCTGGTGTTCCTGCGTCACTTCGGCTGCATCGGCTGTGCGGAGCAGGTCGGCGTGATCGCGCCCCGCGTACCCGAGCTCGTCGCGCTCGGCATCGCGGTGGTGTTCGTCGGCAACGGTGCGGCGCAGTTCATCGACGGCTTCGTCGAACGCAATGGCCTCGCGGGCCAGCCGATCGAGATCGTCACCGATCCGAGCTGCGAGTCGTTCGCCGCGCTCGCGCTCGAGCGCCGCAAGAGCGCGATGCTGTCACCGCGCGCCGCGGCGAATGCGTTGCGCGCTCGGCTCGCGGGTTATGGCCAGACCGGGATCGAAGGCGCGGGCTTCCAGCAAGGCGGCATCGCGCTCGTCGACACCGACGGCTCGCTACGCTACCTGCATCGCGACCGCACGTTGGGTGATCACGCGCCCACCAGCGACGTCGTCGATGCGGTGCTCGCGTTGGTTGCCCGTCGGTCGAGCGCCGACTAAGGATGCGCCGCGAGCCACTGGTCGGCTTCGTCCACCCCGCTCGCGCCGATCGGGCCCACGCGCGCGAGCTCTTCGCGGGCCGTGCGTGCGTGTTGCCGCGCGAGCTCGCGATCGTTGCCGAGCTGCCAGATCGCTTCGGCGAGCAAGAGCCCGATCGCGCCGCGCAAGCCCCCGTGGCTCGGCGAGCCATCCATCGTCGCGAGCGCGCTGCGCAGCACTGCGATGCCGTCGGCCCAACGCTTCTGCGCGAGCAGTGCTTCGCCGACGCCCATCAGGCAGCGACCCGTGTCGGGGTGATTCGAGCCGAGCGCGCGGGCCATCGTCGCCGTCGCCGCGCGATACTCCGCCTCGGCTTCGACGGGACGATCGCGTTGTAGCAACACCATGCCCACGTTGCTCTGCGCGATCGCGACGCGCTGATTGTCGGGCCCGAGCGCTGCGAGTCGGATCCGCAACGATGCGCGGTGCTCGGCCTCGGCCTGCTCGAGCCGCCCCACCGCCAGCAGCGTGTTCGCGAGGTTGTTGCGCACCGTCGCGACCTCGATGTGCGACTCACCGAGCGTGCGCGCGAGCACGTCGATCGCCTTGCGATACTCGACCTCCGCACCGGCGTAGTCGCGCAGCGATTGCAGCGCGTTGCCGAGGTTGTAGTGCCACGAGCCGATCGTCGGGTGATCGGGTCCGAGGATCTCGACGCGCCGCGCGATGATCTCGCGGTACTCCGCGGCCGCCTCGGCCCACTGCCCTTGCGCCTGCAGATCGTTGGCGATGTCGGCCCGTAGCGCGAACACGTCGGGGTGATCGGGTGCGCGCGAGCTCAGCACCAGCGCGAGCGCGCGACGATGCTCCGCTTCCGCATCGGCGGGCCGACCGAGGTAGCCCAGCACCGTGGCATGGTCACCACGCGCGATCACTGCCTCGGTGTGCTCCGGCCCGAGCGCAGCCGCGAGTTGCTCCGCGCTCGCGAGCGACTCGATCTCGGCGCGCGCCCAATCGCGCTCGGTGATGTGCACGCGCGCGAGCGCGCGATGGGCCGACGCTTCGAGCACACCGCCGGGCTCGCGTCCGCGCGCGAGCATCAACGCGAGCTCGCCCTCCCAGCGCGCTTCCTCGACGCGCGCCGCATCGCCACCGATCGTCTCGGCGAGCAATGCGGCGAGCTCGCTCGCGACGTGCAGCGCACCGCTCTGCAGCGCATCACGCTTGCCGAGCGCGAGGGTCTGCTCGGCGAGCCCCACCTCGCCGAGCTCGCGTTGCACGAAGCCGAGCGCCACGGCGATCTCTGCGGACAGCGGGGCATAGCCGAGCGCTTCGCTCTCGTCGCGCAGCCCGAGCAACAGCGGCCGCGCGTCGGCCCAACGCCCGGCGTCGATGCGCGTCGCGAGCTCGGCGAGCCGCTCGCGCGCACGCTCGACGCGCGCGGCGGTGTCGGCATCGGTGGGCGGCGGCACGTCGGCACGCAGCGCGAGCGCGTCGGCGCAGGTCGTCGGCGCGGGCAATCCGTCGACGAGCTCGTCGGCGCGATCGACCAGCTCGACGTCGGCGGCGCGCAGCAGCTCGATCGCGGTCGCGAGGCTCGCACGTCCGCGCTGCAGACAGCCCATGCGCAGATCCATCGCCTCGGTCGACTGCTCGCCGCGCACCTGCGTGGCGGTGCATGCATCGACGTGCTGATCCACCCACGCGTCGCCCCACGCGTCGATCCGCGTGGCGACGCGCGACGCCGTGCTCTCCGCGTACGGCAACGCGGTCGCGACCATCGCGGCTCGCACATCGGTGCGCGCACCGTCGTTCCACACCTCCGCGATGCGCTCCGCTGCGCCCGTGCACGGACCTTCGTCGTGGCGCAGCACGAGCAGCGTGGTCGCGCCCGCGACCCCGACGACGCCGAGCGCGAGCGCGAGCCGACGACGGCGACGCGGCGTCACGTCGAGCACGGCGAGCAGCGCCTCCATCGACGGCCAGCGATCCTTCGCCGCCGGCGCGAGTCCGCGACGCAGCGCGACCGCGATCGTGCGCGGCACGTCGCGTCCGCCGTTCCAGCTCGGTGGCCCCGCGAGCTTCTTGCGCGCGATGTCGGCCATCGTCTCGCCGAAGAACGGCGGCGCACCGACGAGTGCCTCCCACAGCGCGACGCAGAACGCGTACTGGTCGGCGGCCTCGCCCGCGGGCTCGCCGATGCACTGCTCGGGCGCCATGTAGCGCGGCGTGCCGATCACCACGTCGCCGCGCGTGAGCGTCGCGGAGAAGTCGTCGATCTCCTGGCTGCGCTCCGGCGACAGCGACAGCCGCGGCGCGGCGCCGTCGGCCGCCTTCGCCAGCCCGAAGTCGGTGACCTTCGCGATCGGTGTGATCTCTCCGAGCGCCCCGTGCGGGGCGATGATCACGTTGTGCGGCTTGAAGTCGCGGTGTACGAGCCCGGCACGATGCGCGGCGGCGAGCCCTGCTCCCGCCTGCCGGAACACCGCGATGATCTCGGGCCACTCGCGTCCACGCGCCAACCAGCTACCCAGCGTCGGCCCCTGCACGAGCTCCATCGCGAGCATGACGCTGCCCGCCGCCACTTCGACGTCGTAGACCGCGACGACGTTGGGGTGCGAGAGCCGAGCCATCGCCTGCGCCTCGCGGACCATGCGTGCTTCGCCTTCGGCGGCGAGCTGATCGGGGCGCAAGAGCTTCAGCGCGACCTCGCGGCGCAGCTTCGGATCGTACGCGCGCAACACGGTGCCCATCGCACCGCGACCGATCGTACCGACCACGACGTAGCGACCGAGCACCGCGCCCGGCGGCACGATGCTCGCAGCGATCTCGCCGGTCGCGTGACGCGGCGGATGCAACGTCTCGGTCGCATGCTCGACCTGCGTCGTCGTGCTGCCGGCTTCGCGCGACGACATCCGACGATGGTAGCACCTACGGCTTCGCGCGTTGGTGCACCGCCGCGCCACCCAGGCCCGGTGAGAAGTGCACGTCGATCGACTCGGGCGGCGTGCCGACGGCGTCCTGCAGCGCGCGCATGCGGGCGTCGCTCGCCGCGAACGCGAGCGGCACGACCAGCACGTTGCTGGTGCCCTTCTTCGCGATGTCTTCGACCGCGCGCGCGAGCTCGCGTGTTTCGACCAGGCGCACCGGCGAGAACATGCCCCGCTCCTTCGCACCCGCGTCGACCAGCGCCTGCCATGCAACGCGCGTGGCCTTGCTCGCGCGCTCGGGCCAGACGATGAGCGTTGCGCCACCGAACGCGGCGTCGGGACGCGGCAGGCCCTTGCCGTCGGTGAAGCTCTCGCGCAACCACGCTTCGTCGAGCGCGGTGCCGTTCGTGGCGACGACCTCCGCTGCGGTGCCGCGCGAGCGCAACAGCGCCGCGTAGAGCTCCGCCCAACGGCGACCGACCGCCGTGGGATCGTCGAGACGCAATCGCGTGGGCTCGCCGTTCGTCGGCGACGCCTGCACACCGAGCGCGCTGCGGATCGCGTCCTGCTCGGCGACGTCGAGCGTCGTGCTCGGCTTCGTCGTGGGCGTGAGCCCGACGCGGCCGAACGGCTCGAGCGCGGCCGTCATCGCGGCGCGTGTGGGATCGCCGTCGATCACCGTGAGCGACGGTGCGCCCGGCTTGCGCTCGGGAATCGACGCGCGCTGCAGCACGCGCGGCAACGAAGGTGCGATCGCGACGAGCGGCACGTCGAGCGCTTCGCCGTACAAGCCCGCCCAGAGCACGCTCGCACCACCGCCACCGCGGCCCGCGATCACGATGCGATCGGTGGCGACCGGCAGCCTTCGCCGCGCATACTCGAGCAATCGTTCGAGCGCGAGGCCGAGCCCGCGTTGATCCTCTGCGAAGCCGATCGCGTGTCCCCAGCGTCCGACGATGCGACCGTCGGGCTCGCGCTGACGATGCGGCGGCACCAACACCGCGACCGCGGCCTGCCCACCCAGCGCGAGCTTCCAGCGCAGTGCGGCATCCTTCGGATCCTCGCCGTCGTCGGGCAGCCACACCAGCAGCGGCAGCTTCGCATCCGCGGCGGTGTGCTCGGGCAGTGCGAGGCGATAGTCGAGCTCGCTCGCCGTCGTCACGCCGAGCGTTCCACTCGACACGCCGCGCGCGTAGCTCTGCGCGTACACGACGTAGTCGGCGAGCTCGGGCCGCACTTCGACCGTGCGCAGATCGTCGACCGGCACCACGGTGAGGCTCGCGATGCTCGCCTTCGGTGCACGCGTGCGCAGCTGCGCCAGCGTGCCGCCGAAGTACTCGACGTGGAATGCACCGACGACGTGCAAGACGGTGCGCTCGCCGAGCGCGTTCGCGACCGCCTCGCCCATCGTGTTGTCCCACAGGTTCTGGATCGACCACGTGGGATCTTCGGGCCCACCACCGCCGCCCGGACCGTGCCCGCGCAGCACTCGACCGACGCGCGCCCAGTACTCGGGATCGGGCGGATGCACGACCGCGGGCACCCACGTCGGATGCTCCTGCTTCGCGCGCTCCCACGCGAGCTTGCCTTCCTGCGCGAGCGACATCACCAACGGACGCGGCAGGTTCGCAGCGACGACCGGGAGCTTGCGCGCGCGCGCAGCCTCGACGAGCGGACGATAGTCGGTGGCGTAGTTGCCCCACGGCCGCGCGTCCGCGACGAGCTTCGCTTCGTCGATCTTGCCGTGCAGGTAGTCGTCCAGCAGCGGCTGCACGTCGCGCTCGAACATCTCGAGCGACAGCGTGAGCTCGTCCTTGCGACGGTCGGCGAGGCCTTCGAGCACCGCGAGCTCGACGCGATGCGTGACGTCGTCGAGGTGGGTCTCGCCGAGGAACACCGCGTCCTTCTGCGCCAGCGCGTCGAGCATCGCGGACAAGGACACCTCGTGCCCTTCGCGATCGAGGATGCGGATGCGCTCCGCGACCGGATCCTCCGCGCGCGATTCGATGGGCGGCACCGGGGACGCGCCCGGCGGCCGAGACGAGGTCTGCGGGCTGCAGCCCGCGAGCAGGAACGCGAGCACCACCCGTCGCATGCGCGCAGGATGCCACGGTCACGCACGCAACGACGAACGCACGCACGTGAAATTCCGTGAAGGCGCCGCGCCACCGCTGCGCGCCATGGGAAACCCCTCGATCTCGCTCGTCACGACCCTGCGGCCGCGAAGTAGGCGATCAGGCCGGCGACGGCGCGCGCAGCTTCTTGGCCAGGTCGGCGCCGAGCAGCTGCTGCATCACCGTGCGGATCTCGAGATTCTGCTCGAGGAACGTGCGCAGCTTCGCCGCCGGCCAACACACCACCCGCACGTTCTGCTGCGCGACGACGCGAGCACGGGGCGCGTCACCGGTGAGCCACGACAGCTCGCCCACGAAGCGGCCGGCGCCGAGCGTCGCGACCTGTGTGCCCGCGAGCTCGACCTTCGCGCTGCCATCGGTGACGACGAGCAATCGATCGAGCGGCTGCTCGGCCTCGACCAGCACCGCGCCGTCGTCGTGCT
This sequence comes from Nannocystaceae bacterium, assembly GCA_035550195.1. Taxonomy (GTDB): domain Bacteria; phylum Myxococcota_A; class Polyangia; order Nannocystales; family Nannocystaceae; genus Xiheibacterium. The sequence goes on from DASZPU010000637.1 coordinate 14,314, forward strand.
GCTCCCACGTGCCCGCGCCGACGAGCGCGAGGAACTGCCGCGGACGCAGCGCACGGAACATCGCATCGTAGAGCCGCTGCTCGTCGACGCCGAGCCGCACCGGTCGGCGCTCGAGCACGAGTCGCCAGGTCTGGATCACGTTGATCGCGATGAACAACAGGTTGTACGCGAGCGGAGTCCAGAGCTGGTTCGACCAGTAGTAGACCATGAGCAGCATCATCGCGAGGATGGTCGCGACGCGCAGCTTCAGCACGTCGCGCACCGAGTACGAGACGAGGTAGAGCGCGTTCGCGACGTGGATGAGCGCGGTCATGGCAAAAGCGATCGTACCCGCGGGCACGCGGCTCAGCGCATTGCCTCGGGCAGCTCCCGTGCCGCCCAATCTTCGAGCGCTGCGCGGCGAGCGGGGCGGTTCCCGGGCACGGTGCGGTAGGCGGCGATCGCTGCACGCGCGAGCGTGACGGCCCGCGCACGCTCGCGTCCTTGCGCGACGAGCGTGCGCGCGAGGCCTGCCTGCGCGTCGCACTCGTCCTCGCGCACGCCGAGCGTCGTCTCGTAGATCGCGACCGCCCGCGTGAAGTGACGCTCGGCCGCTTCGACGCGTCCATCCTCGAGCTCGACGTCCCCGAGCATCGCGAGCGTGCGTGCGGTGGGGCCGGCATCCGCTCCCACGACGCTCTGCGTGAGCTGCAGCGCGAGCTCGAGCTGCTCGCGTGCGCCGCTGCGATCGCCCCGCTCACGGAGCAGCGCGCCATACTCACGGCGTGTTCGGCCCTCGTCGAGTGGCCCGGCCGCGCGCGCGATTGCGAGTGCGCGAGCCTGGGCCGCGTCCGCGCTCGCGCGATCGTTCAACGCTTCGTGCGCGCGCGCGAGCGGCTGCAGATAGAGCGCGACCTCGGGGTGCTCGGCTCCCCGCGCGGCGGAGATGATCGCGAGCGCTCGCTCGAGCCGTGGCAACGCGGATCGGGCATCGTTCATCACGAGGTCGAGCTCGGCCAGGTAGCGCAGCGACGTCGCGATCCGTGCGTGACCCGGCGCCAACGTGCGCTCCCGGATCGCCAGCACCTCATCGTAGATCGTGCGCGCGCGCGCGTAGTCTCCCCGCGTCTTCGCGCACGAGCCGAGGTTCATGCGCGCCGTCGCGTAGCGGGTGTGCTCACGTCCCCACGTCGTGCCGAAGATCGCAGTCGCGCGCTCGTAGATCGGCTCGGCGTGATCGCAGTCGCCGGTCTCGAGGTAGGTGACGCCCACGTTGGTCGATAGATCGACGGTGTCGGGGTGGTCGGCGCCATACGCCGCTTCGGCGATGCGCACCGCTTCGCCGCAGTACCGGCGCATCGCGTCGTAGTCGTCGATCGTGCGGTAGGTGATGCCGAGGCGGCACCACATCGCCGCGACCTGCGGATGCTCGGGCCCCTGCGCCATCGCATGCAGCAGCAGTGCGGTGGCGAGCGCGGCGCAGGCATCGTTCGGACGGGCATCGAGCTCGTAGGCAACACCGACGTTGGCAAGGCGATCGGCCGCGAGCGTGCTGCGATCGCCGAGCGTGTGTGTCTCTGCAGTCTCGGCGAGCCGTCCCCATGCGAGGCCTTCGCCCGCACGCGATCGTCCGATCGCAACGATCTGCACGAGCAGCGTCGCCGCCCGCGTCGCCTCGTTCCACGCGCCTGCACGCGCGGCCTCGTGGAATGCCTCGGTTGCGACGAGCTCGGCCGAGGCGTTGTCGCCCCGCGTCTGCATGCGGGCCGCGAGTGCGATGCGTGCTCGCGCCGTGGTGCTCGCCCACCCGAGCTCCTGCGATCGCTGCACGATCGTCGCGAGCCGTTGCTCCTCTTGCGCAGCCGAGGCGCCGCGAACGGGGCTCACCAGCGCCGCGACGATCGTGCGTAGCTCCTCGCGCTGCTCGAACGCCGGTGCGGGCGAGCCTGCGAGCGAGCGCTCGTCGGTGCACGGCGCAACGGGAGGCAGACCCGCGGCCGAGCTCACTGCACGCAGCACTGCATCGCGATCCGGATCGACGAGCTGCGCGAGCAACGACTCGAACGCGAGCCGACGCTCGTCGAGACACCACAACGATGCGTCGGTGCGCGCCTGCGCCCAGCGCTCGTCCTCGGCGCCCAGACAAGCCTGCCGACGACCGTCGGCCCATGCGCGCGCGTAGTCGTCGATCCACGGCTGCACCTTCTGGGCACTCGTGGCTCCGAGCGCCGAGGCCTCGCCGAATCTCGCGATCAACTGCGCACGCACGTCGTCGTTCCACGCATGCTCGAGCTCGGCCCCGATCCGTTCGCATCGCGCGAGGGTCTCGCGCTCGGCGATTCGATGCGCACCGTAGGCCGCGCTCGCGCCGATGCCGAGCAAGGCCGCGAACCCGAGCGCACGACGGGTACGCGCACGCGCGCGTCCCTGCGCGAGCGCGGCGACGAGCGCATCCATCGTGGGCCAGCGCGCATCGGGCTCGCGCGCCAAGCCGCGCAAGATCACCTGACGGAGCCAACGCGGCACGCGTGTACCCGCGGGCGCGCTGGGCGAGCGCGCGGCGAGGATCGCCGCCATCAATGCCGGCCCGCTCGCAGCTACGAACGGACGCACGCCGAACAGCAACTCCCACGCGGCGACGCAGAACGAGAACTGATCGGAGCGGGCGTCCGCGCCTGCGCCCGTGAGCAGCTCGGGCGCCATATATGCGGGCGTGCCCATCAGCTGACCAGTGCGCGTGAGCGCGTCGACATCGTCGAACGACCTGCGCACCGGCGTGCGTTCGGCGGACGCATCCGACGGTCGCGCGAGCCCGAAGTCCATGACGCGCACGCGCATCCGGCCGTGCTCGCCGCCGTCGATCATCAGGTTCTGTGGCTTGAAGTCGCGGTGGAGGATGCCGGCAGCGTGCGCCGCCGCGAGCCCGCGACCGGCCTGCAGCAACGCGTCGAGCACATCGACCCACGAACGTGGTGACGCGCTCGCCCACTCGTGCAGCGTCTGCCCCTGCACGAGCTCCATCGCAAGGAAGACGTCTTCGCCGTACACGCCCGCGTCGAGCAAGGTGACGACATTGGGATGGCTCAGCTTGGCCAGCGCGCGTGCTTCTCGAACCATGCGAGTGCGTCGCTCGGCCGCCGCTGCCGGCGGACCACCGCGCGCGGTGATCAGCTTGATGGCGATCTTGCGGTCGAGTGCCGGATCGTACGCGCTGTGCACGGAGCCCATGGCACCGCGACCGATGAGCTCGAGCAGCAGGTAACGCCCCGGCGTCGCGGCCCGCTCGGGCTCGTTGCGCGGCGCCGTGTCGAACACGCGGCGATGCACCAGCTCGCGTAGTCGGTCGACATCGACATCGGGAGCAGCGGCGACGAGCTGCGCATCTTCGCCGCTCGCCTCGGTCGCGGGGTCGTCGCGAGCCGTCGCCATCTGCGACGATGGTACATCGAGCATGCGTGCGAGCGTCGCGGCGGCGCGCGCACCCAGCCGCCGAAACCAACTCAGCGCTCGCACGACACTTCGGCGCCGAGCACCTCGAAGGCCAGCTGCACGGGCGGCTCGTCGGGGTAGCAGACGTGGTACGGCGTGAACTCCGGGCAATCTTCTGCGTCGAGCTGCGCGGCGGGTGCCGTGCCCTCGCCGTCCTGCGAGAGCGCGATCGTATAGCGCGCCTCGCCCACGACCTGCGCGGCAGCGGACGCCCAGTACCGTCCGCTCGACAGCGAAGTCGGAGCCATCGTGAGATCGAAGAACGGCAGCTCGAAGAACGGATCGGGTGACTCGTCGAACGCAGAGGGCGCGCCTTCGTACTCGAACAAGAGCTCGCCGGGCAGCTCGTCGCCATCGTGATAGATGCGCATGCGATACGCGGGGTCGAGCGGCGGCTCACCGAAGTAGCGTCCGACGAAGCGCATGCCGGTCACGCACCAGCAGCTGCCGTCGGGTACGGTGAAATCGTCGGCGGCCTCGTCTGCTTCGCCGGTATCGAGGTCGAAGAACGACGTGATCGCGACCGTGAACGTGTCCGGCGGTGCGCCGAGCCCGGCGATGCTGGTGTAGAGCACGTCGGACGGCAGCCCGCGGCCGCAGCTCGGCATCTCGTCGCCGGTGGAGCTCTCCGACTCGGTCTCGCTCGCTGCGCTGCTGCTCGTGTCGATGTCGGTCGCGACCGCCGAGTCCACGCCCGTCTCGTCGGATGCATGCGTGGTCGAGCTCGCCTCCGACGACGTGCTCGCTTCGCTCGACGAAGCGACCGTGCTCTCGCCGGTGGCAGGCATGTCGGAGGGGGACCCGTCCGCGGCGCAGCCGAGGACGAGCGCGACGAAGGTCCCGGCGGTGCGAGACGAGGAGGGAACGAGTGTGGTGCGAGGCATCGTGAACGCGATGTGTCCGGTCGCGCGGCAGTGATTGCCGCGGGTCGTACGAATTCGTGAGATCGTCCGCTGGCCCCCGTGGACGAGGTCGTACCCAGCGATCGCGAGCTCTATCTGGACTGGCACCGCGGTGACGCCGGCGCGGGCGGCCGACTGGTCGACCGCCACCTCGTCGGGCTCGGTCGCTTCTTCGCGAACAAGGTCTTCGACGGCCGCGACGCCGAGGACCTCGTGGCGAGCACGTTCGAGATCTGCGCGCGCAAGCTGGGCGACTGGACGGGCACAGGCTCGTTTCGCGCCTACATCTTCGGCGTCGCTCACAACGTGCTGCG